>NZ_ASHX02000001.1:5744968-6084962 GCF_000478605.2 Streptomyces thermolilacinus SPC6 | reverse complement strand
GTGCGCGGCCGAAGAGAAGGTCGTACCCCGGAGGGAGCTGGAGGAGGACCCGGCGCGTGAGGTCGGCGCCCGCGGCCTCGGAGACGACGCTCAGCACGGCGCCGACGTCCCACTTGGCGGTCTCCTCGGTGGCTCCCTCGATCCACGCCGCGGTGGCGCGGACGAACCGCTCCGGGGAGAGCGGCTCGGCGGCCTGGAGGGGATTGAGCAGGATCAGTTCGAACGTCTCCGGCAGCCGGGCGGCCAGCTCGGCCCGTACCTCGCCGACGAGGTGCGCGCCGAGGAGCGCCAGGACCACTCTGGCCGCGCGCTCCGCCTCGTGCCGCGAGGCGTACTCGCCGCGCTCGCGGACGGCGTCCAGGAACGGCTCCCATGACATCTGCATCACGCGCCCCTTCCGGCCGGCGGAGGGCGGGGGCGTCCGCCCTCCGGTCGCGCTGCGAGCGGGGTCCCTCAGTTGTGGATCAGCTGTCGAGTTCCTTGCGCGAGCCCTCGCCGGTGGCGCTGATGGCGATCTTGCGCGGCTTGGCGCGTTCGGCGATCGGGATGCGCAGGGTCAGGACACCCGCGTCGTAGTCGCCCTTGATGTTCTCCACATCGAGGGTATCGGCCAGCATCACCTGGCGGGAGAAGAGGCCCAGGGGCCGTTCGGACAGCTCCATCTGCACGTCCCCGGCCTTCGTCTGCGGCCTGCGCTCGGCCTTCACCGTCAGCATGTTCCGCTCGACGTCCACGTCGATGGCGTCCGGGTCCACGCCGGGCAGGTCGAAGGCGATCACGTACTCGTCGCCCTCGCGGTACGCGTCCATCGGCATCGCGGTCGGCCGCGACCACGTGCCGGACGTGCCGAGGAGCCGCTGGGCGATCCGGTCGAACTCCTGGAACGGGTCGGTGCGCATCAACATCGTCGGACACCTCCATCGACTCGGCACTTCATGCCAATGCGGTCACCTGTCTCCCGTTGTAACATGTCATCGGAACGATGACAATCCCTTATGTCATCGATACGACGACCACCGATCCGCGTGAGGAGGCCCTGTGAGCGAAGCCGAGCAGCCGACGCCGCACTCACCGCCGGCCCCCGGCTCGTTCGTCGCCGCCGCGGCGGCGCTGAGCACCATCGGGGAGGCGATCCGCGCGGCGCACGAGGCCCCGGCGGACGGGCAGCGGCCGGAGCCCTCCGCCGCCGAGGACACCCTCGCGGCGCTGCTGCTGCTCAGGGAGGTGCGGCAGCGCCTGTCGGACTGGGAGCCCGCGCTCATCGAGGCGGCCCGCGCGGCCGGCGCCAGCTGGGCCGACCTGGCCGGGCCGCTCGGCGTTGCCAGCCGGCAGGCGGCCGAGCGCCGCTATCTGCGCCTGCGGCCCGACGGCGAGCGCGGCACGACGGGCGACCAGCGGGTCAAGGCGACCCGTGACCGGCGCGCGGCCGACCGGTCGGTGAGCGCCTGGGCGCGGCGGCACGCGGCGGACCTGCGGCAGCTGGCCGGGCAGATCACGGCGCTCGACGACCTCGCCCGGCAGGCACGCACGCCGATCGGGCGGCTGGCGGAGGCGCTCGCCGGGGACGACGCGGCCGGTCTGATCGGCCCGCTCGCCGACACGGGCCCGCACCTGCGGGGGCGGCACCCGGAGCTGGCGGCGCGGGTGGAGGACGTGGCGCGGCGGACGGACGAGCTGCGCCGGGCCAGCGACCACGACCGGCGTTCCCTCGGCTGACCTTCACGGGTCCGGCGGACGCGGGGGTACGGACGGACGGCTGCGAGGTGGCGACGGGACGGGACCGTACGCGGTGCTGGGCGTGGCGCCGACGGCGTGCGCCGGGGAGATCGCCTCGGCGTACCGGGGGCTCGTCCGCGCGCTGCACCCGGACAGCGCCCCGGCGCGCGGCGACCCGGAACGCCGGGCGGCGGCCGCCCGGTTCGGGGAGGTCGTCGCGGCGTACGAGGTGCTGCGCGACCCGGTGCGGCGCGCGGCGTACGACGAGGCCAGCCGGCGCGCCGCCCGGTCCGCCCGGCAGCAGGGGCGCCCCGCGCCGCGCCCGGCCGCCACTCACCGCGATGTCCCGGCCCGCGGCGGCGGCCTGCTGTGGGTGGGCCCGGTCCGCGTACACCCGCCCCGGCCCGGCCGCCCCGGGCCCGGCGGTGCGGAGCCCGGCGACGGAGGCCGCGCATAGGACCCGCGTCGGCGGCGCGGCGCGCGGGCGTCCGCGTCGGCCAGTCGGGTGGCCGTACGCGGCGGGCGCCCGTGCCGCCCGGCCGGGCGCGGCGGCGCGGCCTACCGTCGGGCCCATGTCAGGAGAGGTCCCGGAAGACGCCGCCCACCGGCGGCCGGTGCGGGCCGGTGGGCGCGGCGGGGAGACGCTCACCGGACAGCCCGCGCCGGACCACCGCCCCGCGCACGAACGCGCGCCGCGGCGCGAACACGCACCGCGGCGCGGACGGGCGGACGGGCGGGACCTGCCGGGCGGCGACGGGGCCGGCCGGACGCTCGGCCTCGTACGCGGCCTGGTGCGGGGGCGCGGCCAAGGACGCGGGCCGAGCACAGGACGCGGGCCGGCCACAGGACGCGGGCCGAGCGCAGGACGCGGGCGCGGGCGCGGCGCCGTACGCGGGCTGCGGGCGCTGCTCGTCCTGCCGCTGCTCGCCTCGCCGCTCGCCGCCTGCGGCTCCGACGCGCAGGCCGGGCCGCCCACCATCAACTGGTACAACTTCCCCGACGACTCCGGCGCCCTGGCCGCCGCGGCCCGCAACTGCACCCGCGACGCGGGCGGCCGCTACCGGATCGTTTACCACAAGCTGCCGCGCACGGCCGACGGACAGCGGCAGCAGCTGGTGCGGCGGCTGGCCGCCGAGGACACGTCGATCGACGTCATGGGCCTCGACGTCACTTGGGCCGCCGAGTTCGCCGAGGCGGGCTGGATCCTTCCGTGGACCGGCGACCTGCGCCGACGCGCCGAGGAGGGCACCCTGGAGGTGCCGCTGCGGACGGGCACGTGGAAGAACCGGCTGTACGCGGTCCCGTACAACACCAACACGCAGCTGCTCTGGTACCGCGCCGACCTGGTCGACAGGCCGCCGCGCACCTGGGCGGAGATGCTGGACGCCGCGCGCCGCCTGGCCGCCGAGGGCAAGCCGCACTACGTGGAGATCCAGGGCGCCCAATACGAGGGCCTGACGGTCTGGTTCAACACGCTCGTCGCGAGCGCGGGCGGCTCCATCCTGAACGCCCGGGCGACCGGCCCGTCCCTGGGGCAGCCCGCCGTGCGCGCGGCGACGATCATGCGGAACCTGGCCAGGTCCCCGGCGGCGGACCCGTCGCTGCCGAACCAGATGGAGGACCAGAACCGGCTGGCGATGGAGTCCGGGACGGCGGCGTTCCAGCTCAACTACCCGTTCGTGCACCCGTCGATGAAGGCGAACAACCCGGAGCTGTTCAAGCACTTCCGGTGGGCGCCGTACCCGAGGGTGGACGCGTCACGGCCCGCGAGGCCGACGATCGGGGGGATCGACCTCGCCGTCGGCGCGTACTCCCGTCATCCCCGGCAGGCGTTCGAGGCGGCGCTGTGCCTGCGCAACCGGGAGAACCAGATCGCGGCGGCCGTGAACGGCGGGCTGCCGCCGACCCTGCGGGAGCTGTACTCCGACAAGGAGTTCGTCAAGAACTACCCGTTCGCCGACGCGATCTACCAGGCGCTGGAGAACGCGAGCGTCCGCCCCCAGACCCCCGCCTACCAGAACGTGTCCATCGTCATCGCCCACACGCTGTCCCCGCCCTCGGCGATCGATCCGCGCCGGTCCGTGGACACGATCGCGGGCCAGATCGAGGACGCCCTCCAGTCGAAGGGGCTGATCCCGTGAAACGCGCGACGGCGGAACAGGGCGGCAGCCGCGCCGTGGACACGGCCGCGGTGGACGCGCGGCTCTCCGAGGGCGCCCGGCAGGAGCGCCGGCTCGGCTGGCTGCTGTGCGCGCCCGCCGTCCTGGTGATGGCGGCGGTGACCGCGTACCCGATCGGCTATGCCATCTACCTGTCGCTCCAGCGCTACGACCTGCGCTTCCCCGCCCGCGCCGAGTTCGTCGGGCTGAGCAACTACGCGGCGGTCCTGTCGTCGCCGTTCTGGTGGGAGGCGTTCGGGGTGACGGTGCTGATCACCGTCGTGTCCGTCGCGATCGAGCTGGTGCTCGGGATGGCGCTCGCCATGGTGATGCACCGCACGATCGTCGGCCGGGGCACGGTCCGTACGGCGGTCCTCGTGCCGTACGGCATCGTCACCGTCGTCGCCGCGTTCTCCTGGCAGTACGCCTGGACGCCCGGCACCGGCTATCTCGCCGCGCTGCTCCCGGCCGGTGAGGCACCGCTGACGGAGCAGTGGCCCGCGCTGGGGCTGATCATCCTGGCGGAGGTGTGGAAGACGACGCCGTTCATGGCGCTGCTGCTGCTCGCCGGTCTGGCGCTGGTGCCGGAGGAGACGCTGCGGGCGGCGATGGTGGACGGGGCGGGCGGCTGGCAGCGGTTCACCCGGGTGACGCTGCCGCTGATGAAGCCGGCGATCCTGGTGGCGCTGCTGTTCCGCACCCTCGACGCGTTCCGGGTCTTCGACAGCATCTATGTGCTGACTGCGGGTGCGCACGGCACCGGCTCGGTGTCGATCCTCGGCTACGACAACCTGTTCACCGCGCTCAACCTCGGCATCGGGTCGGCGGTCTCCGTGCTGATCTTCCTCTGTGTGGCGCTGATCGCCTTCGCGTTCGTCAAGCTGTTCGGGGCGGCCGCCCCCGGAGCCGAAGAGGGTGGCCGCTGATGGCCGGTGCGGGGAAACGTCATCTGACCGGGTGGACGGTCGCCAACATCGTCGTCGTCGCGTACGCGCTGTTCCCGGTGTGGTGGATCGCGGCGCTGTCCTTCAAGCACCCGTCCACGCTCACGGACGGCAACTTCTTCCCGACCAGGTGGACCTGGGAGAACTACCGGGGCATCTTCGAGACGTCCGAGTTCACCCGGGCGCTGGTCAACTCGATCGGCATCGCGTCGATCGCCACCGTCATCGCCGTGGTGCTGGGCACGATGGCCGCTTACGCGGTCGCGCGGCTGCGCTTTCCGGGCAAGCGGCTGCTGATCGGGCTCTCGCTGCTGATCGCGATGTTCCCGCCGATCTCGCTCGTGTCGCCGCTGTTCGACATCGAGCGGGCGCTCGGCCTGTTCGACACGTGGCCGGGGCTGATCCTGCCGTACATGACGTTCTCGCTGCCGCTGGCGATCTACACGCTGTCGGCGTTCTTCCGGGAGATCCCCTGGGACCTGGAGAAGGCGGCGAAGGTGGACGGGGCGACCCCGGCGCAGGCGTTCCGGCTGGTGATCGCGCCGCTGGCGGCGCCCGGCGTGTTCACCACGGCGATCCTCGTCTTCATCTTCTGCTGGAACGACTTCCTCTTCGCGATCTCCCTCACCTCCACGCAGTCGGCGCGGACGGTACCGGCGGCGATCGCGTTCTTCACCGGCAGCAGCCAGTTCCAGGAGCCGACCGGGTCGATCGCCGCCGCCGCGATGGTGATCACCGTGCCGATCATCGTCTTCGTGCTGCTGTTCCAGCGGCGCATCGTCGCCGGACTGACCTCGGGCGCCGTCAAGGGCTGACCGGCGGCCCCTCCCCCTCCCCTACGGCATTCCCTCCAAGGAGCACCGACAGTGGCCGAGATCGTTCTCGAGGGCATCACCAAGAGGTACCCGGACGGTGCCGTGGCCGTGCGGGACGTGGACCTGACCGTCGCCGACGGCGAGTTCGTCATCCTCGTGGGCCCGTCCGGCTGCGGGAAGTCCACCACCCTCAACATGATCGCGGGCCTGGAGGACATCACCGAGGGCACGCTCCGCATCGACGGGCAGGTCGTCAACGACAAGGCGCCCAAGGACCGCGACATCGCCATGGTGTTCCAGAGCTACGCCCTCTACCCGCACATGACCGTACGGGACAACATGGGCTTCGCGCTGCGCCTGGCGAAGACCGACAAGGCGGTCGTCCGCGAGAAGGTCGAGGAGGCCGCGCGCATCCTCGACCTGACCGACCACCTGGACCGCAAACCGGCGAACCTGTCGGGCGGCCAGCGGCAGCGGGTCGCCATGGGCCGCGCCATCGTCCGTGATCCCAAGGCGTTCCTGATGGACGAGCCGCTGTCCAACCTGGACGCGAAACTGCGGGTGCAGATGCGCACCCAGATCTCCCGGCTCCAGCAGCGGCTCGGCACGACCACCGTGTACGTGACGCACGATCAGACCGAGGCGATGACGCTCGGGGACCGGGTGGTGGTGATGCGCGGCGGGGTCGTCCAGCAGGTCGGCACCCCCCAGCACCTGTACGACCAGCCGCGCAACCTGTTCGTGGCCGGGTTCATCGGGTCGCCCGCCATGAACTTCCTCCACGCCACGCTGGAGGAGGGGATGCTGCGGACCGTGGTCGGGGACCTGCCGCTGGACGCGGGGGTACGCGGGCGGCTGGAGGCGGCCGGGGCGGCGCGGGACCTGATCGTGGGTCTGCGGCCGGAGGCGTTCGAGGACGCGGCACTGGTCGACCCGGAGCTGCCGGGCGCCCGGTTCACCGCGATGGTGGACGTCGTGGAGTCGCTGGGCTCCGACGTGTTCGCCCACTTCACGGAGGAGGGCTGGGAGCCGGCCGACAGCGCGGACCTCGCGGAGCTGGCGGCGGACTCCGGGGCGGCCGAGACGGGGGGCGGCGGGCACCAGATCGTCACCCGGCTGAGCACGGGGACGCGGGTGCGGGAGGGCAGCCCGGCGGAGCTGTACGTCGACACCTCCCACATGCATGTCTTCGACCCGCGCTCGGGCGCCAACCTGACCCACCGTGAGGCGACCGGCGACGACCGCTGACGGCGCCCCGGCGCCCTCGTGTACGGGCGCGGGCGGTGCCGGTACCGGCACGGGCGTGCCCGTACGGCCCGACGGCATCTCATCGGACTAATGGCGTGACCCGGTCACGGCGGCGTGGCGGGACCTTCCCGCGCCCAGATTCCTGTCGGCGCTACACCGCCCCTCCGGGGCGGGCGCGCCGGTGGGACACGAACGTCGCCCGCCGTCACCGACCGATCGGAGTCGTCCATGAGACTGTCCGCGCGCTGCGCATCCGTCGCCCTGCTCCTGCTGCTGCCCTTCGCGGCGCCACCCGCCGCCCAGGCCGACTCGGAACCGGCCCGTACCGCGCCCGCCCCCCTGCGCACCCACGCGGTGGGCGGGATCGACGGCCAGTACATCGTCACGCTCAAGCCGAACGTCGCCTCCGCGCACGCGGCCAGAATGGCCGGGGTCACCCCGCTCCACTCGTACAGCCAGGTGCTCAACGGCTTCGCCGCGAAGATGTCCCCCGCCCAGCTCACCGCCGTGCGCAACATGCCGGAGGTCGCCGCCGTCGAGCAGGACGCGGAGGTCACGGCCGTACCGGTGCGGGAGGGGACGCCGAGCACCCGTGTCGCGGCGAGCAGTTGGGGCCTGGACCGGATCGACCAGCCGTACCTGCCGCTCAACGGCCAGTTCAACGTCAACGGCACCGGCGCGGGCGTGTACGCGCTCATCCTCGACTCCGGCATCGACTACGCGCACCCCGAGTTCGCCGGGAGGGCGTACTTCGGGTACGACGCGATGGGCGACGGGCGGCGCGGCCAGGACTGCAACGGTCACGGCACCCACGTCGCGGGTACGGTCGGCGGCTCCACGTTCGGCGTTGCCCGGCAGGTGCGCCTGGTGAGCCTGCGCGTCCTCGGCTGCGACGGCAAGGGCTCCTGGTCCGGGATCATCGGCGGCTTCGAGTGGGCCGCCGCGAACGCCGGGAACGCCCCGGCCGTCCTCAACGCCTCGCTCGGCGGGCCTCGTTCGGAGGCGGTGAACGCGGCGGCCACCGCCCTGTACGAGAAGGGCGTCCTGCCCGTCGTCGCCGCGGGGAACTCGGCGGTGGACGCCTGTGGCATCTCCCCCGCCAGCGCACCGGGTTCCTTCACGGTCGGCGCGAGCAACCACCTCGACCAGGAGGCGTCGTTCTCCAACTTCGGCCCGTGCCTGTCGATCTACGCGCCCGGTACGCAGATCAGGTCGGCCCGGCTCGGCGGTGGCAGCGTCGCCCTGGACGGTACGTCGATGGCGAGCCCGCACGTCGCCGGGGTGGCCGCGCTGTACAAGGCGCAGAACCCCACGGCGGCGCCGGGCACCGTCGCCGGGTGGCTCGTGGACCAGTCCGTGAAGAACACCCTCACCGTGTCCAAGACCTCCCCCAACCGGCTCCTCCAGACCGGCGGTCTGTGACCGTCAGGCGCGCAGGTGGCCGATGACCCTGCGCGCGGCGTCCGCCACGGCCGCACGGGCCTCGTCCGTGTGGTCGATGGTCTCGAAGCCGTGGTGCGCGCCGGGGACGTCGACCACCTCAACCGCAGACCCGCAGGCGGCGGCCTCGGTGAGGAACGCCTCGACGGTCACCGCGATCTCGGGGCGTTCGCGTCCCACACGCGTCACGACGAGGGGCAGGCGCCCGGCCGCGCGCACCGCGGTGGCCGGGCGGAAGCGGGAGCCCGTCGTCCAGTTCGGCAGCGGCGCGAGAATCGGGTACGTCGCGGCGACGCAGCGCAGCCACGGCGGCGGCGCGGCCAGCCAGTCGGCCGACAGCAGGCCGCCCGCGGAGAAGAACCACAGCGCGATCCGGTCCGCGTCCACCCGCGGATCGGCCCGTACGGCATCGACGGCGGCCCGCACGTCGTCGGCGGCGTCGGGGTAGCCGTCCAGGTCGTGCAGCCCGTGGTCGAGGGTGACACCGACGACGCCGAGCCCCGCCGCGTACCGCCCGTAGCCGGTGAAGGCGGGCCAGTCGCGGGGCGTCGGGGCCGCCCCGGCGGGCACCGGGCCGCCGTGCACGAACACCACGGCGGGCGCGGGCCGTTCGGGGGTGGCGCCGTCGGGGATGTACAGGTCGGTGTTCCCGTGCCGCTCGCGGGGCCTCTCGGGGAGGTCCAGCAGGAACGGCCGCAGGTGGGTCGGCGGTTCGGCCCCGGGCGGGGTCAGCCGCAGGCCCTCGCCAGCCGCCGCGCCGAGCAGGGCGTCCGCCAGCTCGCCGGGGGCGGACAGCATCGGCCAGTGCCCGGTGGGCAGTTCGAAGAACGACACCCGCGGATCGCTGAGCGCCTGGAGGCGCGGGTCGCCGAGGCCGACGAGCGCCTGCACGAGTTCGATGCTCGTCCCGTTGGCCACGCACAGCACCCCGCTCGTCGGCACCTTCGCGTACGCGCCGGTCAGCCGCAGGGGCGCGGTCAGGGTGCGCGGCGGGTGCGGCACGGCCTGCCGGGTGAGCCGTTCCAGGGCGGCGGCGGGTACGCCCTCGGTGCTGCCCCAGCGGGTCCAGTCCTCCGGCGACGCGGGCGGCGCCACCGGCTCCGCATCGTCGCCCTGGCGCAGCAGCCGTTCCCGTACGGCCTCGTCGGGGACCAGCTTCAGGGCCGGGTCGCCGTCCTGTGGCATGCCCGCGTCCACGTGGACGATCCGGGCGGTACGCTCCGGGCGCCGGTCGGCGGCACCCAGTACGGGGTGGATGCCGTAGCCGTGCCCGGCCAGCACCACAGGGGTGCCGGTGACCCCGTCGATCAGGTCCACGATGTGCCGGACGTGGGCCTCCAGGTCGGCTCCGGGGCCGCTCGGGAGGGTCGCCGCATACACCTCGGCTCCCGTCCCGCGCAGCCGGTCCGCCACGTCGTCCCAGATCCAGCCGCCGGTGAAGACCTCGCCCACCAGTACGAACGCCGTCATGAGCCCTCCTCGCTCTCGCTTCGTGCCGCGCCGACGCTAGGAGCTCCCCCAAGGGGAGATTCAAGGGACCGCCACCGCGCGGAAAACACAGTGCCGAGTGCGCGGGGCGCTCACTACACTCGCGGTGCGCGCCGTCGGCGGACTGCCGGGGCGTGCCGCCACGAGTGACCGGACGACGAGTGAAGGGGGCCCGACCGTGCGAGAGCGCACCGCTGTCGCCGCCGCCCCCTGGTCGCGGTACGACGTGATCCTGGTGTCTTCGTAGGCCCGGTGCCCGCTGCGCGGCCGGCACCGGTCGCTTCCGTGACGAGACGTCACCCCCCTCTTCTCTCTCTGTGCTGCCCTGTCCGGCCGTGGTGCCGGGCCGACGCGGCGTGCCGTCAACCGGCACGGGGGGTGCCCGGCCGTGTCCGGGTATGCCGTGTCGGTCTTCGTTCACGGGGAATCGCGCCCGCCCATGACACGTTTCACCGCCAGAAAGGCCACGGGCCGTGCGTACCACCGACCCACGTCACCGCTCCGGCACCACCGCCGCAGCCACCGCTGCCGCCTCCACCGCTTCCGCCGCTCTGGGCGCCGTGCGGAACCTCGGCATCCTCGCCCACGTGGACGCCGGGAAGACCACCGTGATTGAGCGCGTCCTGTACCTGACGGGCGCCGTGCACAAGCGGGGCGAGGTCCACGACGGCACCACCGTCACCGACTTCGACGCACAGGAACGCGACCGGGGCATCACCATCTTCGCCGCCGCCGTCAGCTGCGTCTGGAACGGCCACCGGATCAACCTCATCGACACCCCCGGGCATGTGGACTTCTCCGACGAGGTGACGCGTTCGCTGCGCGTCCTGGACGGGGCGGTCGCCGTGTTCGACGCGGTGGCCGGGGTGGAGCCGCAGAGCGAGGCCGTGTGGCGGGAGGCCGACCGGCACGGGGTGCCGCGTATCGCGTTCGTCAACAAGATGGACCGGGCGGGCGCCGACCTGGACGCGGCTGCCGTGTCCATCCGGGAGAGGCTCGCCGTGGTGCCGCTGGTGGCGCAGCTGCCGGTCGGCCGGGAGGACGGCTTCACCGGGGTCGTGAACCTCGTGCGGATGCGGGCCCTGCTGTGGTCCGACGGGCGCGACGGGTACGAGGAGGTGCCCGTGCCGGAGGGGCTGCGGGACGAGGCGGCGCGGCGGCGCGCGCTGCTGGAGGAGGCGGTGGCGGAGCTGCACCCGGCCGCCCTGGAGGAGTTCTGCTCCACGTCGGCGCTCTCCGACGGCACGCTGGCGGCGGCGCTGCGGGACCTGACCCGGGAGGGTGCCGGTGTCGTGGTGCTGTGCGGTGCGGCGTACCGGAACCGGGGGATCGAGCCGCTGCTGGACGCCGTGGTGGCGTATCTGCCGTCGCCGGTGGACGTGCCGCCGGTGCGGGGGACGCTGGGCGAGGCGGTGGAGGAGCGGGCGGCCGACCCGGCGGCGCCGTTCGCCGCGCTGGCGTTCAAGGTGCAGGCGACGGCGACCGGTCGGCTGACGTTCCTGCGGGTGTACTCGGGAACGCTGGACAAGGGGGACGCGGTGCTGGACACGGGTGCGGGGCGCGCCGAGCGGGTCGGCCGGATTCTGCGGGTGCAGGCGGACCGGCACGCCGAGGCCGAGCGGGCGGTCGCGGGGGACATCGTGGCCGTCGTCGGGCTGAAGGCGGCGCGCGCGGGTACGACGCTGTGCGCGCCGGGCGCGCCGCTGGTGCTGGAACCGCCGGACGCGGCCGAGCCGGTCGTGTCCGTCGCCGTCGAGGCGCGGCGGTCGCTCGACACGGAGCGGCTGGCGGCGGCGCTGGCCCGGCTCGTCGAGGAGGACCCGTCGCTGGTGGTGCGGAGCGACCCGGAGACGGGGCAGACCGTGCTGTCCGGCATGGGCGAACTGCACCTTGAGGTGGCGGTGGAGAAGGTGCGCCGCGGCCACGGTCTCGAGGTCGCCGTGGGCCGGCCGCGCGTGGCGTACCGGGAGACGGTCGTGCGGGGTGTGTCGGGGCTGGTGTACCGGCATGTCAAACAGGACGGCGGCGCCGGGCAGTTCGCGCATGTCGTGCTGGACGTGGAGCCTCTGGAGGTGGCGCCGGGGACGGGCGGCGCGTTCGAGTTCCGGTCGGCGGTGACCGGGGGGCGGGTGCCGCAGGAGTTCGTCCGCGCCGTGGAGGCGGGCTGCCGGGACGCGCTCGCGGAGGGTCCGCTCGGCGGGCATCCGGTGACCGGGCTGCGGGTGACGCTGACGGACGGGGCGGCGCACTCCAAGGACTCCTCGGAGCTCGCGTTCCGCGCGGCGGGCCGCTTCGGGCTGCGGGAGGCGCTGCGCTCGGCCGGGTCGGCGCTGCTGGAGCCGGTGGCGGAGGTCACGGTGACGGTGCCGGACGACGCGTTGGGCGGGGTGCTCGGTGACCTGGCGGCGCGGCGCGGCCGGGTCGGCGGGTCCACGGCACGGGCGGGCACGACGGCGGTGTCGGCGGTGGTGCCGATGGCTGAGCTGTTCGGCTACGCGACGCGGCTGCGCGGTCGTACGAAGGGCCGGGGCACGTTCACCGCCCGCCCGGCGGGTTACGCCCTCGTACCGGAGGGGGTGGCGGACCGGCTCGCGGGCGCCCGGTAGCCGTACCGGCGGCCCCGCCCACCCGCGTGGGTGCGGGTGGGCGGGGCCGCCGCCGGGGGCCGGTCGGTGGCCGGGGCTTGGGGTCGGGCCGGTGGCCGGGTGGCGTGGAGTTGGTCCGGTGGCCCGGGGGCGGGGGGGTCGGGCCGGTGGTCGGCTCAGCGGCGGACGCGCCAGTCGAAGGAGGTGCGCAGGGTGTGCGCGAGGGCCGGGTCGCGGACGGCGGCGGTGCGGTCCTCGACGGTGACGGTCAGCTTGTGCGAGCGGAAGTCGGCGGGGCGCAGGCCGAGTTCGGTGACGCGTACCTCGGTGCGGCCCGCCAGGTGGGGCAGTTCGCGGCCGTCCAGGGTCCAGCGGACGGTGAGCTGGTGGCCGTCCTGGCCGGTGAGGACCGGCACGTCGATGGCGGCCGCGTGGTCGCCGGTCAGGGTTGTACCGGCCGGGGTGAGGGCGGTGGCGGGGCGGGCGTGCCGGTAGAACCCGGCGATCATCGCCTCGACGCCCGGCAGGTTGAACGGCTTGCCCAGGTAGCGCATGACGGAGCCGTCGGTGGGCCGGTACAGGCCGCTCGTGTAGTAGCCGCCGCCCTCGTACGCGCCGACCGTGCCGCCGTCCGGGGACTCCTCGCCCAGCCAGCGGTACCACTTGGCGTGCCGCTCGGCCATGCGGGCGGCGTCCAGCGTGGACACGTTCGGCTCGCCGGGCTCCTGGCCGCTGTACCGCTCGTAGCCGGGTGTGCCCGGGTAGAAGTACTCGTCGGCGAGGTACCCGAGGGAGTGCCCGGTCTCGTGGACGGCGACCTGGCCGGACTTCTCGTTGCCCGCCGAAGCGGTGGCGATGCCCGCGTACCCGAGGGTCTTGCTCGGCTCGTTGTAGCCCGCGCCGCCGTACTTGGCGCTGTTGGCGAGGACCAGGACCAGGTCGGCCTCGGGGGCGAGGGCCGCGTACGCGTCCACCCGCTCCTGGTCGACGCACAGGAGCCGTTCGATGTCGCCGCACCAGAAGTACGAGCCGAGCGCGGTGTCCCGCACGGCGGCGCGGTCCGGGTCGCCGGTGACGCCGGACTCGCGGGAGACGGCGTCCACGGTCCACACGTTGAAGAGGTTCCGGTACGTCGTGTAGGGCTCGACGGCGGCCACGTCGGCCCATTTGGCGCGGGCGTCGGTGTGGAACCGGGCGAGTTCACCGGCGGTGTAGCCGTCGCCGATGACGACGACGTCGAGCCGGTCGGCCGTGGGGCCGTTGTCGATCACCTTGGTGACGGTGCCGTCGGCCTCGGCGGCGGCGCCGGTGAGCCGGGGCGCGGGCCGGTCCAGTCCGGCGGCGGGCACCTGGACATGGCCGGAACCGGCGACGGTGCCGTGTTCGGGGCCGGGTACCTCCACCTCCACCCGTTCGGTGAGGGCGGTCCGCTGGACGGTCTGCGGGGCGGGTGGTCCCGCGACGGCGGTGCCGGGTCCGGCGGCGAGCACGGCGGTGACGGCCACGGCCACACCGGCGGCCGTGAGGGATCTGCGCGGGGGGAAGGGGCGCACGGGGCCTCCTGGCGGCGAGGGTCGGAACGGACGGTGCGGGTCGGGGGAGGGCGGTGGGGTCGGGGCGGACGACGATCGGGAGCCGTACGGGAGTCGGGTGGGGAGCACAACGGCGATGCCGGACCCCGGAGTTAATCGCGAACTTAAGTCAGGTGAACCAGCCGCTTAATGTAGGGGTGCGCACGGGCGCCGCACAATGGTCCGGCACCCTGAATACTGGGGGCTCCCAGGGACCAGGGGGTAGTCATGGACGAACCGGCCGAGATCGGCCGCCGCGTACAACAACTGCGTGCGGAACGTGGTCTGACACAACGTCAGCTGGCCGAACCGTCGTACACGGCGGCGTACGTGTCCACGCTGGAGGCCGGCCGGGTGCGGCCCTCGGAGGCGGCGCTGCGCTTCCTCGCCGGGCGGCTCGGCACCTCGTACGAGGAGCTGGCCACCGGCCGCCCCGCCCGTCTGGCGACCGAGCTGCGCCTGGGGCTGACCGACGCGCAGCGAGTGCTGGCCACCGGCTCCGCCGCCGAGGCCACCGAGCGGTACGGGCGGCTCCTCGCCGACGCCGAACGCCACGACCTGGTGCCCGAGCGGGCTGAGGCGCACCTGGGGCTCGGGGACTGCGCCCTGGAGACGGGTGACCTGGCGGGCGCCGCGCGGCACTTCACGGAGGCGGAGCGGCTCCTCGCCGACGAGCCGCTGCCGCGCCGGGCGCGGGCGGTGCGGGGGCGGGCGGTCGCCCATCTGCTCGCCGGTGAACTGCGGTACGCCTGCTACCTGCTCGAGTCCGCCATCGACGAGCTGACGGGCGGCGGGATGGCCGATCCGGAGGCGCTGGTGATGCTGTACGCGGCGGCGATCGGCCCGTACATCGACATGGGCGCGCACGCACGGGCGGCGCACGCGGCGGAGCTGGCGCTGGCCCTGGCGCCGCGGGTGGACGACCCGGCGCTGGTGGCGGGCATGCACCGGCAGGTCGCGCGGACGTTCCTCGCGGAGGGGCGCATCGCCGACGCGGACGCCTCGCTGGCGAAGGCCCAGGCGATGTACCGGCAGCTCCGGCTGGGCACCGATCTAGCCCACTGCCACTGGATGCGCGGCTACGTCAAGGCGCAGAGCGGCGAACTGGAGGCGGCGGAGCGGGAGTTGCGTACCGCGCGGGACATGCTGGCGGCGCGGCGCGCGGCGCTGTACACGGCGCAGGTGGAGGTGGAGCTGGCGGACGTGCTGCGGCGGCTCGGCCGGTACGAGGAGGCCGCCGCGCTGCTGTCGCCGGTGCTGGACCTGGACGACGGGCGCGGCGCGGTGCACGCGGGCGGGGCGCACCGGCTGCTGGGACTCATCGCCGAGGAGCGGGGCGACCTGGAGGGCGCGGAGGAGCACTACGTGCGGGCGCTCGGCCTGCTGGAGCGGAGCGGGGCGACGGGCGACCTGGCGGACCTGTGCCGGCTGCTGGGCGATCTGCTGCGCCGTACGGGGCGGGTGGAGGCCGCGCTCGACGCGTACCGGACGGGGCTGGGCCACCGGGCGGCGCCGGGGACGACGACGCTTGGCCCCGCACCGGCCGCGCCCGCCGCTCCCCCGTTCCGCGCGACCTGAGGGGGCGCCGCCTTCACGGCCCGTCAGTGCGCGGCGGCGAGCGGCGGGTCGGGCGGCGGTCGGGCACGGACCGGGCAGCAGGCGGGGCGGCGGGTCGGGCTGCGTTCCGGACGGCCGGACCATCGGAGGGAGGCATTCCGCCGCTGGATACGATGCGCCCGAACGAGCGTACGACCCGAAAGGCGCCGCCATGTCCGGCCCGAGAACCACCGGCAACCCCGCACCGCCCGACGGCTCGGCACCGCCGGACCCGTCGCACCGCCCCTGGTGGCGGACGAACCGGGCCAGGGCCGGGTTCGTCGCCGCGGTGCCGCTGCTGGGGCTGATCGCACCCGGTCTCGGGGTGGCCGCGCTGGTCGCGGCGCTGGTCCTCGTGTGGCGAGGCAGCCCGTGGCCGAGGGCCGGGAAGATCGCGGCGACGGTGGGCGCGATGGCGCTGCTCGGCTCGGTGATGCCCGAACCGGAGGACGCGGGGAAGCGGGAGACGGCGGCGGACTCCAAGCCCGCGAAGCCGAGCCCCTTCATGCTGCCCACGTCGCTCCCGTCACGTCCGCAGCCGTCGCGGCCGCCGGAGCGGCCGCTTCCGGACCTGCGGGGCGAGCGGCTCGACGTGGCGTACTCGAAGGCGAGCAAGCGCGGGTACACCGTCGCGTACCACGACGCGTCCGACGAGGGGAAGGACATCATGGCCCGCTCCCTGTGGACGGTGTGCTTCCAGGAGACCGGCGGGGAGCCGGGGCGCCGGACGGTGGACTTCGCCGCCGTGCACTCCGGCGACCCGTGCCCGCCGTCGGACGGGGCGCCGATGCCGTGGCCGGTCATGCCCGAGCTGGTGTGGAAGACGTGGAAGACCGCCCGCGCGGAGGTCCTCGCGCTGGGCGTGGACGAGGACCGTCTCCGCGCGGACGAGGCGTACGTCAACGACTCGCTGCCCGACGAGGGCGAGTACGACCACTGGCGGGTGTGCCGGCACGACCCGGCGGAGGGCGCGAAGGTCCCGGACGACGCGTGGGTGACGCTGTATCTCTCGTCGCCGGACAACGGCTGTCCGGAGCCGGACCGTGGCACGGGCCGCGACGCGACCCTGCCGGACCGGGACGGGGACGGCGACCCCGACTACCGCGACCCGTACCCGGGGGACCGGAAGCGCACGTCCGACTGGCCGAACGGCTTCCCCGGCGGCTCGTCGGGCGGCTCCTCCGGCGGCGGGGACGGGGGCGGCTGGAGCCCCTGCCGGCACACCCGCTGGTGCTGACACAGCCGATACGGCTCCGGCCCGGCCCCCACAGGGAGGGGCCGGGCCGGAGCCGTATCGGGGGACGCGCGCTCAGGGGCGCGCGGGCGGGAGCGCGAGCGCCGGGCGGCGCGCGGGCCGGGAGCGCGGGTCAGGAGGCCGCGGCGGCGTCCTGTCCGGCGGCGCGCTTCTCCTTGATCCGGACGGCCTCCTTGCGGACCTCCGCCTGGGTGGCCCGCTCCTTCTGGAGCCACTCGGGGTTCTCGGCCTTCAGGGCCTCGATCTGGTCGGTGGTGAGCGCCTCGGTGACCCCGCCGCGGGCGAGGCCCGAGATGGAGACGCCGAGCCGGGCCGCGACCACGGGCCGGGGGTGCGGGCCGTTGCGCCGCAGCTCGCGCAGCCACTCGGGCGGGTCGGTCTGGAGGGCGTTCAGCTCGTCGCGCGAGACGGACCCCTCCTGGAACTCTGCGGGGGCGGCCTCGAGGTAGATCCCCAGCTTCTTCGCCGCGGTCGCGGGCTTCATCGTCTGGGGGGTGCGGTGCGACGTCATACGTCCAGGATATCGAGCATGTGCGCGGCTCCCGACCACGCCCGGTAACCTGGCCGGGTGACAGGCACGGAAGCACCCTCCTCGTTCAGGCTCGCGTACGTCCCGGGTGCGACACCCGCGAAGTGGGTGCGGATCTGGCAGGAGAGGCTGCCGGACGTGCCTCTGGACCTCGTGGCGGTGTCCGCCGCCGAGGCCGAGGACGCACTGCGCCGGGGCGACGCGGACGCCGGGCTCGTCCGGCTGCCGGTGGACCGTCCGTACTTCAGCGCGATCCCGCTGTACACGGAGACGACCGTCGTGGTCGTCCCCAAGGACCACGTGATCGCCGCCGTGGACGAGGTGACCGCCGCCGACCTCGCCGACGAGGTCGTGTTCCACCCGCTGGACGACACTCTCGCCTGGGAGAACCCGCCGGGTCGGCCCGGGTTCGAGCGGCCCGCGACGACGGCGGACGCCATCGAGCTGGTCGCGGCGAACGTGGGCCTGCTGATCGTGCCCCAGTCGCTGGCCCGCCTCCACCACCGCAGGGACCTCACGTACCGGACGGTCACGGACGTGCCCCAGTCGCAGGTGGCGCTCGCGTGGCCGGAGGAGCGGACGACGGACCGGGTGGAGGACTTCATCGGGATCGTGCGCGGACGGACGGTGAACAGCACCCGGGGCCGCAAGCCCGCCGAGGAGCCGAAGGCCAGGCGCGCCCCGGCCTCCGGCGCGGGAGCCGGTGCCTCCCAGCGGCGCGGCGGCGGTGGCGGGAAGCAGCAGGCGGGGAAGCCCGCACGGCGCGGCGGCGGTGGGGTCTCGCAGGGCGCCCGGCGGGGCAAGCCGCGCCGCCGTTCCTGACCGTTCCGTAACGTCGCGGCGTCTTCCGGGGCCCGGGCGCCGGTCAGAAGAGGTCCTTGAGTGACGAGACCAAGGCCGACAGCGTGAAGGCGGACGCGACGGCCGCGGCGGCCAGGGCCGCCGCCCCCAGGCGCCCCGCCGCCCCGTTCTTCACATGGTCCACCAGGTCCACGCGGCCGTTGACCATCTCGTGCCGGACGGCCAGGTCGTCCGTGTCGAAACCGCCGTCCAGCAGGACCGTGACGGCCGCGCCCTTCTTCCGCCGGATGAAGGAGGGCCGCACGAGGAAGGCGCTGCCCTCCAGCTCCACGTCCATCGGGTAGGACGACGCGGACGACTGGACGCTCAGCAGTTCGAGGACGGGGCGGCCGAAGTCGAAGGCGATGGGCCTGCCGCCGTGGAACTGGTCGCTCGTGATGTCGCGGCGACCCGCGTTGCGCAGGTAGATCGTCACGGCCCTCGGCTCCCCGAGGCGCACGCCCTGGTGGCTCACCGACACGTTCCCGCTGTGGTCGCTGGGGAGCAGCAGGGAGTTCGAGACGACCTCGTAGGTGATGCGGCAGCGGCGCAGGCTCGCGTTCTTGGTCGCCCACGCGGTGAGGAGCCCGACCGCCAGGGTGGCGACTACCCCCACGACCATCCACGTGACTTCCTTGGCGTACCACTCGGCGGACTCGGCGGCTAGCGTCATGGCCAGGGATTCAACCACACAACTGGCCTGCGGGTTCGGGGCGTTGGCCGCACCTCGGGGCACCCCGCCGCGCCGGGTTCCACCGGCCGCACCGACAGGCGGCGAAATGTCCGGATCACATGCTTTGATGGGCGCATGGTGCTTCTCGTCGGCACATCGGGGTGGCAGTACCGGGACTGGCGCGGCGTCCTCTACGCGGCGGGGACGCCTCAGCGGCTGTGGCTGGAGGAGTACGCGGCGGCCTTCGCGACCGTCGAGGTCAACAACGCGTTCTACCGGCTGCCGACGTACGGGACGTTCGAGGCGTGGCGGGAGCGGACCCCGCCGGACTTCGTGGTCGCCGTGAAGGCCAGCCGGTTCCTGACGCATGTGAAGCGGCTGCGGGACCCGGAGGAGCCGGTGGGGCGGCTGATGGAACACGCGGCCGGGCTCGGGGACCGGCTCGGACCCGTACTGCTCCAGCTGCCGCCGACACTGCGGGCCGACGCGGGGCTCCTCGGCGCGTGCCTCGCCGCCTTCCCGGCAGGGGTGCGGGTCGCGGTGGAGCCGCGCCACCCGTCGTGGTGGACGGACGCGGTGCGGGGCGTGCTGGAGGCGCGGGGCGCCGCGCTGTGCTGGGCGGATGTGCGGGCGCGGCCGGTGACGCCGCTGTGGCGGACGGCGGACTGGGGGTACGTGCGGTTCCACCAGGGGCGGGCCCGGCCGTGGCCGCGCTACGGGCGCAGGTCCCTGGAGACCTGGGCGGGGCGGATCGCCGAGACCTGGCCGGACGGACGGGACGTGTACGCGTACTTCAACAACGACCCGAACGGCGCGGCGCTCGCGGACGCCCTGGTCTTCGCGGGCGCGGCGCGCACGGCCGGGCTGGCCGTCACGCGGACACCGCCGCGCCTGCCGCCCGGCGGTTAGGGCGGTGCCCGGCCGAGGAGCGGGACGGCGCATCCTACCGGGCGGAGCGCGGCCTGGCCGGGTCCGGTGCGCCGGACGGGCCGGATCCCCGGAAGGTGGCGCGCGCCCGGATTCCCGGCTCGTACGGTGCTCGGCAAGAGGCGACCGGGAGGGCTGTGAGGACAAGGCAGAGCGGCGGCGGGTCATCGCCGAGGCGGAGGTGGAACGCGAGCGTCTCCTGCCGCTGCGCGAGGAGGCGACGCGGACGACGATCGGCATGCTGCGGCACAGCGCGCCGGCCGAGCCGCCGGATCTCGTGCCGTATCTGAACCTGGCGTACCTCCTCGGGGTGCGCCACCAGCGGGGCGACGACGGCCTGATGGCGTTCGCGCTGTCCCTGTCGAACTGGGCGACGGCGGCCATCAAGGACGTCGCCGCGCAGACGGGCCGCACGGTGCAGGAGGTCCTCGACCAGTACGAGACGGAGCTGATGGAGGCCCGGATGGCCCAGGAGGCCGAGGCGGCGGCGGATTCCGCGGCGGAGCCGGGAGCGGGGGCGGCAGAGGCGGATGCGGGGAAGCCGGATGGGGGCAAGCCGGATGGGGTGGAGGAGTGAGCGGGCGGATGAGTGAGCGGGCGGCCGGGGGCCGGTGTCCTGGCGGGACGGCCGGCCCCCGGCGCGTACCGCCCTACGCGCCGTCGGTGAGGCGGGCGAAGACGACGACGTTGTCGGAGCAGTACCGCCTCGACTCGTCGTGCCGGCCGCCGCAGGTGATGAGGCGCAGACCGGCGTGGTCGGTGTTCTTGTAGACCTCGACGGTGGGGAACCGGTTCTTCGGGTACTGGCCGACGCGCTCGACGGTGAACTCGGCGGTGGTGCCGTCCTCGCGGTCGACGCGGATCTTCTCGCCGCGCTTCATCGCGGAGAGCCGGTGGAACACGGACGGCTTGCCGTTCCAGCTGACGTGTCCGACGATGACGGCCGGGCCCTTGGCACCGGGGGCGGGGCCGGGGACGTACCAGCCCGCCTTGTCGGGGTCGCGGGGTGTCTCCATGGTGCCGCCCTTCCGCTGGCCGAGGCGCTCCGGGGTGGAGGTGACGCCGAGGGACGGGATGGAGACGGCGCGCGGTGCGGTTGCGCCTCTCCGCGGCTCGCCGAGGCGCTCGGCGTGCGGGCGGGCCCGTTCGGGAGCGGGGGCCGGGGCGGGGGGCGGTACGGAGGACGGGACGGGGGCCGGGGCGGGGCCGACCGCCCTGCCGCGCGCCTCGGGCCCGCCCGCCACCGACGGCCAGACGCGCAGGCGATGGCCGGCGGCCTCGTCGAGGGTCACGGGGGCGCCGCGCTGCTCGGCCAGCCGGCCCTCCTCGCGGCCGAGGGCGGCCACGTCGTCCCAGCCGGGGGTGAGGACGACGGCGAGTTCCGCGCCCCCGACGCGCAGTCCGCGCACCGTGGTGTCCTGGCGATCGGTCATGTCCGCTCCCGTCGTCGACGCAGCCTCGGGTACGTACGGGGCGGGAGGGGGGTTCAGGGCGCCCGCTCGGGCCCTCGACGGCGGCGCGGACTGCACAGGTTGAACGCGGAACGTGGTGGTCCGTCCGGGTCCGCGACGTTCCTGCGGCTTGTGGGGCGCGGGAGTTGCTTGTGTGTGACGCCTTGACGGCCACCGTGTGACGCCACTTAAATCAAGCCGCGAGTTAAGCAGCGAGTCGTGTTCAAGCGGTGAACGAAGGCCTCAGACCGTACGGCCGGTCGTTCCGGCGCCTCCCCCGCTCCATCGCCGACACCGCACGCACGGTCCGACCGTCCACCGTCCACCGTCCACCGTCCGTCGCCCGTCCCGTCCTGCCCCACCCCGTGCCGCGCCCCGTCGGGCGGCGCGCCCACCCCCCTGGGAAGGAGCACCATGCGCACCACCCCACGCGGAAGGCCCCGCCGCCTCGTCGCCTCGCTGGTGGCCTGCGTCCTCGCCGCCGGCGCTCTCGTCGCCGTCGGCCCCGGCACGGCACAGGCCGCGAACGAGCGCGTCGACGTGTGGCTGACCACCACGTCGGACGCCTCGGGCCGCACCGTCACCCGCGGTCTCGCCCCGCAGGCGCCGCTCGCGTTCGGCCCGGCCGGTGGCACGGCCGCGCACACGATCACGGTGGACGAGGGCACCACGTACCAGCAGTTCGAGGGCGGCGGCGCGTCCATCACCGACACGACCGCCTATCTGCTGCGCGGCGGCGTCGTCAGCGCGGCCACCCGCGACACGGTGATGCGCAAGTTGTTCTCGCCGACGGACGGCATCGGCCTGTCGTTCGTGCGCAACCCGATCGGCGCGTCCGACCTGTCGCGTCCCGGCCACGTCTCGCTGGACGACACGTGCTGCGACCTGGCGGACTTCGGGGCGAACGGCTACGACACGGACGTCCGGCTCCTCACCGCGCAGGCCAAGCAGCTCAACCCGGCGCTGCGGGTGAAGGGCGTGCCGTGGAGCGCGCCCGGCTGGATGAAGGACAACGGGCGCATGGACCAGATGGGCTGGCTGAAGTGGGAGCACTACCCCACGTACGCCCAGTACCTCGTCAAGTACGTGCAGAGCTACCAGGCCGCGGGCATCAAGGTCGACTACCTGTCGGTGCAGAACGAGCCCAACTGCTGCCGCGCCGACAACCCGGCCGCCATGGACTACCCGGGCATGAACTGGAACCCGTCCGGTCTCGTCGAGTTCACCAAGAACCACGTGTACCCGGCGCTCCGCGCGGCCGGGCTCACCACCAGGGTGCTGGTGCACGACTGGAACTACGGCGACTACGCGAACTTCGGCGCTGCCGTGCTGGCCGACCCGGGGGTGCGCGAGGACCCGCTGTTCGGCGGGATCGCCTGGCACGGCTACTTCGGCGACCCGGCCGTCGGCAGCCAGGTCCACGACCAGTACCCGGCGGTACGGCAGTTCAGCACCGAGCACTCGGGCGGCACCTGGGTGGCGAACCAGCACAACGAGGACCTCGCGGACATCGTCGGCTACGCCCGCAACTGGAGCGGCAGCCTGGTCAAGTGGAGCCTGGCACTCAACCAGAACATGGGCCCGCACAACGGCGGCTGCGGCACCTGCACCGGGCTGGTCACCGTGCAGGAGGGCGGCGCGCGGGCCGGTCAGGTGGACTACACGATCGAGTACTACACGACCGGCCACCTCACCAAGTTCGTCCGCCCGGGCGCGTACCGGATCGCCTCCACCGCCAACAGCACCGTGCAGAACGTCGCGTGGCGCAACCCGGACGGCTCCAAGGCGCTCATCGCGCACAACGGCGGCACGAACGCGCAGTCGGTGCGGGTGAACTGGGGCGACCAGTCCTTCACGTACACCCTCCCGGCCCGCACCACCGCCACGTTCACCTGGACCGGCACGCCGGGCGACGGCGCCCCGGCGGACGGCGCGTTCACCGGCCTGGCGGGCAAGTGCCTGGACGTCGCCGGGGGTTCCGGCGCCGACGGCACGCCCGTGCAGCTGTACACGTGCAACGGCACGGCGGCGCAGCGCTGGACGCTCGCGGCGGACGGCAGCGTACGGGCGCTCGGCAAGTGCCTGGACGTGACGGGCGGTTCGACGGCGGACGGCGCGGCGGTCCAGCTGTACACGTGCAACGGGACCGGCGCCCAACGCTGGTCGTACAACGCCGCCACCCGGGACCTGGTGAACACGGCGGCCGACAAGTGCCTGGACGTGCGGGACCGGTCGTCGGCGGACGGGGCCCGCACCCAGATCTGGACCTGCACGGGCGGCGACAACCAGAAGTGGACCCACCGCCCCTCCTGACCCCCGGACCGCCCAGGCCGTCCCCCTCCTGACCCTCCGCCCCGCCAGGCCGTACCCCGCCTGGCCCCCGGCCCGGCACACCCGCCGGGCCCGCCTCCGAGACCCGTACCGGACGAGCGCCGAAGGAGCCTCCATGCCCGGACACCACCCACCCCACCCCCGCCGGGGCAGAGCGAGGACGGCGGTCCTCGCGGCCACGGCCGTGCTCGCCGGCCTCCTCGCGGGCGCGCCGCCCGTCACGGCCGCCGACGACCCGGCGCCCGTCGCCGTGGACCGGTTCGAGGGCGAGGTGCCGTTCGCGGAGCCGCCCGCCGACGGCATCTTCACCTGGGGCAGCGACGCCGACGACCGGCCCGCGCTGTCCCTCGCGGAGCGCCCCGACGCGCCCGAGGGGGCGAAGGTCCTCGAAGGCCGCTACGACATCAGCGGCTGGGGCGGCTTCAGCCACGAGTTCGCCACCGACCGGCCGGCCCCGGACTGGACCGCCCACAAGGGCATCCGGTTCTGGTGGTACGGGCAGAACACCGCTCCCCTGCCGCCCGGTTCGGGCAAGCGGATCCACTTCGAGATCAAGGACGGCGGCAGCAGCGGCGCCACGTCCGAGCTGTGGACGACGTCGTTCACCGACGACTGGCAGGGCTGGCACCTGGTCGAGATCCCGTTCTCCGACTTCGTCTACCGGGCCGACTACCAGCCGGTCGGCGGCATCGACCAGGTCCTCGGGCTGAACGCGATGTGGGGGTACGCCTTCACCCTGCCGCCCGGCTCGCCCGGCACGTTCGCCGTGGACGGCGTCGAGCTGTACGGCAAGGCCGAGCCGGCCCTCACCGCGCGGGTGGTCGCCGACTCCGCCGTCCACCCCGTGGACGAAGGCGGCACCGCGCGGGTGAGGCTCTCCGTCGCCACCACCGGGTCGGGGCCGCTCACCGAACCGGTCACCGTCGCGTACACGACCGAAGGCGGCACGGCCCGGCCGGGTGAGGACTTCACGCCCGTCTCGGGCACGGTCACCTTCCCCGCCGGGACGCCCTCCGGTGAGTCGCGCACGGTGGAGGTGCCGACCCTGCGCGACGGCGCGGCCGAGGCCGCCGAGACGGTACCCCTGCGGCTCACCGTGACCGGCGCCAAGGCGCCCGCCGAGACCCCGCAGGTCGTCCTGAACGCCCACGGCCTGCCGTACCTAGACGCGCGCCTGCCGGTGAAGAAGCGGGTCGCGGACCTGCTGAAGCGGATGTCGCTCGCCGAGAAGGCCGGGCAGATGACGCAGGCCGAGCGCAACGCGCTGCGCTCCCAGGGCGACATCGCCTCCCACGCGCTGGGCTCGCTGCTCTCCGGCGGCGGCTCCGTGCCGACCCCGAACACACCCGAGGCGTGGGCGCGGATGGTGGACGCCTACCAGCTGCGCGCGCAGGCGACCCGCTTCCAGATCCCGCTGATCTACGGCGTGGACGCGGTGCACGGCCACAACAACGTCGTCGGCGCGACGATCATGCCGCACAACATCGGCATAGGCGCCGGCCGCGACCCGGAGCTGGCGCGCCGCACCGGGGCGGTCACCGCGAAGGAGGTCCGCGCGACGGGCGTCCCGTGGGACTTCGCGCCGTGCCTGTGCGTGACGCGCGACGAGCGGTGGGGGCGGTCGTACGAGGCGTTCGGTGAGGACCCGGCGCTGGTCACGGCCATGACGACGGTCATCGAGGGCATGCAGGGCCGCGCCTCCGGCAAGGACCTGGCCCGCAACGACAAGGTGCTGACCAGCGCCAAGCACTTCGTCGGCGACGGCGGTACGGCCTTCGGCTCGTCGTCCACCGGCTCGTACACGATCGACCAGGGCGTCACGAGGGTCAGCCGCGAGGAGCTGGAGGCGGTGCACCTGGCGCCGTTCGCGGAGGCGGTGAAGCGCGGCACGGGCACAGTCATGCCGTCGTACTCGTCGCTCGACATCATCGGGGACGACGCGGGGCCGGTGAAGATGCACGCCGACGCGGCGATGATCAACGGGGTGCTGAAGGGCCGGATGGGCTTCGAGGGCTTCGTCATCAGCGACTGGCAGGCCATCGACCAGATCCCCGGCGACTACCCGAGCGATGTGCGCACCTCGGTCAACGCCGGGCTCGACATGATCATGGTGCCGACGAACTACCAGGACTTCACCCGCATCCTCCAGGCGGAGGTGACGGCCGGCCGGATCAGCGAGGCTCGGATCGACGACGCGGTGTCACGCATCCTGACGCAGAAGTTCCGCCTCGGCCTGTTCGAGAAGCCGTACGCCGACACGACGCACCTCGCGGAGGTCGGCTCGCCCGCGCACCGCGCCGTCGCCCGGGAGGCGGCCGCCAAGTCGCAGGTGCTGCTGAAGAACGACGGAGGGGTGCTGCCGCTGAAGGCGTCGCAGAAGGTGTACGTCGCCGGGTCCAACGCGGACGACCTGGGCAGCCAGGCGGGCGGCTGGACGATCAGCTGGCAGGGGTCGTCCGGGGCGATCACCACCGGCACGACGATCCTGGAGGGCATGCGGAAGGCCGCCCCGGACGCGGGGATCACCTACTCGAAGGACGCGTCGGCGGACCTCGCCGGGCACGACGTGGGCGTGGTCGTCGTCGGTGAGACGCCGTACGCGGAGGGCGTCGGCGACGTCGGCAACGGCCATGACCTGGAGCTCTCGCCCGCCGACAAGGCGGCCGTGGACCGGGTGTGCGCCGAGATGCCCTGCGCGGTCCTCGTCGTCTCGGGGCGCCCGCAGCTGATCGGGGACCGGCTCGCCGCCATCGACGCGCTGGTCGCGTCGTGGCTGCCCGGCACCGAGGGCGACGGCGTGGCCGACGTGCTGTACGGGAAGCGGCCGTTCACCGGGCGACTGCCCGTGACGTGGCCGAAGTCGGAGGCGCAGCTGCCGGTGAACGTCGGCGACGCCGTGTACGACCCGCAGTTCCCGTACGGCTGGGGCCTGACCACCCTGTCGGCACCGGTGCGGGGCGGTGAGACGACGCTGAGGGTACTCGGCGCCGGTGCCCGTGCTCTGGAGGCGGCCGGGCGCGGTGAATCCCCGGCGGCGCGTGAACTGGTCGGCAAGGCGCGGCTGCTCGTCCAGCAGAAGATGGGCGGCGGCATCACCGCGGCGTCCGCGAAGCCGTTCGCCGAGGCGGACCAGCTGCTGCTGCGGGGCAAGCCGTCGGCGGCGATGGCGAAGCTGACGGAGGCGTACCGGGCCTCCTGACGCCCTGACACCACACCCGTCCGGGGTGCCGCCCGCCGCTCGCGGGTGGCGCCCCGGACGTGTTCGCGCGGGTCAGTCGCGCCGCAGCAGGGCGCAGACGAAGTCCTCCTGCAACGCGCGTGTACGGGCGAGGAGTTCGGGGTCGAGCGGGATCTGGCTGGTGGCGGTGAACGTGAGGGAGCGCGTGCCGTCGGGTGTCGCGGCCGCGAGCTGGGTGTAGCCGGGGGTGTTGCCGGTGTGGCCGTACACCACTCCGCAGCGGGTGGTGTAGCGGAACAGCGCCAGTCCCGCGTCGTTCGCGCCGGGGCCCGGCGGCTGCGAGGCGCCGCCGGGGACGAAGGTGCGCTGGGCGCGGCGGGTCGCCTCGGACAGGAGCGCGCCGGAGGCGTGGGCGCGGATGAAGGTGCCGAGGTCGGCGGGGGTGGAGACGATGCCGCCCGACGCCCAGCTGCCGGACGCGCCGATGGCCTCGCTGACGTCCTCGGGCGGGGCGGGCGGATCGACGGCGTACCCGTGCAGGTACGGCTCGGGCAGTCGGTGGCCCTGCGGCAGGTGCGTGTCGCGCAGGCCGAGCGGCCGGTACACGAGCTCCTGGAGAAGGTCCTCGTAGCGGCGGCCTGTGGCGGCCTCGACCATGAGCGCGACGGCGATGTTGTCGGAGTTGGAGTACGCGTAGCGGCTGCCGGGCGTGAAGCGCAGAGGCTGGTCGGCGACGAAGTCCAGGAGGCGGCGCGAGTCGAAGCGGTGCCGGGGGTTCTGGTTGAGGATCGCCGCGAAGCGGGGGGAGGCGCTGTAGTCGGGCAGGCCGCTGGTGTGGTTGAGGAGCTGGCGCAGGGTGACGCGGTGCCAGGCGGCGGGCAGGGCGGGCAGTACGCGCCCGATCGTGTCGTCCAGGCGCAGGCGCCGTTCGTCGACGAGGCGGAGGGCGACGGCGCCGCTGAACGCCTTGGCGACGCTGGCGATCCGCATGTGGTCCCCCGTCCGGGGCGGGCGGCCGGTGCGCAGGTCGGCGACCCCGGCGCGGTACACCTCGGTACGGTCCTGGCCGTCGGTGCCTTGCGCGGTGCCGTCGCCGGTGCTCCGGCGGGGGGCTTGTCCGGTGCGGGGGCCGGTGCGGTGGAGGACGACGATGGCGCCGGGCGGGCCGCCGGGGGCGGCGACGAGCTGTTCGAGGCGGTGCTGAAGGGTGTCGTCCCGTACGGGGGCGGCGGCGTACGCCGGGGCGGGGCCGAGCGCGGGGGCCACCGCCGCCGCGAGGGCGAGGGCCGTGGCGGCGGCCGTCCGGGCGGCGGTACGGGGGCGGGCGGGGCGCGTGGGCACGTCTGACCTCCTGGCGGCGGCACACCGTGGCGGGGCGCGACGGTGTGGCTGCCTCCACCTTCGGGCGGCGCGGCGACCGGGGCCCGTCGTGGTGCTCCATCCGGAACGGACGGGTCAGCGGACGGCGGTACGGCGCCGCGCCGGCGGCCGGGCGCTCGTCAGTACTGTCCGGTGTCCACGACCTCCGTGATCTCGGCCTCCGGGCCGACCGCCACCGTGACGCGGGTCCACAGTTCCCGCAGCCGGGTCAGCATCCGTTCGGCGCGCTCCCGCTCGTCGAAGTCCAGGTCGATCATCACGCGGCCCGGGTCCTCGACGGGCCGCATCACGCGGTAGGCCCGCACGCCCGCGGCGCCACGGCCCAGCGGGTCGCCGTCGAACGCCTGCTTCCACGCCTCGTAGTCCGGTACCGCGTGCTCGATGCGCAGCACGTACATCGCCCGCTCCTCTCGTCGGCCCCCTCTTCCAGTCGAGCACCGGACGGCCCACCGTGCGCGGCGGCCGCGCACCGGTCCGGACGGGCGGCCGGGCCGGGACCGGTGATCCGGGGCCGAGACCGGTGATCCGCCCGAGACCGGTGATCCGGGCCGAGACCGGTGATATAGCCGATGCCTCCCTCGCCGGTCCACCGCCACAGTGACTCCGCCACCCACCGGCGGGTCACCCACCCCCGGGGCGGTGCGCCGCCGCCTGCCGGCCGCGCGCCCGCCGCCCCGGGGTCCCGCCAGACGACGGAGAGGACGACTTTGTCGTGCACCAGCACCCCCACACCCAGCGCAGGACCCGTTCACTGAGCAGCGCCCTCGCGGCGGTCGCGGTTCTCGTCGGCATCGGACTCGGGCCGACGCCCGGCGCGCACGCGGCGGACAACCCGTACGAGCGCGGCCCCGCGCCGACCAACGCCAGCATCGAGGCGGTGCGCGGGCCGTACGCCGTCTCGCAGGCCACCGTCTCCTCCCTGGCCGTGACCGGCTTCGGCGGAGGGACGATCTACTACCCGACGACCACCAGCGACGGGACGTTCGGCGCCGTCGCCATCTCCCCCGGCTACACGGGCACCCAGTCGTCGATCGCCTGGCTGGGCCCGCGCCTCGCCTCGCAGGGGTTCGTCGTGTTCACCATCGACACCAACACGACGCTCGACCAGCCCGACAGCCGCGGCCGCCAGCTCCTGGCCGCGCTGGACTACCTGACGCGCGTCAGCCCCCTGCGCACCCGCGTGGACAGCACCCGCCTCGGGGTGATGGGGCACTCCATGGGCGGCGGCGGCAGCCTGGAGGCGGCCAAGAGCCGTCCGTCCCTCCAGGCCGCCATCCCGCTGACGCCGTGGAACCTGGACAAGACCTGGCCGGAGATCCAGACGCCGACGCTGATCGTGGGCGCCGACGGGGACAGCATCGCGCCGGTGTCCAGCCACGCGGAGCCGTTCTACGAGAACCTTCCGTCGTCGCTGGACCGGGCCTACCTGGAGCTGAACGGGGCCTCGCACTTCGCGCCGAACTCGTCGAACACGACGATCGCGAAGTACAGCATCTCGTGGCTGAAGCGGTTCATCGACAACGACACCCGCTACGAGCAGTTCCTGTGCCCGCTGCCCCGGCCGAGCCTCACCATCGAGGAGTACCGGGGCAACTGCCCGCACCAGTCCTGACCCGGGGCCCTCGGGCCTCCCACCCTTCCGGCGGCCGCGTACTCCACGCGGCCGCCGGCCGTGCGCGGGCCGGTGACCGTGTGCGGGGGTGGTGGCCGTGCAGGGGGACGGGACCGTGTGCGGGGACGGTGGCCGCGTGCCGGTGCGACGGGCGTCCGGCGGGGCCGTCGAGCGGCTGGGCAGCGGCACACAGTCCGCCGCAACCGGCTGGGCACCGGCCCAACGACGGGAGTTCCCGCAGGTCGGGGGCGGCGTGCGGAGAGCGGAGGCCGCGTGAGCGGCGACGGACGGACGGCTTCCGGGACGCGGCGGGTATCGCTACCGTCCCGGGAATGACCGTACAGCCGACCCTCGAACGGCGTTCCCGTCCGCATGGCCGGGACGCGGAACTGCGGTCCGTCGCCGCCGTACTGGACGCCCCGCGCCGCGGCGGTTCCGGGCTGCTGGTACTGCTCGGCGACCCCGGCATGGGCCGCACGGCGCTCCTGGACCACGCGGCGGCCTCCTTCACGGGCGGCCCCGTCGTACGGGTGCCGGCGGCACCGGGCGACTGCCGGGTACCGGGCGGCGGGCTGCGCGCCTTGTGCGACGCCCTGACCGCGCGCGGGACGGTGCGGCACCCGGCGGCGGAGGAGGAGCCGACCGGCGCCGCCCTGGCCGACGCGCTGCGGGCCGCGTCCGCCGACGGGCCGCCGCTGCTGTGCGTGGACGACGCGCACGTGTGGGACGAACGGTCCCGGCGGGCGCTCGCCGCCGTACTGCGCGGGGTGCCCCGGACGGGTCCCGTGGCGGTGCTGGTGACGGCGCTGCGGCGGCATCCGGGGAGCAGGGACTTCGCGGGGCTCCCGTCCGTCGTCCTCGGGCCGCTGTCGCGCCGCCCGGCCGGGTGCGTGGTGGACGACCTGGCGGCCGGGCCCGTGGACGCCTCCGTACGGGAGGAGCTGGTGACCGAGGCGGAGGGGAACCCCGCGCTCCTCGCCTTCCTCGCGGAACGCCTCTCCCCCGCGCGTCTGGCCGGGTGCGTGCCGCTGCCCCGGCCGCTGGTGGACACGGCGGCGCTGAGACGGGTGGTGAGCCCGGCGCCCGACGAACTGCCGGACGAGGTGCGGGCGTTGCTGCTGCTGGTCGCCGCCGCGTCGGAGGACGACACGGCGGGCGGCACGGCGGGCGGCACGGCTGATGCCGCGCTGGTCCGGGACGCGGCGCGAGGGGCGGGGCTGCCGGGGGCCGTGTTCGCCGCCGCGGAGGCCGCGGGCCTGCTCGTCTGGTCCTCGGGCCGCGTCGGCTGCGCCACCGTGCCGCTGCGGCGGCTGGTGTACGAGGAGGCCGCGCCCGCCCGGCGGCGCGCGGCGCACGGGGCGCTCGCCGCCGCCCTGGGCGGGGCCCGGAACCCGCTCGCCCGCCTGACGCACACCGCGCTGTCCGTGCAGGGACCCGCCCCCCGGCTTGCCGCGGCGCTCGCCGCCGAGGCGGCGAGGGAAGGCGCCCGCCACCCGCACCACGAACGGTCGGCGGCGCTGGCCCGCGCGGCGGAGCTGACCACCGGGACGGGGGCGCGCGGCGAGCGCCTGGTGGCGGCGGCCGAACAGGCGCGCCTCGCGGGCCTGCCGCGGCGGGCGAGGGAACTGCTGGCGGCGGCACGGGCGACGGGCGGCCACGACGCGGTGCGGGGCCGTGTCGAACTGGCCTCGGGGGTCCTGGCGTCGGACGACGGCCCGGTGGTCGACGCGTACGAGTCGCTGTGCGCCGCCGCCGCGCTCCTCGCCCCGTACGACCCGGCCCGGGCCATGGCCGCGCACCTGGCGGCGGCGGACGCCGCGTGGGCGGCGGGTGACGTGACGGCGTGCCTCGCGTCCCTGGACGCCGCCGCTGTCCCCGCGCCCTGCGGCAGCCCCGCGAGGCCGGACGGTTCGGCGCCGGAGGCCAGGGCTGCGGGTGGCGCGGCTGCGGCTGGCGCGGCCGCGCGCAACACCGCTGTGAACGGCCCGGTGGCGGGCCCCGTCGCGGACGGCCCCGTCGCGGACGGCCCGGTCTCCGGCGGCCCGGTCGCGGGTGGTCCTGCCGCGTGGCGGGGCGGGGGCGGTGACGAGTACCCCGCCGGTTTGCGGGCCGCGCTGCGGGGGCGGCTGGACCTGGCGCGCGGGCCTCTGCGGCGGACGGTCGAGCGGGCCCGGTCCGGTGGCGCCGACCCGGCGGGCCTGCTGCGGGCCGGGGCGGCCGCGCTGGTCGTCGGGGACGTGGCCGCCGCCTGCCGGGCGAGCGCGCGGGCGGTCGCCGCGGCGCGGGCGTCGGGCTCGGCGGGGTTGGAGCCGCGGGCGCTGGAGTACCTCGCGTACGCCGAGCTGCGGGCGGGCCGGCACGGGCGGGCCCGCGCCCACGCCGAGGAGGGGCTGCGGGCGGCGGGCCGGGCCGGGCAGCGGAACGTCGCCGCGCATCTGCACGCCGTCCTGGCGCTGGCCCTGTCGGTCGAGGGCGACGAACCGGGGGTCGCCGCGCACGCCGGGCACGCGATGGACAGCGCGCGGCGGCACGGGCTGGCGCAGGCCGCGGCGCTCGCCCAGTGGGCCTCGGCGCGCACGGACCTGAGCCGGGGCCGCGCTCCGGAGGCCGCCGCCCGGCTCCGCCCGGTCGTCCGGCCGGTGGTGCGGGGCGGGCACTTCGCGGTGCGCGTACTGGCCATCCCCTGCTACGTGGAGGCGACGGTCCTGGCGGGGCAGGCGGGGGCGGCGCGGTCGGCCGTCGAGGAGTTCGCCGTGTGGGCCTCGCTGGGGGCCGATCCGCAGGCGCCCGCCCTGCTGGCCCGCTGCCGGGCGCTGCTCGACCCGGCGGGCGCGGGCGACTGGTACGAGCGGGCGCTGCACCGCCACGAGTCGGTGAGCGGCGAGTTCGAGCGGGCCAGGACCCTGCTGCTGTACGGGAAGTGGCTGCGGCGGCAGCGCCGCCCCCGCGAGGCCGGGGACCGGCTGCGGGAGGCGCTGGTGGCGTTCGAGCAGTGCGGCGCCCGGGGCTGGGCGGAGATGGCCGACAGCGAACTGCGGGCGTCGGGCAGCGCGCCGCGCAGCCGGCCCGAGGGCGGCCTGGCGCGGCTGACGGCCCAGCAGATGCGCATCGTCCGGCTAGTGGCCGACGGCGCAACCAACCGGGAGGTGGCGGTGCGGCTGTCGCTCAGCCCCCGCACGGTCGACCACCACCTGCGCAACGTCTTCGCGCTGCTGGGCGTGCGGTCCCGGGTGGACCTGGCCCGCATCGTGGACCGGGCGGACCCGGCGGACGCCGCCGCACCGGCCGTACCGGCTGTGCCGGAGCTGCGCGTGGAGCCGCCCCGCGCGCACCCGGGGGACACATCGGGACACAGCGCCGTCCGCACGGCGGGCTGACCCGCACGGCAGACGGGACTTTGCGGACAGGAAGCCTCGACCGACCGGACGGTATGCCATTCTTCCAGGGGCGGCGGGGCCGGCGTGGGCCCCGCACTCACCGGCCTCGGGGAGGGACACGATGCGCGATGCCGTACGGCCGCGTGCCGCGGCGCCGATGCCGACGAGGCCGCCGTCACCGTCACCCTCGCCGCCGCCGGAGGCGCGGGCGCCGCGTCCCGCGCGGCGCCCGGCCCGGAGCGGCGTGGACGGCGGGGCGGCCCGGCGGGTGCTGCACCGGTCGGCCCGCGCCCTGCTGGACGACCTGCCGGACCTGACCGACCGTCTGGTAGCCGCCCTACGGGAGCGGGAACCGGCGTACCGGGCGGCGCTGGAGAGCGAACCGGGCCACATCTGGCAGGAGGCGCACCAGTCGCTGCTGCACGGTGTCGCCTCGCTGCTCGACCCGCGCGCCGCTCGGGAGGAGGCGCGGCGCTGCTCGTGGCGGACCGGGGCCGCGCGCGCCGAGCGGGGCATGCCGCTGGACGCGCTGCTGCACGCGTTCCGGCTGGGCGGCTCCCTCGTGTGGGAGGCGCTGGTCGAGGAGACGACCCGCCGCTCCCCCGACGACGTACGGCTGTTGGTGCACGTCGCCGGGGACGTGTGGGACTTCGTGGACGAACAGTGCGCGCTGGTCGCCGACGCATACCGGCGGGTGGAGCGGCGGCTGACGTGGCGGCACGAGAACCGGCTGCGGCTGCTGGCCGCGGCGCTGCTGGACGGCACCACCCGGATCGCGGACCTGCCGGACGCGGCGGCCGCGCTGGGGCTGCCGGAGCGGGGCCGGTACGCGGTCGTCGCCGTCGGCGGGCGCCTCCCCGCCGGCCCGGACGACCCGCCGGAAGGACCCGCCGCGGCGCCCGGCCCACACGTGCGCTGGCACACCGGCGCGGACACCGAGTACGGCATCGTCCTCCTCGACGGCGGGCACCACGAGCCGGACGGCCGCCGACCCGACGGCGAGCACCACGACGACACGGACGGCCGCCGCCCCGCCGACGGACGTCCGCGGGGCGGCGGGCGCGGTGTGCTGGCCGCGCTCGCGGCTCGGCTGGGCGCGGCTCCCGGCGTACGCGTCGGAGTGGGTCCGGCGGTGGAGGGCCTGGCCGCCGTCGGGGACGCGCGGCGGCTGGCGGACACCGCGCTGCGCCTGTGCCCGGAGGACGGCGGGACCGTCCTGCTGGAGGACCATCTGCCCGCCGCCCTCGTCGCGTCGTCGCCGGATCTCGGCGCGGCGCTCACCGAGCGGGTGCTCGGCCCGCTGCTGCGCCTCGACCCGGCCGAGCGGGACCTGCTGCTGGACACGCTGGCCGTCTGGCTGGAGTGCGACGGTTCGGCGCGCCGCGCCGGTGCCCGCCTGTACTGCCACCGCAACACGGTCCTCAACCGGCTGCGCCGCTGCGAGCAGTTGACGGGCCGGTCCCTCGGGCGGCCCGCCGACCTGGTGGAGGTGGCCCTCGCCCTCAGCGCCCGGCGCCTGCTGTCGCACCGCCCGGGCCCGCGCCCCCGCACAGGCCCGTAGACCCGCGCGGGGGGGCGCCGCGTACAGCACGTCCGCGCGGAGGCGGCGCCCGCCGACCGGACCCGGGCCGCCGAACGGCGGCCCGGGAGGTGGTCGTGCGCGCTACCGCTTCAGCGGGTCCGCGGAAAGGAGCGGCCCGGGCGCGGCCGCCGAGGGCAGCGCCGTCAGCGCGGGCGCCGCCGTGCGGGCGGACGGGGCCGCCTTCGGCGTGGGGGCCGTCGGGGCACCGGCGAGAGCGCCCTCGACGTGGCGCATCAGCGCGTGGTCGATGGCGTGCGGCTCGGGGTAGCCGTGGTCGCCGATGCGCTGGTACTTCATCAGGTTCATGCCGAGCGCGACCTGCCGCCGCCCGTCCTCCGAGGACAGCGCCATCGTCCCGGCGCCGAACACCCCGCCGTCGTGGCCCCAGTACCAGCGGCCGTCGGACAGCTTCGTCGTGTAGAGGCCGAGCCCGTAGTGCATGACGACCTCCTCGCCGGGCGGCGCCTCGTAGGTGGGGACGGTCGTCTTCATCTCGCGCAGCTCGGCCGGGCCGATGAGACGGCCGGTGAGGAGCTGCCGGTAGAAGGAGTTGATGTCGTCCATGGTGGAGACGAGGTTCCCGGCCACGCCGCCCCAGGACATGTCGTAGACGCTGTAGTCGCGCGGCGGGTCGATCATGCCGTACATCGACTCGTACATCTTCGAGTGGGGACCGGTCAGGTAGGGCGTGCGCGGGAAGTACGTGTGGCGCAGCCCGGCCTTGCGGATGACGTTGCGGGTGATGTATCGCTCGGGGTCCTGGCCGGTGACCTCGCGCAGCAGCTCGCCGATGATGAGGTAGTTGGTGTTCGAGTAGCTGTACGTTCCGCGCGGCTCGGGCGACGGGGCGGCGAGCCCGAGGCGGATCAGCTCCTCGGGCGCCCAGTGCCGGAAGCGGCCCGCGTCGAGGGCCTTGGCGGGGTCCTCCACGATGCCGGGGAACGCCGCGGCTATGTGGTCGCCGAGGCCGCTGGTGTGGTTGAGCAGCATCCGCACGGTGATGGACCGGCCCTGCTCGCCGGGCACGAGGCCGGGCAGGTAGCGGCCGATGGGCGCGTCCAGGTCGATGCGCCCCGCGTGGACCTGCTGGAGGACGGCGACGGCGGTGAACGTCTTGGTGATGCTGCCGACGCGGTGCTCGAAGCCGGGCCGCACGGGGCGCTTCGTGTCGGTGTCGGCGATGCCGGAGGCACCGCGCCAGTGCGCCGAGCCGTCGCGGACGGCGGAGTACGTGCCGTACATGCCGGCCTGGCGGATCGCGTCGAGCGAGGCGCGCAGGGCCTCCCGGTCGAGGCGCGGGCCGTGGCGCTCGGCGACGGCGGCGGCCGGCGCCCCGGAGGTGCCGGGTGCCGCCTGGGCGGGCAGCGTGCCTGCGGCGAGCGACAGCAGGACGGCGCTCGACGTGACGGCGGCGAGGCGCAGCCCGCGGCGGGCGGGGCGCGGCGAGAGGTCCATGGGCACTCCTGCGGTGGTCGGTGCGGGGCACCGGCCGGTGCCCCACCCCCATCCTCGGGGTGCCCGACGGGCCCGATTCTCCTTCCAAGGAAGGAAGTTGCGCACAGGAAGCCATGACATTTGTCAGACGGACGGCCTACGCCCCCGGTGGCACCGGGCCTTGCCACGCGCCCGGCCCGCCCGCGCGCCGGACCCTCCAGCGCAACCGGCCCACCGGCACACCACGGTCACGCCGCGAACACGCCGCGGCCCCCGGCGGATCGTGTCCGGCGGGGGCCGCGGCGTGGCGCGGGGCGGGGTTTCGCCGCCCGTGGCGGTCAGTGGCGGCGCAGCGCCAGCCGCCCCAGAAGCCCGCGGCTGCGGGTGGTGCGGCGCCGCCGCGTGTCCATGGCGGCGCGGCGGGCCGAGTGGATGAGCCTGCGGCCCTGCGGACTGCGGCTGAACCTCTTGATGCGTCGGATCAGTTGGGACATGACACCTCCTGTGTGCCGGTTCCGGACGCGGACGGCGCGTCGCGCCGGTCCGGGCCTTTCGTGTCGGAACTCGTGTGCCCCGCCGGGCCGTTCCCATGTGCGCCGCTACGAGGCGGTTCCTCCGCCGTGTGGCCGACGAGGCCGCGCATGGCCTCGGCTGCGCGCACGGCGGCGTCCCCGCAGCAGTTGTTGAACAGGACGTGGACCTCGGTGGCCCGGTCGGCGTGCGTGCGGACGCGGGGCAGCCACTCGCGCAGTTCACCGATCGTGTAACCGTGGCGGAACCGGTCCTCCTTGGTGCCGGTGCCCCAGTCGCGGCTGCGGCCGTGGAACCGTACGACGGAGAGCGCCCGGGAGGTGACCGGCACGTCCGGGGTGAGCGACCCGGCCAGGCCGGGGGCCGTGTCCACGGCGACCGATGCCATGCCGAGGCCGCCGAGGAGCGCCGCCGTACCCGCCCGCTCGGCCTCCGCCCACCAGCCGGGGTGGCGGAACTCGACCGCGAGCCGCCAGCCCTCCGCCCGCACCCGGCACTCCTCCAGGAACGCGCGGACGCGCGGTCCTGGAGCCGCCCACGGCGGCAGCTGGAACAGCACCGCGCCCAACCGGCCCGCGTCGCGAAGCGGTTGCAGGGCCGCGGCGAAGCGGTGCCACACCTCGTCGAGGAGCGCCGGGTCGGGGGGCGTGCGGCGCGTGCCGCCGTACCGGGCGAGCGCGGGCCGTAAGTCGGCGGGCAGCGCCGCCGGTCGGGTCGGGTGGCCGGTGAGCAGCGAGAACGCCTTCACGTCGAAGCGGAAGCCGTCCGGTGTGCGCTCGGCCCAGAGCGCGCTGTTGCGGGCGCTGGGCAGGCCGTAGTAGGTGGAATCGACCTCCACCAGCGGGAATTGGTCCGCGTAGTGCCGCAGCCGCCCCTCCGCGTCGCGTCTGCCGCGCGGGTACCAGCCGCTGGAGACCAGCGCGGGGTCCGTCCACGAACACGTTCCGATCATGATGTCGCCCATGGCGTGCGCCTCCCCTCCCAGGCGTTCGTCGCCCTCGCACACGTACGGCCGAGCCCTGTACGGGCCGTGGGGGGGGCGGGCCCCGGTCGCGTGGACGGCGCGGCCGGGGCCCGGGGTCGGCTGGGCAGCGGGGGCGTTCAGTCGGTGGACAGCGCCTCCAGGAGGTCGCCCACCTTCGGTTCGGGGAGCGACCGGGCGACATCGGCCTGGGCGACGATGCCGACGAGGGTGTGGCCGTCGATGACGGGCAGTCGGCGCACCTTGTGCTGGGTCATCGTGCGCAGGATCTCCTCGGCGTCGTCGTCGGCGCCGATGGTGACCGCCTCGCCCTGGGCCAGCTCACCGGCCTTGCAGGTGGCGGGGTCCTTGCCCTTGCCGAGGACCTTCACGACGATGTCGCGGTCCGTGAGCATGCCCTTCAGCTTGTTGTCGGTTCCGCAGATGGGCAGGGCACCGACACCGAGTTGCGTCATCTTCTTCGCGGCGTCGAGTACGGTCTCGTTCTCGCCGATGCACTCGGCGCCCTCGGTCATGATCTCTCGTGCCGTCGTCATGGTGCGACGATCCCTCCTCCACGTCTGTCCTTGCGCCCGACCCGTCGGCGTCGTGGCCGGTGGGCAGGGCTCTCACGGAACCACGGATCCCCCGGGACCGGGTCCGGCTAACCCCGTTTCGCTGTATTCGCAACCGGTTGGGGGCATCGGCATGCTTCGGTGCGGACTGGGCACACGAACGTCCCCGAGTACGGAGGACGACGCCATGACCATGACGGAGCAGCCGGTCGGCCCGCCCGCAGGGCGCCGCCCCTCATCCACCCCGTGCCCCTCGTGCGCGCACAGCGCGCGGCAGGCCGGTGCGCAGGCCCACGCGGCCGCGGCGCCGGGCCGGGGCGTGGAGGCGGCCGTCACGGCCGTCGCGGCCCCCGCGGCCGTACTGGAGCCGGAGCGGCCGGAGACCGCTCGCGACCGGGTCAACCGCCGGTGGAACGAGATCCTCCAGGAGACCCGGGTCGCCCAGACGGGCGTACAGATCCTCTTCGGTTTCCTGCTGAGCGTCGCGTTCACGCCGCTGTTCCGGGACCTGGCCATGGCCGACCGGGTGATCTACGTGATAACGGTCGTGCTGGGCGCTTCCGCCACCGCGTCCCTGATCGCTCCGGTGTCGTTGCACCGGTTCCTGTCGGGGCAGCGGATGAAGGACGAGATGGTGGGCACCGCGCACAAGCTCATGATGTGCGGGATGGTGCTGCTCGCCCTGACGATCGGCTGCACCCTGCTGCTCATACTCCATGTCGCGGTGCCCGGGCCGCTCGCCGAGCTGCTCGTGGCCGGGGTGATGCTCTGGTTCGCGCTGTGCTGGTACGTACTCCCCCTGTGGCTGCGCCGTCGATCCGCCCGGCGGCTCGCGCGGCGATCGGTCCGGAGCTGAGAAAGGTGATGTTGTGCGGAGTGTGGGTGTCGAAGAGGAACTGCTGCTCGTGGACCGTCAGAACGGGGAGCCACGCGCCCTGTCCGCGGCGGTGCTCGCGGCGGCCTCACGCGACCCGCTGGGGAACGAGGAGGTGTTCGAGAGCGAACTCCAGCGGCAGCAGCTGGAGTTCGCGACGAGCCCGCGGACGGACATGCGGGACCTGGAGGAGGAGATCCGCCGCTGGCGGGCGGAGGCGGCCCGGCATGCCGAAGGGGTGGACGCGTCGGTGGTGGCGCTGGCCACCTCGCCGCTCGAGGTGAGCCCGACCCTCGGCACCCACGAGCGGCACCTGTGGCTGAAGGAGCACTTCGGCCTGACCGCGCAGGAGCAGCTGACGTGCGGCTGCCATGTGCACGTGTCGGTCGAGTCGGACGAGGAGGGCGTGGGCGTACTGGACCGCATCCGCCCGTGGCTGCCCGTGCTGCTGGCGCTCAGCGCCAACTCGCCGTTCTGGCAGGGCGAGGACAGCGGGTACAGCAGCTACCGCAACCGGGTGTGGGGGCGCTGGCCCTCGTCCGGGCCCGTCGAGGTGTTCGGGTCGGCCGACCGGTACCACGAGCAGGTCGCCGACATGATCGCGAGCGGGGCGCTGCGCGACGAGGGCATGGTGTACTTCGACGCCCGGCTGTCGAAGGCGTACCCGACCGTGGAGATCCGGGTCGCGGACGTCTGCCTGGACCCGTCCACGACCGTGCTGCTGGCCACGCTGATCCGGGGCCTGGTGGACACGGCCGCGCGGCAGTGGCGCGAGGGGGTGCCGCCGACGCGGCACGGTGTGGCGCTGCTGCGGCTGGCGAGCTGGCGCGCGGCGCGGTCGGGGATCGAAGGCGAGCTGATCCATCCGGTGACGATGCGCCCGGCCCCGGCGGAGGCGGTCGTACGCGCGCTGTTCGACCATGTGCGGGACGCGCTGGACGAGAACGGTGACGCGATGCCCGCGCAGGAGGCCCTGGCGGACCTGCTGGAGAACGGCAACGGCGCCGTCGTGCAGCGGCGGTTGCTGCACCGTACGGGCAGTCTGCGGTCCGTGGTCGCGGAGTGCGTCCGCCGCACCGTGGCCTGAGCGGAGCGGCACCGGCCACCGAGCCGCACCGTGCGCCCGAGCGCACTTCGGCCGAGGGCCTTGGGTCGGTACGAGCCGGGCGGCGCACGGGTGGCGCCGCCCGGCTCGGGCGTTCGAGGAGGCCGTGCGAGCCGATGGGACGTCCAGGCCGCCGGGAGCCAACGGGCTCAGGGGGCCGACGGGACGGCGGGGCGTTCAGGAGGCCGGGCGGGACGGCGGGCGTTCAGGAGGCCGGGCGGGACGGCGGGACCGTCGTCCCGTCCGCCTTGTCGGCCTCGTCCGCCTTGTCGCGCTCGGCCTTCATCGCGGCGGCCTCGCTCTTGAGGATGCGAGCGGACTTGCCGAGGGAGCGCGCCATCTCGGGCAGCTTCTTGCTGCCGAAGAGCAGCACGACGACTCCCAACAGGATGGCGAGGTGCCAAGCGCTGAACGTTCCCATCTTCCCTGCCTTCCGAGCGGGCCCCGCGCCGAGGAGTCCGACGCCGTGACCCTGGCGATCGTAACCGCCACGGATGAACGGCGGACTAGCGCGGACAAGAAGCCCGTCACGGCACCGGCCGAAACAAGGCACCGCGTCCCGGGCCCGGGGGCTGGCCGGACCGCGGGGAAACAGCACGTCTTAGGCGGAGATGACCCGATTAGTTGCCCGGGTAAAGTAATCGTCAAAGACGCGCCCGACCCGTTCGCCCGCACCGATCCAGCCACACCAGGGAGAGATCCACCGTGCACGCTCCACGGATGAGCAGTACGCCCCTGCCCGGAATCGGGGTCCGCTACGACCTCACGACCCGCGAGGACCGCCGCCTGTCGGTCGTCGCCCAACGGGACGGGACGCGGGTCCTGAACGCGTACCGGCGGGACGACCCCGACGAATGCGCGCTGTCCGTGAAGCTGACCGCTCCGGAGGCGGAGGCGCTGATCGACGCCCTCATGCCCGCGCACCACAGCCCGAGCCTGCTGTCCACGACGGACCTCGGCCTGGTGGCCGAGCGCGTGGAGCTGTCCTCGACGTCGTACTGGTGCGGGCGCCACCTCGGGGACACGCGGATGCGGACCGAGACGGGCGTGTCGATCGTCGCCGTGCTGCGCCGCGCCGACGCCATCCCCTCGCCGGGGCCGGACTTCCGGCTCGCGGGCGGGGACACGCTCATCGTCATCGGCACCCGCGAGGGTGTGGACGCCGCCGCCGCGATCCTCGGGAGGGAGTGATAGATGCACTCGTCCGCTGTCTTCCTGATCGAGTTCGGTGCGATCATCCTGGGCCTCGGCCTGCTGGGGCGCCTGGCCGGGCGGCTGAAGTTCTCGCCCATCCCGCTCTACCTGCTGGCGGGGCTCGCGTTCGGTACGGGCGGGCTGCTGCCGCTGGGCGCGAGCGAGGAGTTCGTGGCGATCGGCGCCGAGATCGGCGTGATCCTGCTGCTGCTGATGCTGGGCCTTGAGTACACGGCCACCGACCTGGTCAGCAATTTGAAGACCCAGTACCGGGCCGGGCTCGTGGACGCCGCGCTGAACGCGTTGCCGGGCGCGGCGATGGCGCTGCTGCTCGGCTGGGGCCCGGTCGCGGCGGTCGTCCTCGCGGGCGTCACGTGGATCTCCTCGTCGGGCGTGATCGCGAAGGTCCTCGGCGACCTGGGGCGGCTCGGCAACCGGGAGACCCCGGTGGTGCTGTCCATCCTGGTCCTGGAGGACCTGTCGATGGCCGTGTACCTGCCGATCGTCACGGCCCTGCTGGCCGGTGTCGGGCTGGCCGCGGGCAGCGCCACGCTGGCCATCGCGCTCGGTGTCGCGGGGCTCGTCCTGTTCCTGGCGCTGCGCTACGGGCGGCTGATCTCCCGGTTCGTCTCCAGTGACGACCCGGAGAAGCTGCTGCTGGTCGTACTGGGGCTGACGCTGCTGGTGGCGGGCATCGCCCAGCAGCTCCAGGTGTCCGCGGCGGTCGGCGCGTTCCTGGTCGGCATCGCCCTGTCCGGTGAGGCGGCGGAGGGCGCGCACCATCTGCTGAGCCCGCTGCGGGACCTGTTCGCCGCGGTGTTCTTCGTCTTCTTCGGCCTGCACACCGACCCCGCGAGCATCCCGCCCGTACTGCTGCCCGCGCTGGCGCTGGCCGTGGTGACGGCCGGTACGAAGATCGCGACCGGGTACTGGGCGGCGAAGCGCGCCGGCATCTCCGCCAAGGGCCGCTGGCGGGCGGGCGGGACGCTGGTGGCGCGCGGCGAGTTCTCCATCGTCATCGCGGGCCTGGCCGTGACGGCGGGCATCGAGCCGTCCCTCGGGCCGCTGGCCACGGCGTACGTGCTGATCCTCGTCGTCGTGGGGCCGCTGACCGCCCGCTACACCGAGCCGGTCGCGACCCGGCTGACCGCGCGGCTGCGCGGCACCGCACCGGCCGCCGCGGCGGCCCCGCCGCGCGAGGAGATGCTCGACCCGGTCGAGGACGGCACGCCGGACCGGGTCTGACCCGTCAGCGGTACGGCCTGGAGCCCCGCCCCGCCCCGGCACCGCGCGGGGCGACGGCACCCGGCCCGGTGGCCGCCCGTCGTAGGGCGGCCACCGGCCCGGGTGCTCCACCGAGGGGTGGTTCAGTCGCGGCCGAGCCACAGGTCGGGGCCGAACACCTCGTAGTGGACAGCCCGGGCGGGCACACCGCGCCGCAGCAGGTCGCCGCGCACCGCCCGCATGAAGGGCAGCGGGCCGCAGAGGTACGCGGTGACGTCCTCCGGCAGGTCGAGCGCGGCCACGTCGGCCGTGCCGCGCGAGGCGTCCGGGTCGTCGCCGGGCTCCTCGTACCACAGGTGCAGCCGGGCGTCGGGCAGCTCCCCGACGAGGCGGCTCAGCTCGTCGCGGTGGGCGTGGCCGGCGGGGGCCCGGTCGGCGTGGACGACCGTCACCGGGCGGCCGCTCCCCTCGGCGGCGAGGTGGTTCAGCATCGACAGCATCGGCGTGCAGCCGATACCGGCCGAGACCAGCAGCAGCGGCCCGTCACCCTCGGGCAGGACGAGGTCGCCGAACGGCGCGGACACGTTCAGGACGTCACCGGCGCGGGCGTTCCCGTGCAGCCACGACGACACCTCTCCCTCCGGCCCCGTGCCGCCCCGGACGCGCTTGACGGTGATCCGCCACTCGGTGCCGCCAGGCGCGGAGGACAGGCTGTACTGGCGTATCTGGCGGGCCCCGTCGGGCAGTTCGGCCTGGACGCTGACGTACTGGCCCGGGCGGAACGCCCCGGCGGGCGTGCCGTCGGCGCGGCGCAGGACGAGGGACACGGCGTCGGCGGTCTCCTCGCGGCGCTCCACGACCTCCATGCGGCGCCAGGTCGCGCCCTCGGGGGTGCCGGCCTCCTGGTAGAGGCGGGTCTCGACGGCGCTGAGGGCCCCCGCCATCAGCCAGTAGACCTCGTCCCAGGCGGCGGCCACCTCCTCGGTGACGGCGTCGCCGAGGACCTCTGCGATGGCGGCGAAGAGGTGCTGGTGGACGAGCTTGTACTGCTCGGAGGTGACACCGAGCGAGGCGTGCTTGTGGGCGATGCGGGAGAGCATCGCGTCCGGGCGGGTGCCGGGGTGCTCCAGGAGCATCCCGGCGAAGGCGGCGATGGAGCCCGCGAGGGCCTTCTGCTGCTCGCCGCTCGCCTGGTTGCCGCGGTTGAACAGGTCGCGAAGCAGCTCCGGCCGGTCGGTGAACAGCTTCTCGTAGAACAGCTCGGTGATCTCGCCGATGCGGGCGCCGACGACGGGCAGGGTGGCGCGGACGACCGGGACGGACTGCTCGGACAGCACAGCGACTCCTGAAGTGGTATTCGATCTTCGCATTTGAAGTGCCGACCGCGGGCCCGGTCGGCACCCGCGCGAGGGGGAGGTTTCCGCGGTTCAGCCGGGGCGGCGGCCGACGAGACCGACGAGCACCGGGCCGGCGGGCGAGGACACCAGGTCGGCGACGGTGAGCGGGGCGAGCGTGGCGTAGAAGGCCTCCTGCGCGTCGCGCAATGCCCCGCGCAGCCGGCACGCGGCGCGCAGCGGACAGGGCGTCTCGCTTTCACAGGCGACGACCTCCCCGTCCCCTTCCAGCTCTCTGACCAGCCAGCCGACCGACGCCCCGCGCCCGAGCGCGGTGAGCGCCAGACCGCCGCCACGGCCCCGGCGGGCCTCCAGCACGCCGAGGTGCCGCAGCCGGGTGACGGCCTTGGCCATATGGGCGACGGGCACGCCCATGGACTCGGCCACCTCGCGAGCGGTCGGCGGCCCCTCGTCGTCGACGACGGCGAGCCGCATGACGGCACGGAGCGCCAGGTCGGTGAACTTCGTCAGCCTCACGCCACGAGACGCTAGCAAAGGCGCATCTGAGGTTCGCCTTTGGGGATGGAGGCGACGCGCTGTGGCGCACGCCACAGCGGAAAGCGGAAGCAAGGGTGCCGGTGCCGGTTCCGCCCGCCCCATTGATCGATCAAACTGGGGTGTGGTTAGCATATGAGCACCGCCTAGCTCGAAAGATAATTCCTGTGACTGTCAAAGACGACTCGTTCACCAACTGGAAGAACCGCGAGGAGATCGCGGAGTCGATGATCCCGATGATCGGGAAGCTGCATCGGGAACGGGACGTCACCGTCCTGCTGCACAGCCGGTCCTTGGTGAACAAGTCGGTGGTGAGCATCCTCAAGACCCACCGGTTCGCACGGCAGATCGCCGGTGAGGAGCTGTCGGTCACCGAGACGCTCCCGTTCCTCGAGGCCCTCACGACGCTCGACCTGGGCCCCTCGCAGATCGACATCGGCATGCTGGCCGCGACCTACAAGGCCGACACGCGCGGCCTGTCCGTCGAGGAGTTCACCGCCGAGGCCGTGGCCGGCGCCACCGGCGAGAACAAGATCGAGCGCCGCGAGCCCCGCGACGTCGTCCTGTACGGCTTCGGCCGCATCGGCCGTCTCGTCGCCCGCCTGCTCATCGAGAAGACCGGCTCGGGCAACGGCCTGCGGCTGCGGGCCATCGTCGTCCGCCGCGGCGGTGACCAGGACATCGTCAAGCGCGCCTCGCTGCTGCGCCGCGACTCCATCCACGGCCAGTTCCAGGGCACCATCACCGTGGACGAGGCGAACAGCACGATCGTCGCCAACGGCAACGAGATCAAGGTGATCTACGCCAACGACCCGTCGGAGCTGGACTACACGGCGTACGGCATCAACGACGCCATCCTCATCGACAACACCGGCAAGTGGCGTGACCGCGAGGGCCTTTCCAAGCACCTGCGCCCGGGCGTCGCCAAGGTCGTCCTGACCGCGCCGGGCAAGGGCGACGTCCCGAACATCGTCCACGGCGTCAACCACGACACGATCAAGCCGGACGACCAGGTCCTGTCCTGCGCGTCCTGCACCACCAACGCGATCGTCCCGCCGCTCAAGGCGATGGCGGACGAGTACGGCGTGCTGCGCGGCCACGTGGAGACCGTCCACTCGTTCACCAACGACCAGAACCTGCTGGACAACTACCACAAGGCCGACCGCCGCGGCCGCTCCGCGCCGCTCAACATGGTCATCACCGAGACCGGTGCCGCCTCCGCCGTCGCGAAGGCCCTGCCGGACCTCAAGGCGCCCATCACCGGCAGCTCGATCCGCGTCCCCGTCCCGGACGTCTCGATCGCGATCCTGTCGCTGCGCCTGGGCCGCGAGACGACCCGCGAGGAGGTCCTCGACTACCTCCGCAACGTGTCGCTGACCTCGCCGCTGAAGCGTCAGATCGACTTCATCAGCGCGCCCGACGCCGTGTCGAGCGACTTCATCGGCTCGCGCCACGCGTCGATCGTCGATGCCGGCGCGACCAAGGTGGACGGCGACAGCGCCATCCTCTACCTGTGGTACGACAACGAGTTCGGCTACTCCTGCCAGGTCATCCGGGTCGTGCAGCACGTCTCCGGCGTGGAGTACCCGACCTACCCCGCCCCGGCGGTCTGATCGCCCGGCCGGTCCGACAGGTACCCGTACCCGTCCTCCGCGTCAGCCCTGCCGCCCGGCCCGACCGGGCGGCAGGGCTGACGCGTTCGCACCGGCGTTCCTCGGCGGGGCGGCGCGGGCGGGTACGGGCCCGTCAGGCGGGGCGGCGGGCGTGGACGTACAGGTGCTCCTCGGGCCCCGCGTCCGGCCCGTGCGGGCGGTACACCGCCGTGTGGTGATGGACGACCTCCAGGCCCGCGGCCGCGAGGAGCCGCAGGTGCTCGTCGCTGGACAGGCTGCTGACCGTCACCCGGTGGCCCATCCACACGATGTCCAGGCCCCGGATGTCGCCGGGCACGGTCGCGAGCGCGAGCGCACCGCCCGGGGCGACCCAGGAGGCCATCCGGGTCAGCGACCCGGCCACCTCCGGCTGGTCCATGACGAGCAGCGGGAAGAAGGCGCACACCGCGTCGTACCCGCCCTCGGGCGGTTCGAAGGTCCGCACGTCGGCCACCTCGAAACGGGCGCCGGGCACCCGTTCCCGCGCGACCCGCACCATCTCGGCGGACACGTCGATCCCGGTGACGTCGAAACCGGCCCGCGCCAGCCGCTCGGCCGTCGGCCGCCCCGTGCCGCTGCCCACGTCCAGGACCCGCGCGCCGGGCGGGATGCGGCCCATGAGCCAGTCCAGCGCGGCGAGCTGGCCGGGGACGTCGGCGAAGACCTCCTCGTAGCGCGCGCCCACCTCGTCGAAGACCTCGGCGGCGGACCTGCCGCCGCCCTGTGGCGCCTCGCTCACCACACCACCTCCCTGTCGGCCGGACCCGCGCGGAGCGGCGGGCCCTGATCGGTAGGCCAGACCGTACCGGCGCGCGGGCCCCCCGGGCCAGGGGGAACCGGCTGCCGGGGGGCGGCCGTTCACAGCCGGGCGCCCGTCGGGCACGGGGCATTGGTCAGGGGCGTGGGCGCGCTCCCGGCGGCCGGGCGGCGTTGTCAGTGGTGCTGGCTACCGTGGACGGCATGATCGATGCCGAGGACGTCCGCCGTATCGCGCTGTCCTTCCCCGAGACGGTGGAGAAGGAGGCGTGGAGCATGCCCACGTTCCGCGTGGCGGGGAAGATGTACGTCACGATCCCCGACGACCAGACGTCGTTCGCCGTGCGCTGCCCCCGGTTCGAGCGCGCCGAGCTGATCGCCGCCGAGCCGGAGAAGTTCTGGGTCCCGCCGCACGAGGCGAGTTCGGCGTGGGTACGGGTGCGGCTCGCCGCGCTGGAGGGGGTGGACGAGCTGCGGGACATCCTCGTGGACTCCTGGCGGCAGGCGGCGCCCGACCGGCTCGCCGAACAGCACCCCGACCTGCGGCCCGGCGCGGGAGCGGGCGGGTGAACCGGCTCCACGGCGGGCCGGGCGCGCGGCGGGGGCATATGCCACGACGCGGCCGTGTCGGCCAATGGGCTGACATGCCGCCACGGGCTTCCTAGAGTACGGGGCCACAGGACTTCCGGGGGGTTCCATGCACCGAACGGGCTGGTGGAGAGTCGCGTTACTGAGCGCGTGCCTGGTGGTGGTCGGCAGCCCCTGGGCGCGCGAGGGCCTGCTGGACGTCTGGACGTCGGGCGACGCGGGCGTCATGTCGATGGTGTACCGGGCGCTGCTCGCCCCGGGCTGGGAGCTGTCGCCGGGGACCGACCCCTACACGCGCGCCCCGGACCTGCGCGGCAATGTCGCCTTCCTGACGCTGCTGGCCGGGATCGCGGTGCTCGTGCCGCGGCTGGTGGGGCGGGCCCCCGCGGGGCGCGGCATACGCTTCGCGGCCGCCCTGGGGACCGGTGTGCTGGTCTCGATGATCAGCACGCTCGTGTCGTGGGCGGTCGTGGTCTCCGCCGAGCCGGGTGCCACCCTCGCCTTCGGCCGCAGCGACGACGACGTGTTCATCCTCTTCGTCATCGACGGCCTCGTCCTCGGTGCCCTGCTGGGCCTGGCCATCCGTCTCGTCCACATCGGGGCCGGCCCGCCCGGGCAGGTCGCCCCGTCGCCCGCCGCCCCCGGTGGCGACGCCCCCGTGGCCGACGACACCCCGGCCGTCGGGCACACGGCCCAGCCCGTCGCGACCGGCAAGGAGCCGGGCGACGTGACGCGCTACCTGTGCGCCGCGGCCTACACCGATCCGGTGTTCGCCCGCCGCGTCGTGGAGGGTGTGCTCGGGGACCGGCTCGGCGCGATAGCCGTGTCGCCCGGTGTGGACCTGGTGCCCGTGGCGCGGCACAGCCTGACGGCGCGGCGGCTTCACCGGGAGCGGAACCGGAAGCTGCTCGCGGCGTACGGCCTGGTGGCGCTGTTCGGCCCGCTGTGGCTGCTGTACGCCTGGATGGTGCCCGGGTTGCTGGGCAGCGTGTCCACGTCCGCCGCGAAGTATCTGCCCCGGCGGGGACGGCATGTGCCCCAGGCGGCTTTCTGGCCGCTGGCCGCCATGGCCTTCTTCCTTCTCGCCGCCGGTGTCCTGACGGGTGTGGTCCTGTCGGCGCTGCCGCTGCCGGGTGTCCTGCTCTGGCTGATCGGAGGGTACGGGTACGGGTTTCCGCCGCTGCTCGCGGTCGCGGCGGGCACGGCGCTGGCGCTGCGTACGGTCCTCCACGAGGAGGCGGACATCGACGCGCGGCTGCGCGGTGCGCTGCGCCGCGACGCGTTCGACCCGGACGCGCTGCCGCGCCCGGCGCCGGTCGAGCCGTGGGCGGCCGCCAGGATCGCGGCGCTCGCCGACGCGCAGCGGGGAAACGTCACCTGCTACAGCGGTTTCACGCCGTTCATCGGGTTCGGCAGGCGGGAGTCGGAGTGGACGCTGTCCCTGCCGCTGCTGCCGCCCGAACCGTCGGGCCGGGTCACGGACTTCGACGCCTGGGACGTGGTGGAGCGGCTGCGCCGCCGCCTCACGGAGACGGCCGGTGAGCTGCCCGGAGCGCGGGGCGGGGCCGGTCTGACGGTGGAGGACCGGGTGTTCGTCAGCGGCCGGGAGCTGTCCGCTGACGGCCGGCTGCTCCCGGACCCGCTGCGGGCGCCCGCCACGCGTCTGCCGGACGCGGCCGTACGGGAGGTCGCGCTGCACCCGGACGGCCCGGCCCGGCACTTCCTGGTGGCCCATCTGCCGCTGTGGGGCGGCGAGATCGTGCCCAGCCAGTTCCTGCACGTCGCGGTGGCGGGAGGGACGCTGCACCTGCGGTGCGACCGGTATGTCCTGGGGCCCGTACGGCGCGACATGCACGCCGTCGATCTGCTGCCCCCGGCCGCCGTGGCCGGGAGCCGTCGCGCGCTGCTGCCGGGGGCGCTGCGGCGCACGGGCGGCGCCCTGTGGCGGGCGCCCTGGTCGTGCCTGGCCGACGTTCTCACCGAGCGCCGCAGGCCGCGGCGACTGGACAGCGAGCTGCGGGCGGCACGTGAGGACCCCGCCTTCGACCGGGGCGCCCGGCTGAGCATCCGCGAGACCGCCCAGGGCCCCGAGTACTTCCACCACTTCCAGCTGCTGGACGGGCGGCGCGCGCTGAACGCGCTGGACCGGCACGCCCTCGCCGCCGTACGGGACTTCCTGGACGAGCACGGTGTGGACACGACCGACTTCCGCGCCCAGACGCAGACGATCCTCAACCACGGCGTCCTCCAGACGGGCGGGGTGAGCGTGGTGGGGAACCAGGCGGTCGGCGCCGGGGCCCGGGCGACCACCAAGTCCGCGCAGGCCAGTGCGGGGAGCGGGCCGCCGTCCGGCGGCGCGGCCGCACGATAGGAGGGGGAAGCGTGTCCGAGCACGACCAGCAGGGTCCCGGCGAGACGTCCGGGGCGGCCAACTTCGGCGTACAGCAGTACGGGGGGCAGAGCAGCGTAACCAATCAGGCCATCGGCCCGAACGCACGGGCCGTCGCGGGCCGGATCACCGTCCACGCGCCCGGCGGCGATCAGCAGCGCGCCCAGGTGGAGCAGTTGATCCAGCTCGTGGAGCGGCTGCTGGAGGAGCACCGGGCGGTGCTGCCCGACCAGGAGGCGCCGCGGGTGGAGCTGCGCCGGCTGCGGGAGGAGCTGGAGGAGGGCGAGCCCGAGCCGGGCGTGGTGCGGCGCGCCCTGACCCGGCTGGCGGCCTTCGCGGAGCCCGCGGCGCCGCTCGCGGCGGCGGTGGCGGAACTGACCCGGGCCGTAGGCGGGTTCTGACCGCGTACCGCCCTCCGCCCCACTCTGGTCCAGACCTCTTGACGAAAGGTCTGGACCAGAAGACTCTGAGGTTCCCTGGCCGGGCCGAGGAGGGAGACGCGGAGATGGCACCTCGCGGAAGAAGGCTGCTGGGCATGGGCCTCGTGGCGGCGGGTCTCGTACAGTCACTGGGCGGCGCGGCGCTGCCGACGGCGGCCGCCCGCCCCTCCCCCGCCGCCGCCGGGGCACCGGCGGCGACCGCCACCTGCGCGGTCAAACCCAAGCCCACCGGCAAGGTCCTCCAGGGCTACTGGGAGAACTGGGACGGCGCCGCGAACGGCGTCCACCCGCCGTTCGGCTGGACCCCGATCACCGACCCCCGCATCCGCAGCCACGGCTACAACGTCGTCAACGCCGCGTTCCCCGTGATCCGTTCGGACGGCACGGCCCTGTGGCAGGACGGCATGGACAACACCGTGAAGGTGCCCACACCGGCCGAGATGTGCGAGGCGAAGGCCGCCGGACTGACGGTGCTGCTGTCCATCGGCGGCGCCGCCGCGGGCATCGACCTCAACTCGACGGCCGTCGCCGACCGGTTCGTCGCGACGATCGTGCCGATCCTGAAGACGTACAACTTCGACGGGATCGACATCGACATCGAGACCGGCCTGGTCGGCAGCGGCAGCATCAACCGGCTGTCCGCCTCGCAGGCCAACCTGATCCGCGTCATCGACGGCATCCTGGAGCGGATGCCGCCCGGCTTCGGCCTGACCATGGCACCCGAGACCGCGTACGTCACGGGCGGCAGCGTCGTCTACGGCTCCATCTGGGGCGCGTACCTGCCGGTCATCAAGAAGTACGCGGACAACGGCCGCCTGTGGTGGCTGAACATGCAGTACTACAACGGCAGCATGTTCGGCTGCTCCGGCGACTCGTACGCGGCGGGCACCGTCGCCGGGTTCACCGCGCAGACCGACTGCCTCGACCGGGGCCTCGTCGTGCAGGGCACCACCGTCCGCGTCCCGTACGACAAGCAGGTCCCCGGCCTGCCCGCCCAGCCGGGCGCGGGTGGCGGCCACATGCAGCCGGGCACGGTCGCCCGGGCGTGGAACGCGTACGGCGGACGCCTCAAGGGCCTGATGACGTGGTCCGTCAACTGGGACGGCTCACGGAACTGGACCTTCGGCGACAACGTCAAGGCGCTCCAGGGACGTTGACCCTCACACCCCGGCGGGCACCACGGGAAGCACGACCTCCCAGGTGTCCACGGCGAAGTGGGTGCCCATCCCGTGCGCCTCGTAGATGCGCAGCGCGCCGGTCTCGTTGAGCGTGTCCACACCGAGCCCGATGGTGTCCCGCCCGAGTCCGGCGTACGTACCGAACGCGTACCGCAGCAGGTACCCGGCGATGCCCCGGCCCCGGTACTCCCGCCGGACGCCGATGTTGCGGATCCACGCCATGGTCTGCCGGTCGTTGCGCGAGAACAGCACGGCCACGTCGTCGGCGCCGATCGAGGCGATCCACACGAGTGACCAGTCCACGCGGCCGCCGCCGATGTCGTCGAGCCACTGCTCGTACGTGCGGGGCTGGTGGTCGAAGTGCTGGCTGAACGTCTCCTGGATCAGGGCGTGGGCGCGCCGCCGGTCCGCCTCGTCGGCGCAGTCGCGCAGCACGAGGCCCGCGGGCGCCTCGGGGACCGCCAGGTCGGCGTCGGAGAGGGCCCGGGTCATCACGTGGTGGCGCCGCACCCGGTCCCAGCCGCGCCGGGCGAGCATGTCGAGGTCGGTGGTGGGGGTGGCGTTGAGGTGCAGGTGGAGGACGGCGCGGGAGGCTCCGTTGGCCCGTGCCCGCTCGGCGGCCCGCCGCTCGACCAGCGTGAACAGATGCTCGCCCGCGGCGTCGTGGCCGGGCAGGACGTAGTGGTCGGTGTTGATCCGCTCGGCGCCGGAGTCGTCCCACACGAGCGCGTACCCGACGAGCCGCCCGTCCTCGAAGGCGAGCCAGGAGTCCTCACGGAGGTCCACCTCGGGGTGGGCGAGATCGGTCTCCACGTCGTGGAGTTCGGTGTCGGGGCTGCCGGTCTCGATCGTGTCGATCTCGTTGAGCAGCGCGCATATCAGCTGCGCGTCGTCGGCGGTCGCCGGACGGACGGTGAAGGGTCTTTCGGAATGCATCAGGCCACTGTCGGGCCCGCCGCGCGTCCCCGCAAACGATTTCCGCCCCGTCGGCCCCGTGAGCCGGGGCCCCGGCCGGGCGCCCGGCCGGGGCCCCGGCTCACGGGGCGGGCGGGGCGGGAGGTGGGGGCAGGTCTGGGCTGCCGAGATGACGAGCACGCTCCGCCTGGAAGCGATCACCCCGGACAACTTCGACGCGGCGGTCGGCCTGCGCGTGCGGCCCGGGCAGGAACACATGGTCGCACCGGTCGTGAAGTCCCTGGCCGAAGCGTACGTCCACCCCGCCACTGCCTGGCCGCGCCTGATCCTCGACGGTGACCGGCCCGTCGGCTTCCTGATGGCGTTCTTCGGCCTCGACTGGCCGGGCGACGGCTCGGGCACCGATGTCCGTTCCGGCCTGTGGCGTCCCAACATCGCGGCCGACGCGCAGGGCCGGGGGTACGGCCGCTTCGCGGTCGAGTCGGTGGCCGCCGAGATCCGCCGACGCGGCGGCACCCGCCTCACCACCACCTGGCATCCGGGCCAGGACGGCCCCGAGGGGTTCTACCTGGGGCTGGGCTTCCGCCCGACGGGCGAAGTCGAGCGGCGGCCAGACCGTCGGGGAGCTGTGTCTGCGCCAGGTCGCCTCCGATGTCCCCGGCGCGGATGTCCCGCCTCCGCGCATGCGCTGACCTCACGCCTCCCGCCCCGCAGCCCTCTCTCCCCCGGCCTTCGGGACCCGCCGCAGGCGTCGGTGCGGAACTCGGCGACGCTCCCGGCCTTGTCACCGTCCGGCCCGGAGCCGTCGGTGTCACCGACCCGGTAGCGGACCTGGCCGGGCTTGAGGACGGCCAGGTCGGCAAGGGTGAACTCCACGTGGGCGGCCGACCAGGAGTTGTCCGTCGTCCAGCCGTACAGGACGTGGCGGACGCCGCTCTCCAGCCAGGGCGGCTGCGGCGGCGGGGCCTTGAACGGCGAGGACTCCCCCGGCGGCGCGTCGAGGGGCCACGTGGTGAATCCGGTGACTGGCTCCTCGGCTTCCCAGCGGGCGACGGGACGTGGAGAGGAGGACTCGTCGTCGTCGCCGATGTAGAGGGTGGTTCCGTCGATGTGGTCCTGGAACATGACCACCACTCCGAGCGGGCGCCCGGTCTCGGACACGGGAACGCCGGTCCTCCCCGCGCTCGGCACCGTGCACCCCGCCAGTGCTCCCAGCCCGATCGCGGCCGCCGGCACCACGCTGTTCACCCGTCGCCTACCCGCCCCCTGAAAGTCCCGCCGCCCCCGCCCCCGAACGGGGGGCGGACGCGCCGTCGCACACGGGCTTTCGGGTCCGGCGCGGGCGGTATCGGGATCCGGAATGCGGGGGTGCGGAAAGGCGCCCGGGCCGGGCAGGCCGGACGCGGACGCCGTGGTGCGGGGCCGGTCAGTCTCCGGTGTTCGTGGCCCAGAGCGGGTTGTTCGACTGGTTGTAGACCACCACGTTGCCGTCGTCCTGGACTGCCAGGGTGTGGCCGCGCTGCCAGGTGTTGGAGGCCCACAGGGCCTTGCCCTTGGCGTCGTACAGGACGAAGTTGCCGTCCTGCTGGAAGACCGCGCAGTCGCCGTTGGGCCAGGCGCCCGGGGCCTGCCAGGCGGCCCGACCGGTCCCGGCCGCCGGGACGGTCACCGCGAGGTTTTCCATGCGTTTCGGCGGACAATCCAAGGGGTTCTGCGAAAGGTGCGCTTCGGGCCAGCGGAAGGGGCGGCGAAGAAATGTTCCGTCCGTTGACCCGGCACTCTTTCCGTGATTCGCCGGGGCATTCGTAATCGGCTGGATTCACTTTCCGGGGATTATCGGATTCGCCGCTCTGCCGCTTTCCCTATCGTCCGGCCGTCGGCGGTCCCGGCTCTCAGGACGCCGTCGCGCAGGCCGGGTGGCCCCAGCCCGTGTCGTTCTTGGCGATCGTCTCGCCCTTCCCGTACGGGCTGCCGCAGCGGCAGCGGCCGGGGAACTTCGCCTTCACCGTGCCGCCCCGCGAGCCGCCGGACCTGGAGGCGCCGGACTTGGGGGTGCCGTTCGCGGGGCGCGGGCGGCGGGGCGCCGACGGGCGTTCGCGGGTGTCCGGGGGCGGCAGGACCGAACCGGCGGCCGACCCCGCGGGCTCCTGCGTGACGGCCGACCGGCTGGCCGCCGCGTCGGCCGCGGCGTTCAGGGGGTCGCCGTCCACCTGGTGGGCGGGCGTGTACACGAACCGCACGTCCCGGCCGGTCAGCAGCCCGTCGATGGCGACGACCAGGTCCCGGTTGGCCACGGGCGAGCCGGACGCCGTCTTCCAGCCCTTGCGGCGCCACCCCGGCAGCCACGTCGTGACGGCCTTCATCGCGTACTGGGAGTCCATGCGGACCTCCAGCGGCGTCGCCGGGTCGGTGGCCTCCAGCAGCCGCTGGAGCGCGGTCAGCTCGGCGACGTTGTTGGTCGCCCGGCCGAGCGGGCCCGCCTCCCAGGAGGCGACGTCCCCGTCCGTACCGGCGATGACCCACGCCCAGGCCGCGGGCCCGGGATTGCCCTTGCACGCCCCGTCACAGGCGGCGATGATCCGTTCCGTCATTGTCCCGATCCTGCCATGTCCGCGGATACGTTTCGTCCACCCACCGGGCCCCGTCCCCTCACGCCTCCGCGACGACTTCCCACGGCGGTGGTGTGCGGCCGTCCGTCCAGGCCGCGAGCGCCTCGCCGTCCACGCAGACGATGCCCAGCGCGGCGGCGTACTCGACGGCCGGCGCGGTGAACGTGCTGGTCGTCACGACGACCGCGACCTCGGCCTCGTGGACGGCGAAGCACGTGCCGCCGAACCGCTGGAGGTCCTGGGAGCCCACCGGGTGGCCGGGCCCGTACTGCTTGCACTGGACGACCAGCCGCCGCCCGTCGGGTGTGGTCGCCACCACGTCGGCGCCCAGGTCGCCGGGGCCGCCGGACACCTCGGTGCGGGTGCAGCCGTCGCGTACGCACAGGGCGGCGACCGTGTGCTCGAAGCCCTGCGGGTCCACCCCCTCGTGGTCCACGGCGTCCCCGTCCAGCACGGGCACGGGCGCGGGACCGCCGTCGGGGGGAGGCGGTACCGCCCCGGGCCCGCTCCCGTACGACGCCCGTACCGCGCCCGGCCCGTCCACGCGGTCCGCCGGTACCGCCTCCGGCCCCTCCACGCAGGACGCCCCCACGGCCGGCCCGTCCGCGTACGACGCCCGCACCGCGCCCGGCCCCTCCCCGTACGGCACCCGTACCGCTCCGGGGCCGCCGTCGCGGGCCGCCGGTACGTCCCCGTAGCCCGCCGCCACCTCCCCGGGCCCGCCCCCGTAGCCCGCCGGTCCGCCCCCGGGCCCGCCCTCGCCCGGGCCCCGGCCGGTCACCCGGCGGGCCACCGCGACGACCGCGGCGACGGCCAGGGCCAGCACCATCGGGCCGAAGGCCCCGTACGCACCGCCCCACACCGTCCGCACCAGCAGCGCGAGACCGCCCACAACGGCTCCGACCAGGCCCACCGCCAGCACCACGTCCCGCCACCCGGCCCGCCTGCCCGGCCCGCTCCCCCGCCCCGCCACGGCCACACCCGACCCCCTCCACCCCACACGGACACGTCATGGAACCGGACACCGGCACGCCACGGGCACCGGCATCGGCCCATTTCCCCGCCTGGCCGCCTACCCCACCCGCAAACCTGCCGACGCACCGGTCGCGCCGGGTGGGCGGCGTCCCGCGCCTTTCGGCCACCGCCCCACGAGGGCGCTCCCCTCGGTCATGTGGCGGGCGAATCGCTTCGGGTAGACCGGTGCCGCTCCGCCGGGATCCCCAGTGTCGCCCGCACCCGCCGCACTCCTGCCGCGCGGGTGCCGGTTCGTACGACGACGGGAGGCTCCACTGGACGGCGGCCGCCTCCGGCACGTCACGGACCGGGACCGTGGCTGGAACAGCGACGCACGGAACAGCACCGCACCGAAGAGCGACGCGCCACCTTCGCGCTCGGCCCCGCCGAGTTGGAACGGTTCCACCGCGACGGCTACCTGGGGTCCTTCGACCTCTACGAAGCGGCCGACGTGGAGCGCGACCTGCGGGCCCTGGGGCCGAAGCTCCTCAACACCAGGAAGGCCGTCTACGGCGGCGACCGCACCGTGGCCGGGGCGACCGACCTGGCCAACTACGACCGGCACCTCGACGTCGAGTTCCTGGCCCGGCGCATCACCCGGCCGGAGATCGTGGACCGGGTGCGAGCATCCTCGGCCCGGACGTCCTGTGCTGGCGCAGCTGGAGGAGTCGGCGGTGGCGCGGCTGTACCGGGACGCGGCGGCGGGGACGATCGCCGCGGGCGCGAGCGAGCTGATGCGGGAACTGATCCACGAATCGGCCGGGGAGCGGGGCGCGTGAGGGGCCGTCACGGCCCGGCTTCCGCCATGCTGATCGCTGTTGGTGACGTCTGCGACACGGCAGGAGGGCGGCCCTCGTGGCACTGGACGAGCGAAGCGCGGTGGATGAGCCGGGCTGGGCGGACGGGGCGGGAGCGGTGGACGGGGGTGGCGGGCCGGGCGAGGAGTCGGAGGTGGCGCTGTTCCGGAAGCTCCAGGAGCGGCTGCCGTGCCCGTTCGGGCCGGACGGCGCGGGCCCGGGGCAGGGGCCGCCCGGTGTGGTGGTGGTCGTGCCGAGCTTCACGCTCGACCAGGCCGGGATGGACAAGATCCCCGGCATCCTCCACTACGAGGAGCGGCTGGTGTCGTTCCTCCAGCTCCTCGCGGAGCCGGGGCGGCGGATCGTGTACATCACGAGCAGGCCGATGCCGGAGCGGGGGGTGGACTACGCGCTGGGCCTGGTGCGGTCCGTGTCGGCGCGGGACGCGCGGGCGCGGCTCACCCTCCTCGACTGCGACGACGACCGGCCCGTACCGCTGACCCGGAAGATCCTCCAGCGGCCCGGCCTGGTGGAGCGCGTGCGGGACCTCGTGCCCGACCCGCTGGACGCGTGCGTCCTCGCCTTCAACGGTTCGGTGTACGAGCGGCGGCTCGCCGTGCGGCTCGGGGTGCCGCTGTACGCGTGCGACCCGGATCTGGCGTGGCTGGGCGGCAAGAGCGGGGCGCGGGCCCTGTTCAAGGAGGCGGGTGTGCCGGTGCCCCGGGGCGTGGAGGGCGTACGGGACGGCGACGACCTGGTGGGGGCGCTGGCCGCGCTGCGGGCGGAGCACCCCGGGGTGCGGCGCGCGATGATCAAACTGAACGAGAGCTTCGGGGCGGGCGGCAACGCCATGTTCGACTACCGGGGTGCGCCGGAGGGCGGTGCCCTGGAGGGGTGGCTGCGCCGGACCCTGCCGGAGCGGGTGGAGTTCGCGACGCCGCCCGACACATGGGAGAACTACGCGGGGAAGCTGGCCGAGATGGGCGGCGTCGTCGAGGAGTTCCTCCAGGGCGAGGAGGTCGTGTCGCCGTCGGCGCAGGTGCATGTCACCCCGGCGGGCGCGGTGCACGTCATCTCCACGCAGGACCAGCGCTTCGAGGGCGCGGCACGGCAGACGTACGCCGGGTGCTCGTTCCCCGCGCGGGCCGAGTACCGGCTCGGGCTCCAGGAGCTGGCCGGACGGGCGGGGCGGGCCCTGGCCGGGCGGGGCATGATCGGCATCGCGAGCGTCGACTTCGTGACGGTGCGGGAGGGCGACGCGTTCCGCCACCACGCGGTGGAGATCAACCTGCGGATGGGCGGCGGTACGGCGCCCCTGATGTTCCTACACGGCGTGACGGGCGGGCGGTACGAGCCGGGCACCGGCGGGTTCCTGACACCGGAGGGCGAGCCGCGCTGCTACGTCGCGTCGGACCGGGTGCAGTCCCCCGCGTACCGCTCGCTCACTCCGGAACGCGTCCTGGACGCGGCGGCGCGGCAGGGGCTGCTGTACCGGCACGATGAGGGCCGTGGCGCGGTCTTCCACATGTTGGGCGCGCTGCCGGGCTTCGGCAAGCTCGGCGTGGTCGCCGTCGACACGACCCCGGAGGGCGCGGAGGTCTGCTTCCGGAAGGTGGTGGATTCCCTGAACGCGCTGGCGGCGGAGGGCTGACGGGGCGACCGAGGAGTGCCCGGCGGGTCGAGCGGGCCGCCACTGCCCTGCGGGGCGGCGGCCACGGGCTGCCGGCCGACGACGGGGTGACCGCTCGGTGGGAGGGCGCGCCTGGCGGACGGGTTCAAGCCGGTACCGCCTGCGCGCGGTCGGCACCGTCGTCCTGCAGCACCGTCATCATCCCGTCCACCAGCACCACCACCTCGGTCGGCTCGCCGTCTGCGGAGCGGCCCAGCCACACCGGGTAGGTACCGTCGCCGGTCGTCGCGAAGGCGACCAGTTCGCCGCCCGAGGCCGCGTCCCGAGTGCGCAGCGAGAACATGGAGTCGGGGATGTCCTCCCCGACACCCTCCTCCCCATGGACAACGTGCCGCTCGTGGAGCCGCTGGAGCCGCTCCCAGGCGCCGGCGTCGGCGAAGCAGCCGGTCGCACCGTCGGTACCGAAGCCGAAGATCTCGTTCTCCCCGAGCAGGCGGGGGTCGTCATCGGGCCCGAGGGCCATCTCCCACGACGCGGCGGGAGCCTCGCTGACGCGCAGCCGGACCGCCGTGGTGTCCGTACGGGTCACCCAGCGCCCGCTCCACTCGCAGTCGTATCCGACGCGGACCTGTGCCTCCTCGAGCACGTACTCCCCCGGCGGGACGGGGACCGTGATGGCGGGCCCTTCATCGCAGGCGCTGTCCGGGCTGGATACGGCCAGCAGGCCGCTCGGGACGCGCAGCGTCCCGGTCCGGCGTGGCTCCAGAACGGTCATCTCGGAGTGGTACCCGTCGGTCACACGCGTCCCGGGCCGGAACAGCGCGTCGAGCGGGCCGGGCTGCGCGGGGCGAGGCGGCCGCCAGCAGGTGGCGGGGGCGTCGGCCGCGTCCGACGCCGCCGTGTCCGACGCCGCCGTGTCCGAGACGGGTGCCGTCGCCCGGAGCACCACCGGTCCCGGCACCCTCGTCCAGAGGGCGGCGACCACCGGCCAGTCCTCGAACCCGGGGCGGACCTGCCAGCGCCGTGCACCGGCGTCGGGACTCGTGACGAGCATCCCCCCGCGCGCGCCCCGGGGCTCCTCGCTGACCGAGCCCGTGCCGTCGGGGAACAGCTCCACGCTGGAGCGGGGGCACTCGTCGTCGAACTCCGCCATCTCCGGCCCCGTGTACCGCCACGTGCGGGTACGCCGACAGAGCAGCAGACTCGGATCGTCCAGCAGCCGCAGGTCCAGCTCGTCGGTGCGGCGGCCCTGATCGTCGTAGAGCCACAGGCCGACGTAGTGGTCCCGCCAGGAGACCAGCCGGACCTCCAGCGGGGCCTCCCGCCCCGGGGTCCGGTACACCACGACGTACGGCAGCCCCGCGGCATCCCGCTGCCGCGCCGCCTCGGCGGTCAGGGGCCTCCACGGCGTACGGGCCTCCAGATCCCACGCCAGGGCGTACGCCACCTCGACGACCGTCCCCGGTCCCTGATCCCCACCCATGCGTCACCGTCCGCTCTGTCCGAACCCGAGGAACACGGTAGGGACCGCCACCGACAAGTGGCCTGGCGGGACCACCGGCTTCGGAGCACCTGACCGTCCACCGCACGGGACCGGCACCGGATTCTCCGAGCGGCGGCGCCGACTCGGGTGGTACACCTGGGGCGCATGACGAACACCGTTGCATGCACCGGCGGCGAGGACCCGCAGGTCACCGAGGCCCTGGCCGCCGAACTGGAGACGCTGACGCCCGCGTGCCGGGCGGACGCCGGCCGGCTGAGGCGGTACCTCGCACCCGATTTCCACGAGTTCGGCGCCTCCGGTGTGGAGGTCGTGTTCGAGGGCACCGCCGAGCGCGTCGCCGCGTACACCGACCCGGAGGGCGAGCCGATCCGGATCGAGCGGATGCGCGGAGTGCGCCTGGCCGACGGGCTGGTGATGCTGAAGTACACCGCGCGGATCAACGGCCGCTGGTCACACCGGACTTCGCTGTGGCGCCGGGTGTCGCCGGGGCGGTGGCAGATGTTCCACAACCAGGGAACGCCCACCGGGCATCCCTGACCACGCCGCAGCCGTACGGGCACGCGGGGCGGGCGGACGGACCATGGGCCGATGAGCGGATCACCGGCGCCCTGGCGCAACACCACCCACGACTGGGAGCACCGTGGACACCGGCCACCTGTCGCACATCCGCAGCGATCCGTCCGGGCTCCCTGCCCGGGCCCCTGCACGCGGCCGCCACCCCGTGGACGGCCGACGGCCTGGCACGGCTGTGCGGGGCGTGGCCGCACCTGCGCGTCGAGTGCGAGGGCCTGCGCGGCGGCTGACCTGTACCCCGCTGGGCCAGGTGGCCGCGTCGCGCGTCAGACGGGGGTCGGGGCCGCCGTGTCGGCCGGTTCGCGGCGGGTCGCCGCCGCCCAGCGGGTCACCGGGCCCATCGCCCATGACGCGGCCAGGAACAGCCCGCCGAGCAGCAGCCACCCCGCCGTGCCCATGCCCATGAGCAGCGCGGTCAGCAGCAGCGGCCCCAGCGTCCGGGCGACCGTGACGCCCACGCCGAAGAACCCCTGGTACTCGCCGACGCGTCCGGCCGGCGCCAGGTCGAAGCCGATCTGCCAGGAGCCCGCGGACTGCAGCATCTCGGCGGCGACCAGCAGGACCGAGCCGCCGACCAGGACGCCAACCGCCACCCACGGCGCGGTGCCCGCCGAAAGGGCGAAGGTCGCACAGGTGAGGAGCATGAGGAGGCCGGACCGGCGGATGGCGCGGGCCGCCGAGCCGAGGCCGGTGACCGAGCGGGCTGTGCGGACCTGGAAGATCATCACGGCAACGGTGTTGAGGATGAACAGCACGGAGACGAGCCACTCGGGGGCGCCGGTGCGCCCGGCGATCCACAGCGGCAGTCCGAGGCTGAGCAGCGGCATCCGCAGCAGGAGCACGGTGTTGACGAGGGTGACGGCGGCGTACGGCCGGTCCCGGAGGACTTCAAGCCCGGTGCCCGGGAGCGCGGTCGCCGGGGCGACGGCCGGGAGCCGCAGCAGGACGAGCGCGCACAGCACGAAGCTCAGGGCGTCCACCGCGAAGACCGCCAGGTACGCGGACCTGGTACCGGCGGAGAGCGCCAGGCCGCCGAGTCCGGCGCCGACAGCGAGGCCCGCGTTGAGCGTGGACTGCAGATGGGCGAGCGCCCCCGTTCGCTCCCGCTGGGCGACCAGCCCGGCGAGCAGCGCCTGACGGGCGGCGGCGAGGCCCGACTGGGCGGTGGCGTAGAGGCAGGCGGCCGCGAGGAACGGCAGGAAACCCCGTACGACCAGGAAGGACGCGACCGCCGCGCCGGTCGCGAGGGCGAGCAGTACGGCCGTGCCGCGCGGCCCCCGGCGGTCCGCGATCCGGCCGAGCGGAACCCCGACGACCGAGCCGACGGCCCAGGCGAGGGTGAGGCCGAGACCGATCCTGGTGGGTGGGAGACCGACGACGTGCGTGAAGTAGAGCGCCGAGGTGACGTAGTACGCGCCGTCGCCGACGGAGTTGCCGAACTGGGCGAGTGCGAGGGTCCGTTGTGGTCCGGCGGGCGGCAGCAGGTGGGGCATGCCGGTGACGGTACGCAGACGCCGGCCCTCGCGCGTAGGCCAATGCGGCGCCTTGTGCGTGGGCCACTTGCGCAGCCGCGCAATGCCACCGGTGTGTTCTCGCCGCCCGTCGCCGCCCCGCCCGCTCGGCCTCTCCGAGCGGGCGGGGCGCTGCTCCGAATGGGGCAATCGCGCCGGACCCGCGTCACGGGCAGGGCCCCGCCCGCTCTCCACCGTGACGCCGCGAACAGCGGCCCGTACAGCGAAGGAGACAGGTGCCGTGACGGATTCGACGACCGGGGCAGCGGTGGAGTGGCTGGCGGCGGTCGCGCCCGACCCGCTGGGCTGCCGCCGGGCCTGGGAGGACAACCCCTTCAAGGCCCTACTGCTGCCCGCCGGGAAGCGGTGGGACGTGCTGCTCGTCCCGGGCCGGCTCGGCTACCCGGCGTTCGACGTGCTCGCGCGCCGCGTCGAGCGGCCGGGCCCGGTGCTCGCCGATGTCGGGGGTACCCGTATCGGCTTCTTCGTGCCGCCGGCGACGGCCGAGCACTGGGTCGGAACGGGGGTGCGCTGCGCGGGGGCGGGGACGTGGGTCGTGGTGCCCAGGCCGGGCCGGGCCTCCGACGGGATGCGGTGGCTCGTACCGCCCGACGGCAGCGGCACCCTCAACGACCCGTCGGTCCTCGAGGACGCCCTGCACGAGGCGGCAGCCGTCCTCGCCGCCCTGAGGGAGCCCCGTCGGCCGGGCGCTTGAGCCGGGGGCCGGTGCGGGCGGGCGCCGGTACAGCGGGCCGGTGCCGCACCGGCCGGACGCCTACGGGTGGCCGACACGGCCCTGCTGGGCGAGCGGGGGGGCGGCGCCGGCGCGGCTGGGGGGTACGGGCAGCCTGAGCCGGTGCGGCCGGGCGCCCAGCCCGGTACGGGCGGGGCGCGGCTGTCCGGGGGTTCCGGTGGGGCGGCCGGGGAAAGCGGGGTAGTCGGAGAGGAGCGGGAGGCGGTCCCGGCCACGGGTCGCCGCCACCTGCGGTGGAGCGCCCCGGAAGCCGGGCGGGCGCTCCCCAGGCCCACGCCACGCACGCACCGGCCCCACCGCACGGTCCACCGCTCCATCCGGACCCCCGGAGACGCGGACCCCGGAGACCCGGACCACCCGGAGGTCCGGAGAGCCCACTCGGACCACCCCGACCGCCGACGTTTGAGGACGACCATGCAAGCACAGCGCGCCGAAGGCGCCCCGGAGCTTCTGACCAGGACCGCCGCCGACGTGTTCGGCTGGGACAGCCTGCGGCCGGGGCAGCTGACCGCCATGGAGGCGGTGCTCGCGGGCCGCGACACGCTTGTGGTCATGCCGACCGGGGCGGGCAAGTCGGCGGTGTACCAGGTGGCGGGGACGGTGCTGGCCGGGCCCACCGTCGTGGTGTCCCCGCTGATCGCCCTCCAGCGGGACCAGATCGCCGGACTGCCCGGTCACGGCGGCCCGGAGGCGGTCGCCGTCAACTCGGCGCAGGGTTCCGGCGAGACGAAGGCGGCGTGGGAGGCCGTACGGCACGGGGACGCCGAGTTCCTGTTCCTGTCGCCCGAGCAGCTCGCGAAGGACGAGGTGCTGGAGCGTCTGGCGGAGGCCGGGCCGTCGCTGTTCGTCGTGGACGAGGCGCAGTGCGTCGCCGCCTGGGGCCACGACTTCCGCCCGGACTACCTGCGCCTCGCGCACGCGGTCCGGCGCGTGGGCGGGCCGACGGTGCTGGCCCTGACCGCCACCGCGTCCCCGCCGGTGCGGGAGGAGATCGTGCGGCGGCTGGAGATGGGCGACGACGCCGCGCAGGTCGTCGCCGGGTTCGACCGGCCGAACATCACCCTGGAGGTGCGCCGCTTCGCCGACGACGCGGACCGGCGCCGCGCGGTGGTGGAGCGGGCGGCCGCTGAGGCCAAGCCCGGCATCGTGTACACGGCGACGCGCCGGGACGCCGAGGAGTACGCGGCCGAGCTGGCCGGGCTGGGCCTGTCGGCCGCCGCGTACCACGCCGGGCTGCCCGCGGGAGAGCGGTCGCGGGTCCATGACGCGTTCCTCGCCGGGGACGCGGACGTCGTCGTCGTCGCCACGTCGGCGTTCGGGATGGGCATCGACAAGGAGGACGTACGGTTCGTGCTGCACGCGGCGCTGCCCGGTTCCCTGGACGCCTACTACCAGGAGATCGGCCGTGCGGGCCGCGACGGCGAACCGGCGGTGGCCGTCCTCCACTACCGGCCGGGCGACAGCGGCCTCCAGCGGATGTTCGCCACACGCACGCCGGACGAGGAGACCCTCGGCGAGGTCGCGGAGGCGGTCCACGACAGCGGCGGGCCCGTGGGGCTGGACGAGCTCGGCGCCGAGACGGACCTGTCGCGCCGCCGGGTGACGGCCGCCGCCAACCTGCTGGAGCAGGCCGGTGCCGTACGCACCGACGAGGCGGGGCAGGTGCGGCCCGAGCCCGGCGTGTCGGCCGACGACGCCACGGAGCAGGCGGCGCGGACGGCGCGGGCGCGGAAGCGGCTGGAGGAGTCGCGCCTGGAGATGATGCGGGCGTACGCCGATACGCCGGGCTGCCGCCGCCGCTTCCTGCTCGGCTACTTCGGTGAGGAGTACGAGGGGCGCTGCGGCAACTGCGACACGTGCCGCGCCGAGGAGTCCCCCGACCCGGCCGCCGGTACGCCCACCGAGGGCGTCACGGAGACGGGCGACGCCCCGCCCGAGCACCCGGCGGCCGCCGAGTACCCCGCCGGGACCCGCGTCCGGCACCGCGAGTGGGGTGACGGGATGGTGATGAACGAGGAGGGCGACCGCATCACGGTCCTCTTCGACTCCATGGGCTACCGCACCCTGTCCCTGTCCGCCGTCACGGACAGCGACCTCCTCACGATCCGCACGGACCCCGGCGACTGACTCCGACCGGTTCTCAGGGACGCGACGATCACGCCGCTGGGCAGTATGGGGAGGTTCTCCATGTTGCGGGTGTCGTCGCTGGTGTCGAGGACGATGACCCGTGGCGCTCGTGGAACGCGCGGGCGGCGGTGTTCTGAGTCGCGCACCGCGGCCCGGACGCGGCACCGCCAGAGCGGGTCGTCCCGGACCCAGTCGGTCACCCGGCCGTGATCCCGCCTCTGCGGGGCAGGTACCGCATGGTCGGCGACCGGGAGGCCATGTGGACGTACGCGATCGCCGCCGCGTCCGCGCACCTGATCAGGGGCGTGCCGTCGTCGTCACGTCGGGAACCCACAAGGCCGGGGAGGGCTTCCTCCAGTGGCCGAGCGAGTGGGTCTTGTGCCCGGCGCCGGGCCCGGCCGGCCCGTCGGGTTGGCCCGCCCGGGCGGCGGGCGGCGGCGAGCCGGCCGGGGACCAGGGCTCCGGGGGCTGGGCTTCCGGGCCTCGTGGCTCCCGGGGGCTGGTACTCCCGGGCCGGGTGGCCGGGGCCGGGCCGCGCGGCTCCGGGGTCAGCGGGCGCGGCGGACTCGGGCCGCCGCGCGGGCTTCGGCGGCCTTGCGGGCCTCGGACGTCTTGCGGGACTCCTTGGCGCGGCCCGGGCGGGCGCCGAGGCCGCGGAAGGGGGCGTTGCCGCCGGACGTCTTCGCCGCGGCCGGCGGGCGCTTCGCGCCGGTGATGGCGGTCAGCCGCGCCTCGCCGGAGCGCACCTGGGTGACGGTCGGGCGGATACCGGCTTCGGTCATCATCCGGTTGACGTCGCGGCGCTGGTCGGGAGTGACGAGGGTGACGACGTTGCCGGACTCGCCCGCGCGGGCCGTGCGGCCGCCGCGGTGCAGGTAGTCCTTCGCGTCGGCGGGCGGATCGACGTTGACGACGAGGTCGAGCGCGTCGATGTGGATGCCGCGCGCCGCCACGTTGGTGGCGACCAGCACGGTGACCGCGCCCTCCTTGAACTGGGCGAGCGTGTGGGTGCGCTGCGGCTGCGACTTGCCGCTGTGCAGGGCGGCGGCCCGTACGCCGCTGTCGCGCAGGTGGCGGGTGAAGCGGTCCACGCCCGCCTTGGTGTCCAGGAACATCAGGACCCTGCCGTCCCGGGCGGCGATCTCCGTCGCGGTGGCGTACTTGTCGGCGGGGTGGACGTTCAGGACGTGGTGTTCCATCGTCTCGACCGGGCCGGTCACCGCGTCGACCGAGACGAGCAGCGGGTCGCGCAGGTGGTCGCGTACGAGCTGGTCGACGGCGCCGTCGAGCGTGGCCGAGAACAGCAGGCGCTGCCCGTCGGGGCGCACCTGGCCGACGATCTCCGAGACCTGCGGCAGGAAGCCCAGGTCGCACATCTGGTCCGCCTCGTCCAGGACGGTGATCCGCACCTGGCCGAGGTGGCAGTACCTGCGCGACACGAGGTCGGCCAGGCGGCCCGGCGTCGCGATGAGCACGTCGGCCCCCGCCTTCAGCTCGGCCGACTGCCGGTTGATCGACAGGCCGCCGACGGCCGTCGCGAGGCGCACGCCCAGCGCCCGCGCGTACGGCTCCAGGGCGTCGCCGACCTGCTGGGCGAGTTCCCGGGTCGGTACGAGGACGAGGGCGAGCGGCCGCTTCGGCTCGGCGCGCAGTCCCGCCGTACGGGCGAGCAGGGCGAGACCGAAGGCGAGCGTCTTGCCGGAGCCGGTGCGGGCGCGGCCGAGGATGTCGCGCCCGGCGAGGGCGTCGGGCAGGGTGGCGGCCTGGATCGGGAAGGGTTCCTTCACGCCGAGACCGGTCATCGTCTTCAGGAGCGGCGCGGGGAGGCCGAGCGCGTCGAAGGACTGGGTGGGCGGCTTCGCGTTCATGGGGAACCTTCCTGGATGTGGCGCCCGGAACGCGCCGGGGCCCGTACCTCGCGGTACGGGCCCCGGCGGTGTCGAAGCGTGCCTCCCATTTTACCAGCGGGCGGCCGGAAGCCCGTCGCCCCTCGTCCCGGGGCGCAGGGCGCCGGCTCTCGGCCGTCGGGGCACGGACCCTTGCGGCTCTCGGCCGTCGAGTCACGGCCCCTTGCGGGTCTCGGGTCGCCGGGGCACGGACCGTTGCAGCTCCCACGGCCCCCTGGGGATCTCGGTCGCGGGACACGGACCCCTACGGATCGTGGCACCCGGGTCGGGCGGCGTCCCCTTGCCGGTCAGGTCATCTGGTCACGGTCCATTTCTGGTTCGCGGCTCCGGTACAGGTCCAGATCTGGAGGCGGGTGCCGTTGGCGGAGCTGCCACCGGTGGCGTCCAGGCACTTGTTCGCCTGCGGGTTGACGATGTCGCGGGCCGCGGGGACGGCCCACTGCTGGGCCGGGGTGCCGTTGCAGTCCCACAGCTGTACGGGCGTGCCGTCGGCGGTGCCGCCGGATGCCACGTCCAGGCACTTGCCCAGCGCGCGGATCGTTCCGTCGGCGCCGACGGTCCACCGCTGGGCGGCGGTGCCGTTGCAGTCGTAGAGCTGTACGGGGGTGCCGTTCGCGGTGTTGGCCCCGGCGACGTCCACGCACTTGCCGCCGACGCCGGTGATGGGCCCGCCGGAGGGCTGCCCGGTGTTGGTGGTGACGCGGACGTAGTCGACGAGGAGCTGCTGGGGGAAGACGGTGCTGCCCTCGGGGTCCCCGGGCCAGTAGCCGCCGACGGCGAGGTTGACGATCAGGAAGAACGGCTTGTTGAAGACCCACTGGCGTCCGCCGAGGTCGGCGGGGGTGCGCCGCTGGTAGACGACGCCGTCCACGGACCAGGTGATCGCCTCCGGGCTCCAGTCGACGGCGAAGGTGTGGAAGGCGTCGGCGAACGCCTGGCCGCCGGGCAGGGTGTACCCGGCGCCGATGCCGCCGGAGCCGGAGTAGCCGGGGCCGTGGAGGGTGCCGTGGACGGTGGACGGTTCGAAGCCGACGTTCTCCATGACGTCGATCTCGCCGGACGCGGGCCAGCCGACCTGGCCGATGTCGTTGCCGAGCATCCAGAACGCCGGCCACATGCCCTGTCCGCGCGGGACCTTCATCCGCGCCTCGACGCGGCCGTACGTGGTGGTGAACCGTCCCGCGGTGTTGAGCCGGGCCGACGTGTACTCGCACCGCCCGTACCAGCACTGATAGTTGCCGGGGTTCTCTCGGCGGGCGGTGATGACGAGGTGGCCCTGCCCGTCGAGGGCGGCGTTGCGGTTGCCCGCGGTGTAGTACTGGCGCTCGTGGTTGGAGACGTTGTCGCCCGTCTCGGTCTGCCACTTCGTACCGTCGACGGCGGCGCCGGCCGGGCCGTCGAAGTCGTCGGAGAAGGTGACGGCGGCCGCGGAGACCGCGGGGGCGGCGGGACCGGTGGACGGCGCGGGGGCGGCGGGGGCCGCCGCGCGCACGGGAGCGGCCGGGGCGGCGGGGGCGCCCTGCGCCAGTCCGGTGGACAGCGACGCGAGGGCGAGCACCGAGACGAGGGACAGCAGGAGCCGCCTGGGAAGGCGTGGTGAGGTCATGGATCTCCCTTCGGGAGCACGGCGCAACCCGTGTGTAATGACGCGTACATGACAATGTACGGGGCAATCCCGGGCCCTGAGGGGTGCCGCGCCGCCTGGATGGGGGGTGGAGGTCACCTTGAGGAGAGGGCTTAGTTCATTACGCGATTCAAGAAGTGAACGCACGGCCTGTCAAGGGCCCGGTATGGACCAAACTCCCGAACGCCGCGCTCGGTTGAGCGTGACAGCGGCTCGGCAGCGGCGAGGAGTGGCTGACACTGCTCCGCCCCGGTGGCGGGATCAGGCCGGCCTCCAGGCTCGGGGAATGGACCAGCAGGAGAAGGCGGCGCACCTTGAGCGGTGGGCCAACCCGCACACCTGCCTAGCCCGCGTCCCGGTCAGGGTGACGGACGTGGGCGACACGGGCGAGCGGGAGGCCGTCTTCTCGCCGCCGCTCGATCAGGACGCCCGGGACGACCTGGATCAACTCATCCAAGCGGACCCGTGCTTCATCCTCCGCTTGGACGGCTCAGCCGTCGAAGTCCGGGCGGAGGCCCACGGTGACCTCGGCCGCCTTCGGCCGGCCGCCGTCCTCGAGCGGTGACCGTCCACCGCGTCCGTGTCCCGGCACCACAGGAGCACAGCCGAGGAGCCGTCCTGGTCCTTCAGCCGTGTACGGCGCCGGTGCGGCCCGAGCCGGCGAACTGCCGGGCCGCCTCGCGGGCGACCCCGGCGAAGGCGCGTACCGCGCCGGTGGCGTCTCCCGCGCGCCAGACCAGGCCGTACGCCGTCGGCTCGGCGTCCGCGAAGGGCAGGTACGCCACACCGGGGCGGGCGTGGTACGTCGCCGTGTGCGCGGGTGCGAGCAGGGCGCCCTTGCCGCCCGCGACGAGCATCAGCGCCTCCTGCATGTCGGTCACGCCGGGCCCGCGGGCGATGGGGCGGCCGCTCGGGGTGTGCGCGGGCACGTGGTGTTCCAGCCAGTAGCCGGGCACGCTCCCGCTGATCGTCAGCAGCGGTACGTCGGCGAGGTCCTCCAGGGACACCGAGGCGCGAGCGGCGAGCGGGTGCGCCTGGCTGATGGCGAGGACCCGCTCCTCCGCGAGCAGCGTCGGCCCCTCGCCGAGGTCGTCCTCCCGTACGGGCAGCTCGGCGACCAGCACATCGAACTCGCCCTTGCGCAACGACCCGTACGGGTCGGCGAGCGGCATGTGGCAGACCTCCACGGCCAGCCCGGGGTGGCTGACGCGCAGCTCCTCCGTGGCCTTCATGACGATCTCGCCGGTCAGCGGGTTCGAGAAGCCGACGTGCAGCACGGTGTCGATGCCGCGCGCGGTGGCGGCGGCCCGCTCCAGGGCCGCCTCGATCCCGCGGTGGTGCGGTTTCAGGTCGGCACGCAGCTGACGGCCCAGAGAGGTGAGGGCGACACGGCGGCTGGTGCGGGTGAACAGCGGGGCGCCGACGCGCCGTTCGAGTCGCCGCACGAGCTGGCTCACCCGGGCCCGGGACAGCCGCATCCGGTCGGCCGTACGGCCGAAGTGCAGCTCCTCGGCGAGGAGGAGGAAGCACTCCAGTTCATCGCGTTCCATCGGGCGTCCCCAGGGTCGGTCGGATCGGTAAGCCTGGCTGAACGAACGTTGCGATCTTCGCCGTTGTTCCCCCGCGCGCCCGGATGAAGGGTGGTGGCACCGACCACAACAGTCCTACAGCAGCGAGGAATTGCGATGAGTACGCCGAGATCGGCGACTGCCCTGAGCGGGCGCGAGTGGGGCGTTCTGCTCGTCATGTGCGGCGCGATCTTCCTGGAAGGCATCGACGTGGCCATGCTCAACGTGGCCCTGCCGTCCATCCGCGCCGACCTCGGCCTGTCCACCGGCTCCCTCCAGTGGGTCATGAGCGCGTACGTCCTCGGGTACGGCGGCTTCATGCTGGTCGGCGGGCGCTCCGCCGACCTGTTCGGGCGCCGCCGGATGTTCGTCCTGTGGCTCTCCGTCTTCCTGGTCTTCTCCGGCCTGGGCGGACTCGCCACCGAGGAGTGGATGCTGATCACGGCCCGGTTCGTCACCGGGGTGGCCGCCGCCTTCATGACCCCGGCCGGGCTCTCCATCATCACCACGAGCTTCGACGAGGGCCCCCGGCGCAACAAGGCGCTCCTGCTCTACTCGGGCACGGCGGCCGGCGGCTTCTCGACCGGCTTGGTCGTGGGCGGGCTGCTCACCTCGGTGGACTGGCGGTGGGTGTTCTTCGCGCCGGTCGTCCTCGCCGCGCTGATCCTGCTCGCGGCGCTCGTCCTCGTACCGCGGCACGCGCGTCCCGACCGGACCGGCCTGCGCATTGACCTGGCCGGGGGCGTCACCATCACCGCCGCCGTCGTCCTGCTCGTCCTCGGTGTCGAGCGCGCCACGCACACGAGCGTCGCGTGGACCGTCGGCACCCTCGGCGCGGGCCTCGGCTTCCTCGCCGCGTTCATCGCCGTGGAACGCCGTTCGGCGTCCCCGCTGGTACGGCTCGGCATCCTCCGCGACAGCGCCCTGGTGCGGGCCAACCTCGTCGGGCTGCTGTTCGCGGCGGCCTTCTTCGGCTTCCAGTTCCTGGTCGTGCTCTACCTCCAGGAGCTACGCGGGTGGTCGACGCTCCAGACCAGCTTCGCGATGATCGCCATCGGCGTCGACGCGATCCTCTCCCCGCTCCTCGCACCGAGGCTGGTGGCCCGTTTCGGCAACGCCCGGGTGATCCTCGGCGGTCTGCTGCTGGCCTCGCTGTCGTACGCGCTGTTCCTCCCGGTCGGGATGGACTGGACGTACGCGGCGATGTTCCCGAGCCTGATCCTCCTGGGCGCGGCCTTCTCCCTCTCCTACGGGCCGCTGACCATCGTCGCCACCGAGGGCGTGCGCGAGGAGGAGCAGGGCCTGGCGGGCGGGCTGCTGAACACGTCGTTCCAGTTCGGTGCCGCGCTCGGCCTGTCCGCCGCCACGGCCGTCAACGTAGCGGCCACGGACGCCGGTTCACCGGCCGGGCTGCTCGAAGGCTACCGGGCCGCGCTGTGGGTGCCGCTCGCCGCGGTCCTGCTCGCCACGCTGATCGGCGCCTTCGGGGTACGTACGAGGCGGGTGGCCGCGGTCGCCGTGCCGGCCGCACCCGACGAGCGTCACGGCGAGGTCGCCGCCACCCGCTGAACCGGCGGGGGCCGTCCGGTGCCCGCCCTGCGGGTGCGGGCACCGCAGCCGCGGTTCGGCGGGCTGCCGCAGTCGCGTGGCCGAGCGTCACGACAGGCGGCCGCACGCGGACGCGGCGGATGGCGCGGCGGCGATGGCGGCCTGCGGGCCGCCCTGCGCTACGACGGGACGGGCGCGCCGGGGTGCGGCTCCGCGTCGGCTTCCGGCTCCCGCGGCGGGTCGCTGAGCTGCTCCCGCAGGTAGTTCCAGACCACCGCGATCAGCGCGGCCGCCGGTACGGCGAGGAGGCTGCCGACGATGCCGTACAGGCTGCCGCCGAGCGTGACCGCCAGCAGGACGACCGCCGCGTGGAGGCCGAGCCCCCGGCTCTGGATCATGGGCTGGAAGACGTTGCCCTCCAGCTGCTGCACCACGACGATGACGGCGAGCACGATCAGCGCGTCCGTCAGGCCGTTGGAGACCAGGGCGATCAGCACCGCGACCAGTCCGGCGAAGAGCGCGCCGACGATCGGCACGAACGCGGACACGAAGGTCAGGACCGCGAGCGGCAGCACCAACGGAACGTCGAGAATCCACAGACCGAGGCCGATGAGCACCGCGTCGAGCAGACCGACGAACGCCTGGGAACGTACGAACGCGCCGAGGGTCTCCCAGCCGCGCGCGGCCACGACGGGGACGTCCGTGGCGAGGCGGCCGGGGAGCTGACGGGACAGCCAGGGCAGGAAGCGGTGGCCGTCCTTGAGGAAGAAGAACATCAGGAATACCGCCAGGACCGCGGTGACCACGCCGTTGAAGACGGTGGTCACGCCGGTGACCACCGCGGTGACCATGCTGCCGATGCTGTCCTGGACACGGGCGACGGCCGTGTCGAGGGCACCGGTGATCTGGTCGTCGCCGATGTTCAGCGGCGGCCCCGCGGCCCACTCCCGCATCCTCTGGATGCCTTCGACCACACCGTCGGCCAGCTCGCCGGACTGCGACGCCACCGGAACCGCGATGAGTGCCCCGATGCCCACGACGACGAGCAGGAACAGTACCGTCACCACCGACGCGGCCAGGGCGGCGGGCCATCCGCGGCGGTGGAGGAAGCGGGCCAGGGGCCAGGTCAGTGTGGTGAGGAACAGGCCCACTATGAGCGGCCACACGACCGCCCACATGCGTCCCAGCAGCCACAGGGCAACCGACACCGCCACGAGGACCAGCAGCAGCTCGCCCGAGGCACGTGCCGAAGTGCGCAGCGCGGCGGCGGTTTTCGAGGAACTCAACGAAGCAGGCATGGGATCAACCCTATGGGTACCGGCGCCGCCCCTCGCCGGGCCCGTCGGTGCGGTACCGCCTGGTGTCTCCCCGGCGGGGCGGCGGCCTGTGCGGTGCCGGGCGCCGGGGTGCCGTTAGGGAGGTCCGCGCACAGGTCGCGACGGGGAACGTCCGGTACGTACGTGGCCCACGCGTCCTTCGTGAGGTCGGGGCCCGCCCGGCGGTACACGCGCTCGCCAGCGCCTGTCCGTCGAGGTCCAGGCGCTGCACCGTGCCGCCGACGACGGTCCGCAGCACGGTCCCGCCGAAGGAGACGGCGTCCACCGCGCGGCCCGACAGCAGGAGCGGCCGGCCGAGCGGGACCCGCGGCGACGTCCCACAGCTGGTCGCCGTCGTCACCGTCGCGGGCCGTCTCCTCGGCCGGCAGGGCGGCGAGCGTTCTGCCGTCGTGGAGAACCACAGGCCGCGTACGTGGTCGCCGTGGCGTTCCCCGCCGCGGACCAGGCCTCCAGGCATGAGGCCCAGCCGCTCGCGCACCGCCCCGTCCCACGGCTCCACGAGTCCGGACGGTTTGAGGACGGCGACGGTCCGCCCGTCCGGCGAGACGGCGATCTCCGTGTTCGGCGCGGTGCCGAACAGTCCGTCGCGGGTCGCTCCGTCGGCGAGGGCGAGTTCCTGTCCGGTCGTCGTGAGCAGGCGGCGGCTGTCGGGGGTGAACATGCCGTGGCCCGCCGGTGTGTCGAACCGGTGGATCTCGCGCCGCCGTTCGACGTCCCAGACGTGGGTGGTGAACCGGTCGGCGCCGCTGGGTGAGCTGCCCGCGTCGGTGAGCGTGACGGACAGGTGGCGGCCGTCGGGCGAGACGGCCATACGCCAGACCGCCTCCAGGTTGGTAACGGGGACCCGCAGGATCTCCCGGCGCGCGCAGGTCGCGTACGGTCACCCGCGCCGCGGCGTGCCGTCGGGCTCAGGCGGCGGGCAGCAGCGCCGGGTCGGTGGCCGCGTCGCGCAGACGGTTCCGGATGGCGGTGGCCGCCCGGTCGTAGGAGGTGTACTCGTCGTAAAGGACGGATTCGGCGTTGGCCATCTCCAGCAGGGCGACGATCTCGAAGACGAGCTGTGCGACGTCGGTGTCAGGCTCGATCTCACCCGCGGCCTGCGCGTCCCGTACGGTCTGCTCCAGGTAGCCGAACCAGTCGGTGCGGGCCGCGGCGAGGGCGTCGTGCACCTTGCCCTCACGGGCGTCGTACTCGGCGACCGCGGAGTAGAAGAAGCAGCCGCCCGGGAAAACCCGCTCGCGGGAGTAGGTGAGCCAGCCGGAGCACAGCTGCCACAGGCGGCCGATCCCCGGCGGCAGGGCCTGCGCTGGGTGGACCACATGGTCCAGGTAGATCTTGATGGCCGCGCGGATCGTGGCGAGTTGCAGGTCCTCCTTGGAGCCGAACAGGGCGAACACGCCGCTCTTGCTGAGCTTCAGCTCGCCCGCGAGGCGGCCCAGCGACAGCCCCTCCAGGCCCTCGACGGACGCGATGTCCACGGCACGCCCGAGGATCAGCTGACGGGTCTGGTTCCCGCGCGCGATCCGGCCGTCGATGCGTGACTGCGTCGTGCCCATGCCCACCCGTTCCTCGCCCGGACCCGCCTGGCGCCCGATGAGTGTCCCAGTCTATTCCAGTGAGCGGACGACCGTGCGGTCACTGTGCGGGGCCGTGCTGGGGCCAGGCCGTTACAGGCCCGGCTGCCCGTACGGGTCACTGCGCCAGGGGCCGTGCGGTCGCCGCGCCGGTGCCGGACCGGGCGGGGCTCAGCCTCTCGCGGCCACCTCCTCGATCGCCTCCTCCCGTGCCTCCCCGACCGCTCCGGCCCGCCCCTCCTCGATGAACTCCTGGACGGCGCGGACGACGTCGGGGTCGCCCAGGATGCGCCGGTGCCCGAGCCCGCGCGTGGTGACCAGACGGGCCCGGCCGCCGAACGCACCGGCTATCCGCCGCGCCTGCGCCACCACGATCCGGGTGTCGTCCTCGTCGTGGATCACCAGGACCGGGGACGTCACCTCCTCCGCCATGTGCGTGATGGAGAAGGGCATGCGGTCGGCCGGTTCACCGGCGAAGAGCCGGGCGCCTATGCGTTTGTACAACTGGCCCTTGAGACGGGCCCCCAGTCGCAGCTGGGCGCAGAACTCGTCCACCAGGTGGGCGTAGTCGCACACGCCGCTGACGGTGACGATCCGCTCCGCCCTCGCCCCGTGGCGCAGTGCGAAGAAGGACCCGAGCGCGCCCAGGGAGTGGGCCACCAGGGCCTCGAACGTCCCGTACCGGTCGTGGAGCGCGCCGACGATGTCCCGGTACTCGAGGATGCTGGTGCTCCGCCCGGTGGCGTCGCCGTGGCCGGGCGCGTCGAACGTGACGACCGAATACCCCTGGTCCAGGAGGCCGGGGACGAAGCCGGAGAGGCGCGAGCCGCGTGACTGCCAGCCGTGGACCAGCAGGACGGGCCGCGTGCCGTCGCCCCACTGGTACGTCACCGCGTACTTGTCGCCGACCTGGACGCGTCCGGTCACCGCCTGGTCCAGCAGGGCGCGCTCGGCGGTCCGTACGCGGCTGCGGGCGAGCGGCATGTGGAACAGCGCGAACGCGGCCGCTCCCGCCATCCGCCCGGAGACATAAGAGAGTCCATTGAGGGTGATGCTCGCCAGTGCCTCGGTGGGCTTCATGCCGGCCGCTCCTCTGTCGATGTCGTGAGACAGATATTAGCACGCACGACCGTTCACTTTGTTGGCCGACGAAGGTTGGCGAGTCATCGCCACCGCGCCCCCGGACCGCGCCCATCGCAGGTCCGGGGCCTCACCAACTCCCGAAGGCCCCTGGCCCTCGCCGCTCAGTGCTCCTGGCGGGCGGCGCGGCGGGCCCGTACGCCGAGGGCGGCCGTCCAGCCGATGCCGCCGAGCGCGACGGCGGCCAGCAGCGCCTCCGGCACGACGCCCGCTCGGGTCGCCGGGGTCAGCGAGGAGCGCAGCGGCACCTCCGCGACCAGGGCGTCGGGCGTGAACAGCTTCGACTGCCGGACGATCCGCCCGTCCGGGAGGATGATCGCGCTGACGCCGCTCGTGACGGGCACGACGACGGTGCGGCTGTGCTCGACGGCCCGTACCCGGTCCATGGCGAGCTGCTGGTAGGTCATCTCCGTGCGGCCGAAGGTGGCGTTGTTGCTGGGGACGGAGATGAGCCGGGCGCCGTGGGTGACGGTGTCGCGGACCACCCAGTCGAAGGCCGCCTCGTAGCAGGTGGCCAGGCCGACGCGGGTCCCGGCCAGGTCGAAGACGCCGACCTCGTCGCCGGGGCCGAAGTCGCGGCTGACCCGGTCCACGTCCTTGTTGAAGATCCGTACGAAGGACCGCATCGGGATGTACTCGCCGAACGGCTGGACGTGCCGCTTGTCGTACGTGGCGACGGGGCCCCGTCCCGGCTCCCACTGCACGAGCGTGTTGCGCAGGTTGCCCGTCTCCGGGGTGAGGACTGCGCCCACGACGGTCGGGACGCCGATGGCGCTGACGGCACGGTCGATGGCGGCGCGCGCGTCGGGGTTGCGGTACGGGTCCAGGTCGGATGAGTTCTCCGGCCACAGGACGAAGTCGGGCCTGGCCTCCTTGCCGGCGGCGACGTCGGCGGCGAGCTGCTCGGTGCGGCGCGCGTGGTTGTCGAGGACGGCGCGCCGCTGGGCGTTGAAGTCGAGGCCGAGGCGCGGCACGTTGCCCTGGACGGCGGCGACCGTGGCGGTGCCGTCCTCCGGCTCGGTGGAGACCAGCGGCAGGGCGGCGGCCGCGCCGGTGACGGGCACGAGGACGGAGAGCGCCGCGGCGGCGAGCGGCCCGCGCGGGAGGGCGCCGGTCGCGCGGCGCACCAGGGCGACGCGGACCGCCTCGTACAGTCCGAAACCGCACAGGACGACGGCGAAGCCGAGGACGGGCGTGCCGCCCACGGCGGCGAGCGGCAGGAAGACCCCGTCCGCCTGCCCGAATGCGATCTTGCCCCAGGGGAAGCCGCCGAACGGGACACGCGCGCGTAGCGCCTCGCCGAGCACCCACACGGCGGCGGCGAACACCGGCCAGGCGGGCAGCCGCGACACGGCTGCGACGCCGAGGCAGGCGGCGGCGACGAACAGCGACTCGGCGACGACGAGCGCCAGCCACGGCACGGGGCCGACCTCCTCACCGGTCCACGAGAGCAGCGGCAGCAGGAACCCGAGCCCAGTGAGCAGGCCCAGACCGAACCCCGCCCGCAGACGACGCCCGCGCAGCGTCCAGCCGAGCAGGGCGAACGCGGGGAGCGCCAGCCACCACAGGGGGCGGGGCGGGAAGCTCAGGTACAGAGCGGCACCGGAGAGCACGGCCGCGGCGGGCCGTATCAGCCGACGGAGCGACCGCCGACGCGGCCCCTCCGGCTCGGGCGGTCCGGGCACGGCGACGGGGGTCATGGTGGCGCTCACCTGCCGGAGTCTACGGCGCCTGACGGCACCGCGGGGAGCGGACCGGTTCCGGGCAAGGGGCGCGGGCAGCGGCCTCGCGCGGGCAAGGGCCGTACCGGCCGGGGCGTACCGGCCCGGTCAGGGGTCGGTCGGGGTGGTGGCGCGGCGGCGGAGGTGGAGGCGGTGGCGGATCACGCGGACGGCCGTCTCGGCGTCGTCGACGGTGACGGTGAAGCTGCGGCCGTCACCGAGGGTGAGGACGAGGCCCTCGCCGCGCCGTACGACGACGGCGGTGCCCTTCTCGGGCCGCCACCGGTATCCCCAGCCGCCCCAGGCGCGGGGCGTGACGCGCGGGTCGAACTCGGCGCCGACGACATGGTCGAGCGGGATACGGCGGCGGGGCACGCCCATGTGCCCGCACCGCACCTCCAGGGCGTGCCGGTCCACGGTCAGCTCGACGTGGACGAAGGCGAGCGTCCCGAACAGGACGAGGAGCCCGGCGGCGACGCAGCCGACGACGGCCATCAGTACGGCCGTGACGCCCCCGGTCCACGCGGCTCCCGCGGCCAGCGCGACACCCAGCGCGACGCAACCCGCCCCGGCGGCGGCGAGCAGCCACTGGACGCGGTTGGTGGAGCGCCCCTTCCACGTCTCGGGCACGGCCGGCACGAACTCCGGGGCGGGGCGCTCGGCCCCGGGAGGGGTGCCGGACTCCACGGGCTCCCTCATGCTCGGAGCGTACCCAGCACCTCCGCCCCCGGCCCCCGGTCACCGACGATCGGGTGAGACTCTCCCGGCAGTACACGTCCGGGACGGGGCGGGGCCCGGTCGCAGGCGGCCGTCCCGATGCGGGGGCCGGAGGGGGCTGCGGGTCAGGCGGTGGTGACCTGGCCGTGGAGGAAGTGGGCCTCCGGGTAGGCGAGGGCGGCCCGCGGGAGGGGGGACGGGCGGCCGCTGAGGAGGACCGTCAGGGAGTCGGCGCCCGCCGGGGCGGCGTCCGGCAGCGGGGCGGCGCCGATCCGGCGCAGGACCTGGGCGGCGACCGCGTCGGCGGAGCCGTACAGCGACACGTCCCGGCCGGTGACCGGGCGCAGGGCCTTCGCGATGCGCTCCTCGACCAGCTCGTAGTGCGTGCAGCCGAGGACCACGGTCGTCACCGTGGACGGGGTGAGCGCGGCGGCCGCGGCGATCGCGGCGTCGATCCCCGCCTCGTCGGCCTCCTGCACGGCGTCCGCGAGGCCCGGGCAGGGCACCTCCGTGACGTCGATGCCGGACGCGAACTCGCCGATCAGCCGTCGCTGGTAGGCGCTGCCGGTCGTGGCGGGCGTGGCCCAGATGGCGACGGGGCCGCCCCCGGCCGCGGCGGGCTTGATCGCCGGTACGGTGCCGATGACGGGGATGTCCGGTTCCAGCTCGGCGCGCAGCGCGGGCAGGGTGTGAACGGAGGCGGTGTTGCAGGCGACGACGAGCGCGTCCGGGCGGTGCGCCGCGGCGGCGCGGGCCACGGCCAGCGCGCGCGTGGTGAGGTCGTCGGGCGTACGGGGTCCCCAGGGCATGCCGTCGGGGTCGGAGGAGAGCACGAGTAGGGCGTCCGGCCGCAGCCGGCGCACCGCGGCGGCCGCCGGCAGCAGGCCGATCCCGGAGTCCATGAGTGCGATCTTCACCCGGTCACCCTAGCCGACCGGCCTCCGCCGGGCCCCGCTCTGGGGCAGACTGCGGCGAATGAGCGTGATTGCGTGGATCGCCCTGTTCTCGTGCGCCGCCTGGGCGTGGCTGCTGCTCGGGCAGGGCCTGTTCTGGCGTTCCGACCAGCGCCTGCCGCACGGCTCGGCGGAACCGGAGCATTGGCCGACCGTCGCGATCGTGGTCCCCGCGCGCGACGAGGCGGAGGTCCTGCCGTTGAGCCTGCCGTCGCTGCTGGCGCAGGACTATCCGGGCCGGGCGGAGATCGTCCTCGTGGACGACGGCAGCACGGACGGTACGGGGGACCTGGCGCGTGAGCTGGCCGCGCGGCGGTGCGGGAAGGGATCGCGGGCCGGGCTGCCGCTGACGGTCGTGTCGCCGGGGGCGCCGGAGCCCGGCTGGACGGGGAAGCTGTGGGCGGTGCGGCACGGTATCGGGGTCGTACGCGCGCGTGGGGCGGAGGCTCCCGGGTTCCTGCTGCTCACGGACGCCGACATCGCGCACGCCCCGGACAGCCTGCGGCGGCTGGTGGCGGCGGCCGTGTCGCACCGGCTTGACCTCGTGTCGCAGATGGCACGGCTGCGGGTGGCCGGGGTCTGGGAGCGGCTGGTCGTCCCGGCGTTCGTCTACTTCTTCTGCCAGCTGTACCCGTTCCGCCGGATCAACCGGGGCGGCGGGCGGACAGCTGCCGCGGCGGGCGGGTGCGTGCTGCTGCGGGCGGAGACGGCGGCCCGGGCCGGGGTGCCCGACGTCATCCGGGACGCGGTGATCGACGATGTGGCGCTGGCGCGGGCGGTGCGCCGCGCGGGCGGGCGGATCTGGCTGGGGCTCGCGGACGGCGTGGAGAGCGTCCGGCCGTATCCGCGTCTCGCGGACCTGTGGGGGATGGTGGCGCGCAGCGCGTACGCACAGCTGCGGCACAGCGGTGCCCTGCTGGCCGTGACGGTGGCGGGACTGGCTCTCGTGTACCTGGCGCCGCCGCTCTGCCTGGCGCTCGGCCTGACCGGCCAGGGGGGTGCGGTGGCGGCGTGGGCGGGCGGCGCCGCCTGGGCGGTGATGGCGGGCACGTACGCGCCGATGCTCCGGTACTACCGGCAGCCGCTGTGGCTCGCCGCCCTGCTGCCGGTGACGGCCGCCCTGTACCTGCTGATGACGGTCGATTCGGCGGTACGGCACCACCGGGGGCGGGGCGCGGCCTGGAAGGGCCGTACGTACCCCGCCCCGCGCGCGGCGGCGGACCGGTGACGCGAACAAGGCCGCGGCGGGGCCCGGACTACTTGCGGCCGGGCGTCCACCGCATGCCCCAGCCGTATGCCTGGTCCACGGTCCGCTGCGGGCTCACTCCGCGCGCGGGGATCAGGTAGCGGGCCTCGCGCCGGACGACGAGGTCGTCCCCCTGACGGGTGATCAGGGCGAGGGCGCAGACGGTGGAGGGGACGGTGCACTCGTCGAGGGAGAACTCGATGGGCGCGCCGTTCGCCGGGGTGAGCGTGACCGTGGCGTGGAGGTCGGCGAAGCTGCGGGCGCCCTCGTAGATGGTGACGAAGACGAGGATGCGCCGGAAGACGTCCTTGTGGTCGAGGTTGATGGTGAGGTTCTCGCCGGTGTCGACGGCGCCTGTCCGGTCGTCGCCGTCGAGGTGGATGTACGGCGGCCGGCGCAGCGAGCCGAAGGTGTCGCCGAGGGCCTGGACGACCCCCTTGCTGCCGTCGGTCAGCTCGAACAGGGCACACAGGTCGAGGTCGAGGTCCGCGTGGCGGGCGACGGCGTTGCCGAACTTGGCGCCCCAGCCGGTGAACTGCTTGCGGACGCCCCAGTTGAGGTTGACGCGCAGGGCGCCGGATGTGCCGCCCTGCTTGGCGAGCGACACGGACGGGGCGTCCTTGGTCAGCGTCACCTTCGTCAGCCGTACGGGCGCGGGCGGCGATACGGGCGCGGACGCGGACCCCCGTACAGGCGCGGGCGCAGGCGCGGAAGCCGAGGCGGCCCCCGGTGCGGAGCGAGCCAGTGCGGAGCCACCCGGTGCCGAACCAGCCGGTGCGGCACCGGGCCCCGGTGCGGAGCCTCCCTGCGGCTCGTCCACCGTGATGCCGAAGTCCGTCGCCAGCCCCTCGAGCCCCGTGCCGTACCCCTGGCCCACCGCGCGGAACTTCCAGACGCCCTGACGCCGGTACAGCTCGCCCATGATGAAGGCGGTCTCCACCGTCGCGCCCCGGCTCTCGAACCGGGCGACCTCCGTGCCGTCGGCCGCGTCCAGCACCCTCACGCACAGGTCCGGCACCTGCCGGAACGTACCGCCGTCCGCCGACGCGGCCAGGACGACGCGCTCCACCGCCCCCTCCACGCGCGGCAGGTCCACGGTCAGCGTGTCGGTCACGGACGCCCCGGGCGCACCCGACACCCCGGAAGCGCCGAAGGCCGCCGAGGTCCGCTTCCCCTCGTGGCTCACCGAACCGGACGGGTGCGTCGGCTGGTTGTAAAAGACGAAGTCCGTATCGGAGCGCACTTTCCCCGACACGAGCAGTAGTGCCGACGCGTCCACATCCGGAACGCCCGGACCCGAACTCCACGCCAATTCGACGCGAAGCCTTCGCGTCGGTACCGGAACATTGGCGCCTTTAAGCATGGACATGCCACCCCCATCGTGTTCCGAGCCCCTGGTGATTCGTGGCGGCCACGCTAATCCCGCCGGTGTGGCCGTGCCCCGCTGACTCGTCGGTAACCCCCTGCGATCTCGGCTTTTACGCGATCATGGGACACCGCGACGACCGATTTTCCCATGTTGGGTCACATTGGTGTTCCGTGGCCGCACAAGATGCGTCAAACAACCCGCTTATCGGCCTTCCACCCGGCACACAGTGGGCTTAACTTAGGGCCATGACCTCCCCCCGTGCCTCGTACGGCGGTGCGTACTACCACGCGCCGTCGTTCCCGGACACCCCGATCTACGACTCCCTCGTCGCAGAGCGGGGCACGCCTCAGATCGCCCCGATCCGAGTGCCCGCCGCCTACGACACCGGCAATTCCTATCTGCCGGCGCTCCCCGCGGCCCTCCCCGCCCTCCCGGCGGCCCCCTCCCCGCAGCCCTCGGCCCCCTCCTACGGCGGCGGCTACGGCTACCCGCAGCAGGCACAGGCGCCGCAGTACGCCCCCGCGCAGTACGCGCCGGCGCCGCACCCGCCGGCCCCGTACGTCCCGCAGCAGGCCCAGGCGCCGCGCGGCTACCCGGGTCCGCAGGGCCCGCAGCCGATGCGCCCGGTCGCCCCGGCCGCCTCCGGGTACGAGGCGATGCGCCCCGCCGCCGCGCCGCGTCCCGCACCGGCGCCCCCGGCTCCGTACGACGACCCGTACCGGCGGCCGTACCAGGGCGGCGGTTACTGACCGAAAGCCCACGGGCAGGTCGGGACGGCCCCTGGCAGGATGGGGCCATGCCGAGTGATGAGGTCACGTCCCAGCCCGCCCTGAGCTCCCTGCACATCCACCCCGTGAAGGCCCTGGGGGGCTCCTCGCCCGCGTCCGCGGTCGTGGAGCCGTGGGGCCTGGCCGGGGACCGCCGCTGGATGCTCACCGACCGCGACGGCAAGGCGGTGACGCAGCGTCAGTACGCCGCGCTGGCGCCCGCCTCCGCCGCGCTGCTGCCCGACGGCGGGGTACGGGTGTCCGCGCCCGGCCGCGCCCCGCTCGACATCGCCGTGCCCGATCCCCGGGACGGCACGGTCGTCGTGGACGTGTTCGGCACGAAGGTCGAGGCCGTGCCCGCGGCGCCCGACGCCGAGGCGTGGTTCGGCGAGTACCTGGGCGCCGACGTGCGGCTGGTCCACATGGACGACCCGTCGCGCCGCCGCCCCGTCGCCCCCGACTACGCGCGCGAAGGGGAGACGGTCAACTTCGCCGACGGCTTCCCGCTGATGGTCACCACGACCGCCTCCCTCGACGCACTCAACGCGCTCATCGCGGCGGGCGAGGACGCCCACGAGGGCCCGCTGCCCATGGAGCGGTTCCGGCCGACCGCCGTCGTGGACGGCACGGTCGCGTGGGAGGAGGACCGGTGGGCGCGGATCGCCATCGGGGACGTCACCTTCCGCGTCGCCAAGCCGTGCAGCCGCTGCGTGGTGACGACGACCGACCAGCGCACCGGCGTCCGGGGCAAGGAGCCGCTGCGCACGCTGTCGCGGCACCGCAAGTCCGGCTCGAAGGTGCTCTTCGGCCAGAACCTCATCCCCGAGACGATGGGCACGCTGCGCGTCGGCGACCCGCTCCGCGTCCTCGCCGTCCGCGACGACACCTGACCCCACCGGACGACACCCGACGCCCTCGGGGGCGTGCCCGACGCCCCGCCCCGCCTCGTCCGGCACCTCGCCTCGCCCGACACCCCGTCAAGCGCCGTGCGCCCACGACACCCGGGCAACAGCTGACGAGGGCCCGGCAGCGGCACGGACACCAGCCGCGGCGGGGCCCGGACGGCAGCCCGCAGCGGCACGGGGACGACAGCCGGAAACGCGCACGGCACCGCGGCACGGCGCGAGTGGCACGGCACGGGCCGAGCGGGCATCCCGGCTCCGCCGTGCGCGCTACGGTGGGGCGACTGGTTGGTGAGCGGGTCGCCGCGAGCGCACGAGGTGGGGGCAGAGCAGCACCATGGCACAGGGCACGGTCCAGGTCACGCACAGCGGTACGTCGCGGTGGCGGCGCCGCACGGGCGAGTACGCCACCCTCGCGGCGGCCCTGGAGGCCGCGGCGGACGGCGACATCCTCACCGTCGCCCCCGGCACGTACCGGGAGAACCTGGTGCTGCGGCGCGCCGTGACGCTGCGCGGCGCGGACGGCGCCGTGGGGTCGGTGCGGATCGCCCCGGCCGACGGGGTGCCGCTGACCGTGCGCGCCTCCGCGACCGTACGGGACCTGCACCTCGAGGGCCAGGACGCGGCGGCGCCCGCGCTGCTCGTCGAGGACGGTACGCCCGAGCTGCTGGACCTGCGGATCGTGACCCGCTCGGCGGTCGGCGTGGAGGTGCGGGGCGCGGCCCGGCCCACGGTGCGAAGGTGCACGGTGGACAACCCGGCCGGGGTCGGCATCGGCGTACTGGACGGCGCGGGCGGCGTGTTCGAGGAGTGCGAGGTCGTCGCCGCGGGCCAGGCCGGGGTGTCGGTGAGCGGCGGGGCGCATCCGCGGATCGAGCGGTGCCGCATCCACCACGCCTCCGGGGCGGGTCTGTCGGTGACCGGCGAGGACAGCGGCCTGGAGGCCGTCGGCTGCGAGGTGTACGAGATCCGGGGCAGCGGTGTGCGCGTCGGCGGGCGGGCCGTGGCCCATCTGACGGACTCGGTGGTGCACCGCACGTCGGCGGACGGGATCACGCTGGACACGGACGCGGTGCTGACGCTGTCGGACTGCGACATCCACGACGTGCCGGAGAACGCGGTGGACCTGCGGTCCCGTTCGGTGCTGACGCTGACGCGGTCGAAGGTGCGGCGGTTCGGGCGCAACGGCCTGTCCGTGTGGGACCCGGGCACGCGCGTGGACGCCAACCAGTGCGAGATCCACGACAGTACGGGCGACTACCCGGCGGTGTGGGTGAGCGACGGGGCGACGGCGGTGCTGGAGGCGTGCCGCGTCCACGACGTGCCGGACGCGCTGTTCGTCCTCGACCGGGGTTCGCGGGTGGACGTGGTGGACAGCGATCTGTCGCAGGTGCGGAACACGGCCGTGTCGGTGAGCGACGGGGCGACCGCCCAGCTGGACGACTGCCGGGTGCGGGACGCGGCGACGGGCGCCTGGTTCCGGGACCACGGCAGCGGCGGCACGCTCGCCAACTGCGCGTTCGACGGGGTGCAGACGGGGGTCATCGTCACCAAGGGCGCCGACCCGGCCGTGGAGCGGTGCACGGTCACCTCCCCCGCCGAGGCCGGGTTCTACGTGTCGGCGGAGGGCCGGGGCACGTTCACCGGCTGCCGTGTCACGGGCAGCGGCGGGTACGGCTTCCATGTGATGGACGGCTGCCGGACGACGCTGCGGCGGTGCCGTACGGAGCGCTGCGCGCGCGGGGGCTACGAGTTCGGCGAGGACGGCCCGGTCACCGAGGACTGCACCAGCGACGAGAGCGGCATCGCGGGCCGTACGGGCTCCGCTCCCCCGGCCCTTCCGGTCGCCTCCCCCGTCGGAGGCGGCGCCACCACTGTGGCGACCGTCCCGGCGGGTCCCGCTTCGGGCGGGCTGCTGGGATCGGTCCCGGCGCAGGCGACGGCCCCGGCGGCGCCCGCCGCTGAGCCGGCCCGGGACTCGCAGGACGTGCTGGGCGAACTGGACGCGCTGGTGGGGCTGGAGAGCGTCAAGCGGGAGGTCCGCACGCTCACCAACATGATCGAGATCGGGCGCAGGCGGCAGGAGGCCGGGCTGAAGGCGGCGTCCGTGCGGCGGCATCTGGCGTTCACCGGGAACCCGGGCACGGGCAAGACGACGGTGGCGCGGCTGTACGGCGAGATCCTCGCGTCGCTCGGGGTGCTGGAGCGCGGCCATCTCGTGGAGGTGTCCCGGGTGGACCTGGTCGGCGAGCACATCGGGTCGACGGCCATCCGTACGCAGGAGGCGTTCGACCGGGCGCGCGGCGGGGTGCTGTTCATCGACGAGGCGTACGCGCTCTCCCCGGAGGACTCGGGGCGGGACTTCGGGCGCGAGGCGATCGACACGCTGGTGAAGCTGATGGAGGACCACCGGGACGCGGTCGTGGTGATCGTCGCCGGGTACACGGCGGAGATGGAGCGGTTCCTGACCGTCAACCCGGGTGTGGCGTCGCGTTTCTCCCGGACGATCAGCTTCCCGGACTACACGCCGGAGGAACTGCTGCGGATCGTGGAGCAGCAGGCCGACGACCACGAGTACCGGCTGGCGGACGGTACGGCCGAGGCGCTGCTGAAGTACTTCGACGAGCTGCCGAAGGGCGCGGCGTTCGGCAACGGCCGTACCGCGCGGCAGACGTTCGAGTCGATGGTGGAGCGGCACGCGGGCCGGGTCGCCGCGCTCGCCAGCGCGAGCACGGACGACCTGAGCCTGCTCTACCCGGAGGACCTGCCCGAACTGCCGTGAGGGGCCGGTCCCTCGGTGTCGTCCGGGCCCTGGGAGCGCTGCCTGGGCACCGGCAGGGGCAGCGCCGGCGGCAGCCGGTCGAGGAGCGCGGCGCGCTCGCGGGCGAACGCCGGGTCGGCCTGGTAGTCGGCGTGGCCGAGGATCGGCTCCGGCAGCGGGTGGTCGTGGGTGCGGCCGTAGACGACGGGGTCCCGCAGCGGCGGGTGGTCCACCTCGGGCTTGCCGTGCTCGGCGGGCAGCCGCACGGGGCCGCCGATGGGGTCGGTGCGGCGCCACAGGTTGCGCCAGCAGTGGACCTCGCGGTGGAGGCCGCCGAGCGGCTCCGCGCCGAAGTAGGCGGGGAACCAGCGCCCGTACAGGCGCTCCAGCGGTGAGCCGTACGTGAGGAGCGCGACGCGGCGGCGGGTCGTGTGCGGCAGCTGCCACACGGCGGCGGCGGCCAGGACGCTGCCCTGCGAGTGGCCCGAGATGACGAGGCGTCCGCCCGTGCGGCCCGTCCAGGACGCCATCCGCCAGGCCAGGTCCGGCACGGCCCGCTCGGCGTAGCAGGGCGGGGCGAACGGGTGGGCGGCGCGCGGCCAGAACGTGCCGACGTCCCACAGGATGCCGATGGTGCGGCGGGCGGAGGCGTCCCGGTAGGCGCGGCGGCCCCAGGTGACGAACAGGATGAAGCCCAGCCCGACCAGCCAGGAGCCCAGTGCCTGGCAGGCCTCGGCGGCACCGTCGAGGACGGCGGGCGCCCCGTCGAACGCCTCCGCCGGTACGGTGCCGGTCGCCCACGTCCCGAGGACTCCGGCCGCGCCGAGGAGCAGCGTCGCCGCGGCGAGCAGCCCGACGAGGACGGGCGCGGCGTCGGTGAGCGCGGCGGCGGCGCGGACCCCGGCGATACGGCGGGTGCGGACCCGGTCGGCGGCCTCGCCCGCGTACTCGGCCTCCACCACGGGGGCGAGGCGCCGCGCCGCGAGCGCGGTCCTGGCGATGAGGAACAGCGAGGGGACGAGCAGCAGGATCAGTAACACGGGGATCGCGGACGCCTGCCAGCTGAGCAGCAGGGGCGGCCCGGCGATGGGGCCGTCGCCGGTGCCGGGGGTGCCGGGCCCGTCCAGCCAGTCGGCGACGCGCTGGGCTACGCCGCCCGTCATGACCCCGCCGAGCGCGCAGGCCAGCACGGCGACGGCGGGCCCGGCGAGGCCGCCCAGGGCGGTGCGCGGGCCGGGGTCGCGGCGGTGCAGCCGGAGCGCGACGGCGGCGAGCAGCAGGATGAGGGTGCCCTGCCCGAGGATGAGCACCGAGAACGCCGTGTCGCCCGGCAGGGCGCCGGACGAGCGCCAGTCCGGCCGGGACCAGGAGGCGTACAGGGCGGAGAGGAGCAGCAGGGCGGCGGCGGAGCCGGGCAGCCGGGTCACCAGGGCCCGGTCGAGGCGGCCGTCGAGGCGGCGTTCGCTGCGGCCGCGCCGGCAGACGACGACCACCACGACGACGGCCCCGGCGGCGATGGCCCCTTCGACGCTCCAGCCGAGCGCGGTGCGGAGGGTGTCGCCGGTGCCCCGGTCGTGGCGGGCGGCTGCCCCGGCGACGGCGGCGGCGACGGTGAGCAGACCCGCGGCGGTGTGCGCGGCGCGAAGCCGGGCGACGAGGCGGCGGCCGTACCAGAACCCGGGGCGGCCGAGGGCGGGGCGGTCGTCGTGCTCGTCCTCGCCGCGCGGCGGCCGTTGCGCCTCGTACGCGGACCAGGTGCGGTGGGACAGGTACCACAGGAGGGCGACGAGCGCGGTGGGGACGACGGCGGCGACGGTGAGGCGGCGGCCGGGCTGCGACCACCAGCCGCCCTCGGACACGGCGAGGAAGCCGAGCCAGGAGCGGCCCTCGGTGCAGGCGGCGGCGCCCGCGCACTGCCAGGCGGCCAGGTCGAGGGCGACCTCGCAGGCGGCGGCGGTGAGCAGCACGGTCAGGGTGAGGGCGACGAGCCGGACGAGGACGCCGTACAGGCGGGCGGAGCGGGCGTGCCCGGTGGCGGAGGGGCGCATCCAGTGGGCGAGGTTGACCACCATGAACGGCAGGAGCAGCAGCCACAGGGCGCGGGTGCCGTTGCCGGAGGTGAGGTTGGACCAGCAGTACGCCTCGGGGACGGGCCCGTCGCGGAACCGGTCCGGCTCCGCCTCGGCACGCAGGTCGTCGGCCCGCCGGTACACGGCGGCGGTGCCGTCGCCGGTGACGCGGACGGTCCGGGGGTCGTCGAGCATCTCGTGGGGTGTGGTGCCGCCGACGCCGTGCACGAGCAGTTCGAGCGCGGCGCCGCTGTTGCGTGGCTCCGGTGCGGCGACCGGAGCGGGTTCCGGTGTGGCTGGGGACACTTGGGTGCTCGCTCTCTGCGGCAGGGGTGTGCGGCGGGGCGGCGTGCGGGTGGGACGGGACGGGCGGGACGGCATGCGGGACGGGCGGTGCAGTCTGCGGCGGGGCGGTGCGGCGCGGTTTGCGGTCGGGCGGGCGGCCTGTGGGCCGGGCGGGGCGGGGTGCCGCACGGCTCTCCCGTAATCTCCCCGCCGTCCCCGCGGATGAAGCGCGTGGCAGGATGTGCCTGCCCGGCCACCTGCGCGAACGGCGGATCATGACGTACGACCCCTCGACCTCGGAAGGACCGGCCCCCGCGATGAGCGACCACCAGAACCTCCTCGCGGAGCAGCGACGCGCCTTAATCCTCGACGAGGTCAGGCGGCGCGGCGGGGTGCGGGTCAACGAGCTCACCCGTCGGCTGAACGTCTCGGACATGACGGTGCGGCGCGACCTGGACGTGCTGGCGCGGCAGGGCGTGGTCGAGAAGGTGCACGGCGGTGCGGTGCCGGTGGCGGAGGCGCGGACGCACGAGCCGGGGTTCGAGGCGAAGTCGGCGCTGGAGCCGGGCGCCAAGGAGGACATCGCGCGGGTGGCGGCGGCGATGGTCGCGCCGGGCGCCGCGATCGCGCTGTCGGGCGGCACGACGACGTACGCGGTGGCGCGGCGGCTGCTGGACGTGCCGGATCTGACGGTGGTGACGAACTCGGTGCGGGTGGCGGACGTGTTCCACTCGGTGTCGTCACAGGGCGCTGGGCCGGGCGGCGGGGCGCGGCCGGGGGCGGCGACGGTGGTGCTGACGGGCGGGGTGCGCACGCCGTCGGACTCGCTGGTCGGGCCGGTCGCGGACCAGGCGATCGGGTCGCTCCACTTCGACGTGCTGTTCCTCGGGGTGCACGGGGTGTCGGTGGAGGCGGGGCTGTCCACGCCGAACCTGGCGGAGGCGGAGACGAACCGGCGGCTGATCCGGTCGGCGCGGCGGGTCGTCGTCGTCGCGGACCACACCAAGTGGGGGCAGGTGGCACTGAGTTCGTTCGCCCGGCTGGAGGACGTGGACACGCTGGTGACGGACGCGGGGGTGTCGGACGAGGTGCGGGCCGCGATGGCGGAGCACCTGCCGGGCCTGGTGGTCGCCGGGAGCGGGGCGGGCGTGGTGGACGTGGTGGACGGGCTGCGGAGGGACGGCGTGTGAGCGTGTTCCGGCTGGAGCGGCGTACGGACCTGTCGGCGGCCGAGGCGTGGCGGCGGGTGACCGACTGGCGGGCCCACGCGGTGGGCGTACCGCTGACGCGGGTGCGGGTGCTGACGCCGGGTCCGCCGGGGGCGGGGACGCGGTTCACGGCGCGCACCGGGCTCGGGCCGCTGGGCTTCGACGATCCGATGGCGGTGGTCCGCTGGGAGCCGCCGCGCGGCGCGGGGCCGGGTGGACGGCCCGAGGCGGGGCTGTGCCGGCTGGAGAAGTACGGCCGGGTCGTGCGCGGCTGGGCGGAGATCGCCGTGTACGCGGAGGAGGTGGGCGCGCGGGTGACGTGGGCGGAGGAGCTGCGGGTGCGGGGGCTGCCCCGCTGGTGCGATCCGCTGCTGGCCCGGGCGGGGCGGTGGGTCTTCGGCCGGGAGCTGAAGCGGCTGCTGGGCCGGGAGGCTTCCGCACGCGGGACCTGACGGCCCGTCAGTGCGGTGACGGGCCGCCGTGCCGGGCGGGCGGACGGGCGGAGTCAGGCCGGACGGTCAGTCGGCAGTCGGGCCGTCGGACCGGGCGGCCAGTCGGGAGCCGGGCTGTCGAGCCGGGCGGTCAGTCGGGCCAGACGCCGGTGGCGAGGAACTCGTCCAGCGTCGCCGCGTACGGGTCGATGTCGAGGCCCTGCTCCGTCAGCCACGCGTCGGAGTAGTACTTGTCCAGATACCGCTCCCCGGGGTCGCAGATCAGTGTGACGACGCTGCCGGTGCGGCCCTGCGCCACCATCTCCGCGACGATCTTGAAAGCGCTCCACAGGCCGGTTCCGGTGGAGCCGCCCGCCTTGCGGCCGATGGCGTTCTCCAGGGCGCGGACGGCGGCGACGCTCGCGGCGTCGGGGATCTTCATCATGCGGTCGATGGCGCCCGGCACGAAGCTCGGTTCCATGCGCGGCCGGCCGATGCCCTCGATGCGGGAGCCGCAGTCGCTCACCGCGTCGGGGTCGTCGTGCGTCCAGCCGTCGAAGAAGCAGGAGTTCTCCGGGTCGGGGACGCAGACGCGGGTGTCGTACTGCATGTAGTGGACGTAGCGGGCGATGGTCGCGGACGTGCCGCCGGTACCGGCCGTGGCGACGATCCAGGCGGGCTCCGGGTAACGCTCCAGGCGGAGTTGCTGGTAGATGGACTCGGCGATGTTGTTGTTGCCGCGCCAGTCGGTGGCGCGCTCGGCGTAGGTGAACTGGTCCATGTAGTGGCCGCCGGTCTCGGCCGCGAGGACGGCGGCCTCCTCGTACATGCGGCGCGAGTCGTCCACGAAGTGGCAGCGCCCGCCGTGGAATTCGATGAGGCGGATCTTCTCCGGGCTGGTGGTGCGCGGCATGACGGCGATGAACGGGACGCCGATCAGGCTCGCGAAGTACGCCTCGGACACCGCGGTCGAGCCGCTGGACGCCTCGATGACCGGCTTGTCGGGGCGGATCCAGCCGTTGCACAGCCCGTACAGGAAGAGGGAGCGGGCGAGGCGGTGCTTGAGGCTGCCGGTGGGGTGGGTGGACTCGTCCTTGAGGTAGAGGTCGATGCCCCAGTGGCCGGGCAGCGGGAAGCGCAGGAGGTGGGTGTCGGCCGACCTGTTGGCGTCCGCCTGGACCTTTCGTACGGCGTCTTTCAGCCAGGCGCGGTAGGCCGGATCGCTGCGGTCCACGTCGATGGTCGCGGCGGGCGCGGAGCCCGGCTCGGCCGTCACGCCAGGGCCCTTCACCGCGGGCGCGCCAGGGCCTTTGGCGGCCGTCGCGCCAGAGTCCTTGGCGGCCGGGGCGGGGGCTTCCACGGCCGCGCCCGGGGCCTTCGCCGCCGTGCCGGGGGCGTTCAGGCGCCGTTCCGCCGTTCCGGGGCCCCCCGGCGTCGTGCCGCTGCCGGGTCCGGCCGGTTCGGGCTGCTCAACGGTCCTCACACGCCACTCCTCGTCGTCCACGTCCTGCGCACCACGGTTCCCTCATGGGTCCCGCGACCGAACATACCTCCCCGACCTGGGCAAACGATGACTTTGACCCCTCATAGGCCCGGCTTGCAGGGCGGCCTCGGAGGTGCACTGGTGCGGACGCGGGTCCTCCGTGCAGACTGGGCACCCTGGAACGGGTGCGAAGGGGGCGGCGGAAGCATGACTGAACCCGAATTCAGCGCCACGGGGGTACGCATCGAGCGGTGGCCGCGCTCTCTGACGGCGGCCGGCGAGGTCCGTATCGAGGGCGGCCGACTGGCCCTGCTGACCAGTTACGGCCGGGAGATCGACAGCGCCCCGGTGCGTGCGGTGCGGGCGGGCCGGCCGTGGTTCGCGGCGTCGCGCGACGCGGCGGTGGCCACGCTCAACGGCGCCCGCTACCGGCTGACGATGGGGCAGCGCGACCGGCGGCCCGGGACCGGCGCGACCCTCGCCGGCCGATTCCTGGAGGCCGTGCGCAGGGCGGGCGGCGCGCGCGACTGAGGGGCCGCCCGCGGGGCCGGTGACGCGGGGTGCGGCCGAGGGGGCTGACGGGGCGTCCGCTGCCGCGGTTGCGAAGCGGTCACGACTGGTCCACGCTGGATTGACATCACTCAGGGTGAACCGGCGGTGACACTGTGACCCAGCCCGCCGAACATGAGCCAGCCATCCACTGGACCCGATCCTCGTCTTCTTCCGGACCTACTTCGGGGAGTCGCAGCCGTGATCAGCCAGGCAAGCAGCAGGCAGTGCGCGGTAGAGCTCCAAGCCCTGCCGTCGCGGATCGGTCAGGTCCGCAGAATCGTGTCGGCGCAACTGCGCTACTGGAACCTCGACCCCCTCATCGAGAAGGCGGCGCTCGGGGTCACCGAACTCCTCACCAACGTGCACCGGCACGCCAAGCCGGACAAGATCTGCACGGTCGAGATCGAGTTCCTCCTCGACCGGCTCACGGTCTCCGTCCACGACCACGATCCGCGCCTCCCCGCCGTCGTGCACCTGGAGGACGGTCCGGACCCGCTCGCCACGTCGGGGCGCGGCCTCGCGCTGATAGAGGCCGTCAGCGAGAGCTGGGGCGCGCGCCCGCAGGGCGATGCGGGGAAGGTCGTGTGGTTCACGCTCCCCGCGCCCTCGGCCACACCCGTCGGCATCCCGGCGGTCCCGGCGTACGGGGCGGTGGGCGGCGCCGCGTTCAAGGAGCCCGTGCCGTTCGGCGACGGCGCGGAGGCGGCGGAGACGGTACGCGGACACGCCGCCACCGCCGTCCGGTCGGCCGTGGCGGGCTGACCGGACGACGGGGCCCGGCTCCCCCGTGCACCAGGTGACGCGGGTGGCTTCGGCTGCGGGACTCAGGTCTTCCGGCCGGGGCCGAACCGCTCGTCCAGGACGGACAGCCGCCGCCGGTACACCTCCTCGTCGATCTCCCCGGCAGCGAACCGCCGCCCCAGCAGCTCCACGGGCGACGGGTCGCCGGGTCGCCGGGCGGCCACGTCCCGGTACAGCGGGCCCCTGCCGCCCCGCCACGCCGTACGGCGCAGCGGCAGGAAGGCCGCGACGGCGACACCTGCCCAGAGCAGCGCGGCTTCCAGGGGATCGCGGACGACTTCGGGCGGCCTCGGGTGCTGCACTGGGCGGGCGCGGCGTACGGCGAGGGGCCGGCCGCCGACGCGGCGCCCCGGTACGCGGTGCGGCGGCGCGAGCGGATCGGCGCGGACGCGCCGCCCGGCGACGCGGTGGCGCGGGCCGTGGAGGCGCACGGGCGGCTCGTCCTGGAGGACGGGATCGTGGCGGCCGCGGTGGCGGTGGACCCGAGCCGCTGGGAGCTGCAGACGTTCAGCCTGCGGGCCGGTCCGGCACCCGGGGACGCGGGAGACGTGTTCCGCGTGCTGCGGCTCTCCCAGCCCGGCCGGGCGGCGCTGCGGCACGGCCGGCACTGGGACTGAGATCGCGTCAGACGACCGGTGCGAGGGTCAGACGACCCGTGCGAGGGTCAGGCGACCGGGACGAGCGTCAGGTACGCCATGCCGAGGATGTCGCGGTAGCCGGTCAGCCAGGAGGTGCGCTGCCGGTCGACGCGGGCGCGGGTGGCGGCGGCGTCCGGGTGGCCGGGGTTGGCCGCGAGCCACACCTCGATGTCGTGGCGGTACCCCGACTCGAACTGCTCCCACTCGTCCCGGTCGGCCGTCTCGATCCAGGCCGGCCTGAAGCCCGCGTCGACGGCCGCCTCCACGAGGGCGCCCAGCGGCCGGTGGTCGTCCTCCCGGGCGCCGGGCCACATCCGGGCCAGCTCGTCCGGGGTGGGTACGCGCTGCCAGAAGCCCTCGCCGAGGAGCACCCGGCCGCCGGGCGCGACCAGGCGCCGCAGCTCGCGGAGGGCGGCCGCCAGGTCGTGCGGGCCGTCCGGGTCGCAGAGCGCCTGGCTGGAACCGACGCACAGCACCAGATCGGCGGGTCCGCGCTCGGAGCCGTGGGCGGACTCCTCGACGAACGCGACGCGCCCGTCGAGGCCCCGCTCCCCGGCGAGGGCGCGGCCGCGCGCGAGGTCCTCGGCGTTGATGTCGATGCCGGTGCCGGTCGCACCGGGCGCGGCGTCGAGCACCCGCAGCAGGAGCTCGCCCCACCCGCATCCGATGTCCAGCACGGTGGCGGGCCGGTTGGCGGCGAGCGACGCGACGAGCCGCCGCGCACGGGCCTCCGACAGCGGTCCGTGGAAGGTGAGGTGGGTGAGGCGGGGCGGGGAGTCAGTTGTGGTCACGACCGCGCACCCTACGTCGGCATGCCACGTCACCGCGCCGGAATTTCCCGCTGCCTCCGGGCGACCGGCGAACGGGCGCCGAGAGCCGGCCCGCTGTGGGGCTCGGCGCCCCTTCGCGGGGCGACGGCCGTCCCGGGGCGGAGACGTCGCGGCGTATGCCGGGACGGGTCAGCCGTGCGGGACCGGGCGGCCCAGGGCGGACAGCGGGTCGTCGAGTACCGGCTGCCAGGCCAGTTCCGCCGCGCCCGCCAGGCTGTTGTGGTCCAGGGTGCACGCCAGGATCGGTACGCCCCCGCTGCGGCCCCACAGGCTGCGGTCGGCCACGACGGCGCGCAGGCGGTCCGGGTCGGCGGCCAGCAGTTCGCGGTGGAGGCCGCCCAGGATGATCCGGTCCGGATTCAGGATGTTGACCAGGCCCGCGAGGCCGAGCCCCAGCCGGTCGACCAGCTCCTCCACGGCGGCCCGCACGCCCGCGTCCCCGGGCTCGTCGCGGAGCAGGTCGCGGCACTGCTGGAGCAGCGACACCTCGGGCCCCGGCACCCGGCCGGCGGCAGTGAGGAAGGCCAGCGGGTCGGTCTCCACGTCCAGGCAGCCACGGCTGCCGCAGTGGCAGGGGCGCCCCGCCGGGTTGACCGTCAGATGGCCGACCTCAAGGGCGAGGCCGGAACTGCCGGTGTGCAGCCGCCCGTCGAGGACGAGCGCGCCGCCCACGCCCCGATGGCCGGTCGCGACGCACAGCAGGTGCTGGGCGCCCCGGCCCGCTCCGTGCCGGTGCTCGGCGAGCGCGGCCAGGTTGACGTCGTTTCCGGTGAACGCGGGGCCGTCGATGCCGGCCGCCCTTACGAGCCCGGCGAAGACGTCCCGTACGGGCGCCCCGGCGGGCCACGCCAGGTGCAGCGGGTTCAGGGCGGTGCCCTCCGGTTCGGCGACCGCCGACGGTACGGCGAGGCCCGCGCCCACGCAGCGGCGGCCGCTCTCGCGCAGCAGCCCCGCGCCCGCGTTCACGACGGCGGCGAGCACTTGCGCCGGGTCGGCGGTGACCTCCACGCAGCCGGGCGCCGTCGCCACGATCCGGCCGCCGAGGCCCACGAGCGCGGCGCGGAACCCGTCGGCGTGGATCTGCGCGGCGAGCGCGACCGGCCCGTTCTCGTCGACCGTCAGCCGGTGCGAGGGGCGGCCCTGCGAACCGGCGGCGGCCCCCGGGCGCGAGTCCACGCGGATCAGCCCGAGGGCCTCCAGCTCGGCGGCGACGGCTCCGGCGGTGGCGCGGGTGACGCCCAGTTCGGCGGTGAGGACGGCACGGGTGGGCGCCCGGCCCGTGTGCACCAGTTCCAGGGCCGGGCCCAGGGCGCTGCGGCCCCTGTCGAGCCGGGTCCGGGTCGTCGTCGCCTTGCCGTTCATGGGGGCGAGTCTCCCATGATCCGGCGCAGCGGCCGCTCGGGCGGGCTGTTTCGGCCGCCCCTCGACGGGTACTGCGGGCAGCGGTGGCGCGCACCTCAGAACGCGCCACGAGCGCACAGTCGGCGGGCAGCGAGCGCGCGCAGGACCGCGGGCGCCCGTGCCGCGCACGGCGTTCCGGTGCGCGGCACTGCGCGCGCGAAGACGGCGACACCGAGTGGAGGGCGGCCGAGCGGCAGAGCGGCAGAGCGAGGACGGTGACAGCGAGTGGAGGAGGCATCCATGGCACCCTCCGGCGACGGGCGCGGGGGCCACAGCGGGCGCGGCAAGGCCGACGAGCGGACGACCGTACGGGACCTGCTCGGCGAGCACGGCCGGACGTACGCCGAGGAGGCGGGCATCCGGCTGAGGGACACCCCGCAGCCGCTGTACGAGCTGCTGGTCCTCTCCCATCTGCTGAGCGCCCGCATCCGCGCGGCGACGGCCGTCGAGGCGGCCCGCGCGCTGTTCGACGCCGGGATGCGGGACGCCCGGCGCATGCGGGACGCCACCTGGCAGCAGCGGGTGGACGCCCTCGGCCGGGGCGGCTACCGGCGTTACGACGAACGGACGTCCACCCAGCTCGGTGACGCGGCGGAGCTCGTACTGGACCGGTACGGCGGCGATCTGCGGCGGCTCCGCGAGGAGGCCGGCGGCGACCCGGACCGGCTGCGGGAGCTGCTGCGCGAGGTGCCGGGCATCGGGCCCGCGGGTGCGGACATCTTCCTGCGGGAGGTCCAGGGCGTGTGGCCCGACGTGGCGCCGTGCCTGGACGGCAAGGCGCTGGACGGGGCGCGCCGCCTCGAGCTGCCCGCCGACCCGGGGAAGCTCGCCCGGCTGGTGAGGAAGGAGGAACTGCCGTCGCTGGCGGCGGCGCTGGTCCGCGCCGCGCTCGACCGCCATGTGGTGGAGGACGTCGAGGAAGCCCACGCGCGTCACGCCGCCCAGGCGTGACCGGCCACGTTCCAGGGAGGACCCGGATGAGCACCCCCGACCGCGGCGCACTGCCGCTGCCCGACTTCGACCATCTGCCCGTCGGCACACTGGAGTCACGCATCAGGTCGCTCCAGGCCGACGAGCTGGACCAGCTGCTGCGGTACGAGCACGAGCACGCGGACCGCGCGCAGGTCGTCCAGCTGCTCACGTCCCGCAAGCGCCAGCTGGACGCGGGGGCCGAACCGACCGGCGGCGACCCGTCGGCGTTCCGCCCGGAGCAGGCGGGGCACGCGGCGGGCGGTTCGCCGGTGTCCCCGGCCACGTCCCCCCAGCCGTCCAGTCCGCCGCCGCACGGCACCCCGGACCAGCGGGGCAAGCCGAAGGGCAACCGGACCGTGTGACCCGGCCCCGGCCGCCGACCACGGCCCGCTGTACCGCGTGGACGCGCCCCCGCCCGGCCGGGGGCGCTTTCATGCCGCACTGCTCCTTGCCGCTGCGCGCGGGTGCGCTTGCGAGGCCGGGCCCCGGAATTGTGGTGAGCCGCCGTCGACCCCTATCCTTAATTTGTGCCGCTACTAAACAAACTCGCGTCCGCCCCTCGCCGAGCGCCCGCCGGAGACCCCGCCGCCCGCTCGCTGACCCGCCTCCGTACCGCCGTCACGCTCTTCTTCGCCCTCGACGGGTTCCTCTTCGCGGGCTGGGTCGTCCGCATCCCCGCGATCAAGCAGCAGACCGGCTCGTCCGCGAGCGACCTCGGGCTCGCCCTGCTCGGCGTGTCCGCCGGGGCCGTGGTCACCATGACGCTCACCGGGCGCCTGTGCCACCGGTTCGGGAGCCACACCGTCACCGTCGGCGCGGCGGTGCTGCTGTCGCTGAGCATCGCCCTGCCCGCGCTCACCCACTCGGCGCTCGCGCTGGGCCTCGTGCTGCTGGTGTTCGGCGCCGCGTACGGCGCGATCAACGTCGCGATGAACAGCGCGGCCGTCGACCTGGTGGCGGCGCTGCGGCGGCCCGTGATGCCCGCCTTCCACGCCGCGTTCAGCCTGGGCGGCATGGTCGGCGCCGGGCTCGGCGGCCTCGTGGCGAGCGGCCTCTCGCCCGCCGCGCATCTGCTCGGGCTCACCGTCGTTGGGCTGCTCCTGACGGCCGCCGCCGGGCCCGTACTGCTGCGCCACCCCTCCCCCGTACCGCCCGAGTCGCTGCCCGCGGCGCCCGCGTCCGGGCGGCGGCGGATCGACGGCAGGTCGCGGCGGACGGTCACCCTGTTCGGCGTGATCGCCCTGTGCACGGCGTACGGCGAGGGGGCGCTCGCCGACTGGGGCGCCCTGCACCTGGCGCAGGACCTGGACGCGCACCCGGGTGTCGCGGCGGCCGGGTACGCGCTGTTCGCGCTGACGATGACCGCCGGGCGGCTGTCCGGTACGGCGATGCTGGAGCGGCTGGGCCAGACCAGGACGCTCGTCGTGGGCGGCGCGACGGCCGCCGTCGGCATGCTGCTGGGCGCGCTGGCGCCGACCGTGTGGGCGGCGCTGCTGGGCTTCGCCGTCACCGGACTGGGCCTGGCGAACATCTTCCCGGTGGCGGTGGACCGGGCGGGCGCGCTGGCCGGGCCGGCCGGGGTGGCGGCGGCGTCCACGCTCGGCTACGGCGGCATGCTGCTCGGCCCGCCCGTGATCGGGTTCCTCGCGGAGTGGTTCTCGCTGCCGGCGGCGCTGACGACGGTCGCCCTGCTCGCCGCCGCCGCGGCGGCCCTCGGCTACCGCGCCCGCCACGCCTCGGCGGCCCGCGCCCTCTGAGTAGCCGTACTCAGGCGCGGGTGGCACCCCCCGCACAGGATGGAGCTCCCTGCGACCCCGGGAGCCCCACATGAGTCCGAACCAGCCGGTCACCGCCCTGCGCGCCTTCGCGCGGCTCGCCTTCGGCAACGTCGCGTCCGGCGTGTACCTGGCGGTCGTCGCCGCGGTGACCGCCCTGGTGGTCCGCGACCTGTGGTTCACCGAGCACGAGGACGCGTCGTTCGCCGCCCTCGGGCTGATAGCGGTGGCCGCTCCGACGATGCTGGTCCTGCTGGCGGGCGGGGAGCTGGCCGGGGACGGCCTGATCGAGTCGTCGTGGTTCCTCTGGGCGGCGTTCGGCGTGTCGGTGCTCCTCCAGTCCCTCGCGGTCGGCGCGCTCGCCCGCCTGGCCACCCACAGCGCGCGTCACCGGCCGCGCCCGCGACGCGGTTGAGACGCGGTAGAGGCGCGGGGCCCGATGGCAGAATCCCGGCATGGAGACTGCCGAGCACATCAAGCACCTCGCACGCGAGGGCCAGTTGCTGGCCGACGCCGCCGAACAGGCGGGCAGCGACGCGGAGGTCCGAAGCTGCCCCGGCTGGACCGTGCGGGACCTGCTGCGGCACACCGGCATGGTGCACCGCTGGGCGACCGCGTTCGTCGCCGACGGCCACACCTCGTACCGCCCCGGCGGCGGTGAGCCCGACCTCGACGGCGCCGCGCTGCTCGACTGGTACCGGGAGGGCCACGACCTGCTCGTCGCCGCGCTGAGCGGCGCGCCCGACTCCCTGGAGTGCTGGACGTTCCTTCCCGCCCCCTCGCCGCCGGCCTTCTGGGCACGGCGCCAGGCGCACGAGACGACCGTGCACCGGGTGGACGCCGAGTCGGCGCTGGGCCTGGTTGCGGGCCGCTCGCCGGTCGCGCCGGAGCTGGCCGCCGACGGGATCGACGAGTTGCTGTGCGGCTTCCACGGCCGGGACAAGAGCCGCGTCCGCACGGACCCGCCCGGCGCGCTGAGGGTCCGTACGACGGACACGGACGACGTGTGGACCGTCACCCTGTCGGCCGACGCGCCCCGCACCACGCGCACCGCCGACGGCCCTGCCGAATGCGAGCTGACCGGCCCCGCCGAGGCGCTGTACCTGTCGCTCTGGAACCGCCTGCCCGCCGGGACCCCGGCCGTCACGGTCACCGGCGACGACCGCCTGGCCCGCCTCTGGCGGGAGACCTCGGCCGTGACGTGGTGACGCACCCGGCGGGCTCCCGCGCCGGTCAGGTCTCCGCGCTGGTGGTCCATGCCCACCACGCTGGACGCGCCCGCCCGGACCTCGCGTCACCCCGGCGTGGTGGCGACGCGTACTCCCGGCGTCGTACGGAACGGGGTGCGGGTCGTACGCCGACGGGGTGCGGGTCGTACGGGGAGGCGTACCGCTCGTACGGCCTGGTCCCGCCGCGACGCGTCCCACCGCGGCGTACGCGTCCACGATCAGTGCGGGCGGCGATCGTCGTGGCGGGCCGCGGCGGGCCCGGCCGCGAGGACGCTTCGACCGGTAGCGGTCCACGACGCCCCGGCGGGCGACGCCGGAGCAGCCAGGTCCGGCCGCGGCACCGCGCCGACGCACAGCGCGGCCCCGTACGGCTCCTCAGCCCTCCCGCGCGGCCCGCTCGGCCTCGGGTTCCCGCTCCTGGGGGGTCTCCGGGTGACGGCGGTCCAGGGTTTCCATGGCGCGGCGGGCGACCGTGTTCGTGCGGACGATGCCCGCCAGCGTCGTCGCGCCGCGCGTGATCTCCGTGAACGCCCGCCACGCCGGGCGCAGCCCGGTGATCGCGGCGTGCAGCAGCCCGGGACGCCGCTCGAAGACGGCGAGCATCCGCCGCCCCACCGCCATCTCGACGCCGAGCCCGGCCTTGATGGCGAACGCGTAGTTGAGCGCCTGGCGGCGTGCCTCGACCGCGTCGTGGGCCTCGGCGATGCGGACCGCCCACTCCCCCGCGAGGCGGCCGGAGCGCAGCGCGAAGGAGATGCCCTCGCGGGTCCACGGCTCCAGCAGCCCGGCCGCGTCCCCGCAGACGATGACCCTGCCGCGGGAGAGCGGCGAGTCGTCGCTGCGGCAGCGGGTCAGATGCCCGGAGGAGATCGCCGGTTCGAACCCGGCGAGACCGAGGCGGGCCACGAAGTCGTCCAGGTACCGCCTGGTCGCGGCGCCCTCTCCGCGCGCGGAGATCACGCCGACCGTCAGCGTGTCGCCCTTGGGGAACACCCAGCCGTAACTGCCCGGCATGGGGCCCCAGTCGATGAGGACCCGGCCCGCCCAGTCCTCCGCCACGGACGGCGGCACCGGGATCTCGGCCTCCAGGCCCAGGTCCACCTGGTCGGTCTTGACGCCGACGTGCGCGCCTATGCGGCTGGCGCTGCCGTCCGCGCCGACCACGGACCGCGCGAGGACCGTCTCGCCGTCGGCGAGGACGACGGCGACGGTACGCCGGTCCGGCACCGCGGCGCCGTGCTGCTCGACCCGCGCCACCGCGACGCCCGTCCGCACCTCGGCACCGGCCTCGCGGGCGTGCTCCACCAGCCGCTGGTCGAACTCGGGCCGGTTGACCAGCCCGAACAGCATCCGCTTCGAGCGACGCGTACGGGCGAAGCGGCCGTTCAGCGAGAACGTCACGGCGTGCACCCGGTCCCGCAGCGGCAGTTCGAAGCCGGGCGGCAGGGCATCCCGCGACGGGCCGATGATGCCTCCGCCGCATGTCTTGTAGCGGGGCAGTTCGGCCTTCTCCAGGAGCAGCACACGGCGGCCCGCGACTGCCGCGGCATAGGCCGCGGACGCTCCGGCCGGCCCCGCGCCGACCACGACGACATCCCACACGTTCTCGCTGCTCACGATGTGCTTCCGCTCCCGGTCCCGACCGCGATCCTCGCTCTCGTCCGCATCCTACGGGGCTTCGCCGTCAGTGCCTTGTGCGAGGATCGGACCCGCGTTCGCCGCGCACACCCGCGGCGCGCGCCGACGTACCGATCCGACGTACCGATGTCGCACCCACCAGGAGCGTGACCATGACCGCCCAGCCGATCGCCGAGCCGATCGCCGCCACCGTCGCCTCGCTGATGTCCCGCGCCAAGGCGGAGCTCACGGAGCTCGTGGCGTTCCAGTCTGTGGCGGACCCGGCCCAGTTCCCGAGGAGCGAGTGCGAGGCCGCCGCCACGTGGGTGGCGGACGCCCTGCGCAGCGAGGGCTTCACCGACGTGTCCGTCTTCGACACGCCGGACGGCAGCCAGTCCGTGTACGGCTACCTGCCCGGGCCCGAGGGCGCCCCGACCGTGCTGCTGTACGCGCACTACGACGTGCAGCCGCCGCTGGACCTGGCCGGCTGGGACTCGCCGCCGTTCGAGCTGACCGAGCGGGACGGCCGCTGGTACGGGCGCGGCGCCGCCGACTGCAAGGGCGGGTTCATCATGCACCTGCTGGCGCTGCGCGCCCTGAAGGCGAACGGCGGCGTCCCGGTCGGCGTGAAGGTGATCGTGGAGGGCTCCGAGGAGCAGGGCACCGGCGGCCTCGAGCGGTACGCGGAGGCGCACCCCGAGCTGCTGACCGCCGACGCGATCGTCATCGGCGACACGGGCAACTTCCGCGTCGGCCTGCCGACCGTCACGGCTTCGCTGCGCGGCATGACGATGCTGCGCGTCCAGGTGGACACGCTCGCGGGGAACCTGCACTCGGGCCAGTTCGGCGGAGCCGCGCCGGACGCGCTGGCCGCGCTCATCCGCGTACTGGACTCGCTGCGCGCCGAGGACGGTTCGACCACCGTGGACGGGCTCGCGGCGGACGCGGAGTGGCAGGGCCTGCAGTACTCCGAGGAGGACTTCCGGCGGGACGCCAGGGTGCTGGACGGGGTGGAGCTGATCGGCTCCGGCACCGTCGCGGACCGGCTGTGGGCGCGCCCCGCCGTCACGGTGATCGGCATCGACTGCCCGCCGGTCGTGGGCGCCACGCCGTCCGTGCAGGCCACCGCCCGGGCGCAGATCAGCCTGCGGGTGCCGCCCGGCCAGGACGCCGCCGAGGCGACGAAGCTGCTCACCGCCCACCTCCAGGCGCACACCCCGTGGGGCGCGCGGGTGACGGTGGAGCAGGTCGGGCAGGGCCAGCCGTTCCAGGCGGACGTGGCGAGCCCGGCGTACACGTCGATGGCGGAGGCGCTGGCCGTGGCGTACCCGGGCGAGGAGATGCAGGCCGCGGGCATGGGCGGCTCCATCCCGCTGTGCAGCACGCTGGGCGCGCTGTACCCGCAGGCGGAGATCCTGCTGATCGGGCTGAGCGAGCCGGAGGCGCAGATCCACGCGGTGAACGAGAGCGTGTCGCCCGAGGAGCTGGAGCGGATGTCGGTCGCCGAGGCGCTGTTCCTGCGGAACTACGCGCGTTCGAAGCGGGGTTGAGCTCTGAGCTGATTCGCCAAGAGCGCAAGGGGGCGGCCCGGGTGTGGCCGTCCCCTTACCGTCGGGCCATGACTCCCGAACCGCGTACGCGCCCTTCCGACGAGCCCGCCGTCGCCGTGGTCCCGGTCGTGCCCGGGCTGCACATGCTCCGCTTCCCGATCGGCCAGGCGTACGTCTGGCACGACCCGGCCCCCGCCGACCGGGACGGCCACGGCGGCCCGGACGGGACCAGCGGCTCCGCAGGGCGCGGCGGCTCGCTGACGCTGGTGGACGCGGGCTGGGCGGGCGCCGAGGACGCCGTGGTACGGGCGTTGCACGAGATCGGCGGCCCGGACGCGCGGCTGCGGCGGATCGTCCTCACCCACTGCCACCGCGACCACGTCGGCGCGGCGGAGGCGCTCGCGGAGCGGTACGGCGCCGAGGTCCTCGCGCACCGGCTGGACGCGCCGGTGGTGCGCGGGGAGGCGCCGGTGCCCGAGCCGGACCTGCTGGAGTGGGAGCTCCCGCTGTACGAGCACGGCCTCACCACGCCCGAGGCGCCGCCCACCCGCGTGGACCGGGAGCTGGAGGACGGCGACGTACTGGACTTCGGCGGCGGCGCCCACGTGGTGCACACGCCGGGCCATACACCCGGTTCGGTCGCCGTCCATCTGCCGCTCCACGGCGTGCTGCTGTCGGGGGACACCGTGGCGTCGGTCTTCGGGGTGAGCCTGGGCGTCTTCCACGTGGACCGCGCGGCTGCGGTGGAGTCGATGCGCCGACTGGCCCGCCTCGCCCCGCTGCGGGCGGTGTGCTGCGGTCACGGCGACCCGGTGACGGCCGACGCCGCGACCTCCTTGCGCACGGCGGCGGAGGCGGCCGAGGCGTAGACGGCGGGGCTCAGCCGGCGGGGGCGTACACGGTGGTCGCCCGGGGCCGTCGTTCGGATCATCTGGTAGTGGGCCAGGGCAGCTGACTGGAGAGCCGATCGCGGTTCCCGTTGTGGCGTGCGCGTCGGCGGGGAGGACTTCCGCAGGGGCTCACTGGACCAGTTCGAGGTGGGGGTGGGACGGGTCCACCGGGCAGACGTGGAGCTGGAGGTTGCAGCCGCCGACGATGTCGATCAAGGTGATGTCCCGTCCTGGGCGCCCAGGGGATGCGGGGACGGGTCCGTCCGGTCCTCCTCGGCGATCCAGGCCCCGCTGCGGCCGTCCCATTCCAAGGAGGCGATGGCGAGGAGCGGGACCCGCTCGGTGCCGCACTCGGGGCAGGCGGGCCGGCTGAGGGAAGAACGCGGTGATGTCGACCGGCCTCGGCGGGGTGGTGAACACGGCGTTCAGAACGGCGATGCTGCCGACAGCGTCTGACAACGATCCCCGTCACGCCGGCGGTCCCCCGTCCGACCGCCCCGCCCCGTCCGCCGGGCTCCACCGCCCGGCCCCCACTCACCCCACCGGGACGCCCGCCTCCAGGTTCAGTACCGTGCCGCGTTCGCGGGCGCGCAGGGCCCAGCGGAGGCGCTCGTACCGGACCGGGGGCAGCATGTGCGCCGCCTCCGCCTCCGTCGCGAAGCGCCACCCGCGCAGCTCGGAGCCCGGCAGCAGCACCCTGTCGGCCTGCGCGCCCGTGAGCCGCCCGCCGTCGAAGAGGAGCCGCAGTCCGCCGTACGCGGGCGGCTTCGGCGGCTCCCAGTCCACCACCAGCAGCTTCGGAACGGCCGCCAGTTCCAGCCCCGTCTCCTCGGCGACCTCGCGCACCGCCGCACGCGCGGGCGCCTCGCCCCGCTCGACCACCCCGCCGGGGAACTCCCACCCCGGCTTGTACGTCGGATCGACCAGCAGCACCCGGTCCTGGTCGTCGAAGAGCAGCACCCCGGCCGCGAGGGTCTCGCCCGTCGGCTCGGGGGTCTGGACGATCCCGCAGGAGCCGGCCTCGCCGGTGCGCACCGCGTCCGCGATCACCTTCGCCGTCGCCTCCGGCGTGAGGGAGCCGTTGTCGACGGCGTACGCGTCGGCGGCGAGCCAGCCGTCGAGCGCGGCCCGGTAGGGCGCGATGTGGCCGAGTGCCCACTCCCTGACCCGCGCGCTCGCCGCCGGGTCGCCGGGGTACTCCTCGCGTCCCGCGATCCGAGCGCGCAGAATCGTTTCCTCAGGGGTGAGGACGACATGCCGTACGGCGATCCTGCGGGAGGCGAGGCCGCCGAAGATCTCGTCGCGGTACTCCTGGCGCAGCACCGTCATCGGCACGACCAGCACCCCGCCCACCTCGGCGAGGAGCGCCGCCGCCGCGTCCACGACGAGGCGCCGCCAGATGCGCAGGTCCTGGTAGTCGCCGGTGCCGGAGAGCCGGTCGGGCGGCAGCAGCATCGGCAGCGCGCCGCCGATCAGCTCCGGGTCGTACAGCGTGCTGTTCGGGATCAGGTCGATCAGTTCGCGCGCGGTACTGCTCTTGCCCGCCCCGAACGCACCGTTGATCCAGACGATCACGGTTCCCCCTCTTCCGTTGGCCCCCAGTGGCTTGCCCGCAACACCCTGCCACGGAAACCCGCGTTCCGGACGGGTGGCCGTAACGCTCCGGGACACTCGGGGTTTCCCACCGGAGGCGGACACGGGCACAGGCCATTAACCCGGGCCGGGTTGGCCGAATCCGGCGGTAGGGTGCGCGGCCCGGCGGGAGGGGTCAGCGGGCGGCGAGGACGACCCAGACCTGGCCCGGCGCGAAGGCGAGGGGCGTGCCGGACGGGGTGGTGAAGGAGGTGCCGCCGGTGGCCGAGGGGCGGCTCCAGCGGGCGTCGTGGGCCTTGCCGTCGCGCAGCACCAGCGCGGTGCCGGAGCCGACGGTCTCGGTGTACGGGGTGACGTTCCCGCCCCGGTCCGCGTACGCGGAGGGGCGCACCGTGACGTACTGGACGACGACCGTCTTCGCGCCGACGCGCCCGCCGTCGGTGGTGCGGGCGGGCGCGCCGTCCAGCGAGACCAGCCAGCGCCCGCCGTCCGAGGACCAGGTGAAGGTGTAGCGGGCGGCGGGGAACCGGACGGTGTGCTCGTCCACCTCGCGCCCGCCGGGCGGGGCCGCGCCGAAGCGGAAGCCGATGTCGCGGGCCGCCGTGGCGTCGGGCGCGGCGGCCAGGGCCCGTTCGGGGCGCAGGTAGAGGTTGTGCGGGGCGGGGCGGCCGGGGTCGCGGACGTACGCGGCGGGGGCACGCTCGGGCGGCAGCGCGTACAGCGGCGCGTCCTGGAGGAAGCCCTTCAGGGCGCTGCGCACCCCGGAGTACGCCAGGGCCGGGCGCCCGAACTGGCGGAGCAGCTCCACGTCGGACTCGCGCGCGCTGCGGACCGGGCCGACGCGGGGCGGCTGCTGGGAGGCGTACACGGCGAGGAACCGGGTGAGGCCCGCCTCGACCTGCTCGACATACACGAGGTCGGCGGCGCCGAGACCGGTGTGCGGCCGGGCCGCGCGCACGTTGTCGATCTTCACGGCGAGTACGGGGCCGGTGCGGCCCGGCAGTCCGGTGAACGGCGAGACCCGGGGGCCGGTCGGCCGGTCGGAGGGGGTCGCGGAGGGCGGCGTGCTCGTCGTCGGGGTGGTGAGTGGGGGCCCGTCGGTGCCGCAGCGGCCCAGCAGGAGGGCGAGGGCGACCGCGACGGCCGCCACCACGGCGATGGCGATGCCGACCGGTCTTCGCGATACCGACGCAGCCACGGTCAAGCTCCCTGCCTGCCTCAAGTGCACCACGAACGCGGAGAGGGCGACACCTGTGCGACCACGAGCCCGGTGATAGCGGCACCTGTGCGCCGGAGCGGCCGGTATCGTCGCCGCCATGGCCCTCTCCCCCGAGAACGCGACGCCCTCGCTGTGGCCGCCGGACGGCCCGGGCGTCGTGCGTCTGCCGTCCGGGCGGATGGTGCGGGGCCGGGGTCTGCGCCACCCGCTGCCCAACGGCCCGGCCCCGATGTACGCGGTGTATCTGCTGGGCGACCGGCCGCCGCAGGTGCCGTGGGAGTCCCGCCTGCTGCGCTGGCCGGACTTCCGGCTCCCGGCGGACCGGGCGGAGGCCCGCGCCGTCCTGACGGAGGCGTGGGAGCGGGCGGCCGTGGAGCGCGTCGAGCTGGCCTGCGGCGGCGGCCGGGGCCGCACGGGCACGGCCCTGGCCTGCTTGGCCGTCCTCGACGGTGTCCCCAGGGACGAGGCCGTGGCGTGGGTACGCCACCACTACCACCCGCGCGCGGTGGAGACACCGTGGCAGAAGCGGTACGCACGCCGCTTCGGCGCCCAGGGCCGGTTGCGAAAGCCTCGGCTCCTGTCGCAGTCCGGCGATGCACGCGGGGAACGCGCACCGGGGGTGCCACCGCGCCCTGTGCCAACCGCGCAACCTTCTGGCCCCGTGCCGGAGCCCGAGGGGCGAGTACGGTCGTCGAAAGAAGGACGCCGACGGACGAGATCCTGGTGAAGGCAGTGAAGTGGGCTGCTCGCGGTGTGGCACTCGCCCTGACTACATCGATCTGCGCGCCGGCTCCGAGCAGTTCCGACGCGACGTTCGAAAGAACCGCCGCTGGCGTCCAGCGCAGAAGACCTGGTGAGAGCCACTCGTTGAGGACTACGACCAGCACTGCCGCTTCGTAGCGGACGGCGCGTTCGTCGTCCCTGGTAGCCGTCGCGGCGGACCAGCGCAGCCACCGGCTGCGTCGGGGCAGCCGGGACGGCAGGCCACCGGCCTTCGACCGCGAGACCTACAAACAGCGCAACACCGTCGAGCGGTGCATCAACCGCCTCAAGCAGCGGTGCGGCATCGCCTCGCGCCACGAGAAGACCGCGACCACCTACCTGGCTGGACTCGACTTCGCGGGCATCCTTCTCCGGTCCGCCCGGTGACCCGAACGACCTCATCGCCGGCCAAGAGCAGTGTCCTTGCCGGTGAGAATCTCAGCGTTCTCTCACCCAACGCTCATGGTGTTGCCAGGCCACCCGCCTAGCGTGCGGCCCATGTTCTTCACCTATCTGCGCCGCGAGCTGCGCCGCCGGAGGAAGTCGGCGCTGGTCGTCGCCTCCGGGCTGGCTCTCGGTATCGCTCTTGTCATCGTGGTCAACGCTGTCTCGACCGGCATGGGGAGGGCCCAGGACCAGGTCCTGGAATCCCTCTACGGGCTCGGTACCGACATGACCGTCACCAAGGCTCCGGAGCCACCGTCGGAGACCGGTGGCGAGCGGCCACGGTTCCGCTTCGACGCGCGTGGCGACGGGGAGGACGGTGAGCGGCAGAGCAGCGACCGGGTCATGGTGCAGGGCTTCCAGACGCTGGACGCCGCCACCGTCTCCGCCGTGGCGAAGGCGGACGGTGTGGCGAACGCCGTGGGCGGGCTCAGCCTCAACGTGGTCAAGGTCGACGGCGAGTTCAGCCGCGGCCAGTTCCAGCAGCAGCCGGGCGGTGGACGGAACAGCGGCCCGACCGGTGACGTGACGGGCGGCGGCGCCGACTTCTCCATCGACAGCTTCACCGTGTACGGCACGGACGTCACGCATCCTGCGATGGGCCCGCTGTCCTCCTCGGAGATCACCGACGGACGCGGCTTCGAGACGTCCGAGACGTCGGCGAAGGTGGCCGTGGTGGACAGCGCGTACGCCAAGGAGAAGAAGCTCGGAACCGGTGACACGGTCACGGTGAGCGGCACGAAGTTCGAGATCATCGGCGTGGCCACGGCGACCAGCGGGGACGCCGCCGCCAATGTCTACCTGCCGCTCGCCCAGGCGCAGGCCCTGGCCGACGCCAAGGACAAGATCACCACCGTCTACGTGCAGGCCGACGACGCGCAGGGGCTCGGTGCGGTGGAAGCCGCGGTGCTCAAGGCGGTTCCGGACGCCACCGTGACCACCTCCGAGGACCTGGCGGACACCGTCTCCGGGTCCCTGTCCACCGCGTCCGGCCTCGCCGAGACGGTCGGCCGCTGGCTGTCCGTGGTGGTCCTGGCCGCGGCGTTCCTGGTCGCCGGTCTGCTCACCTCGTCCGCCGTCGCCCGACGCGTCCGGGAGTTCGGCACCCTCAAGGCACTGGGCTGGCGCTCGCGCCGGGTCACCGGGCAGGTCGTCGGCGAGGCCGTCGTGACGGGCCTGGTCGGTGGCGCGCTGGGCATCGGGCTGGGCCTGGCCGGCGCATGGGCGGTCACCGCGTTCGGGCCGTCGCTCACCGCGGAACTGGGCGCATCCGGCGGCGGCGCGCGCGGGCCGGGTGGCGGCATGGGCGGGGGCCCCGGCGGCGCCGTACGCGAGACCGCCGCACGGACGCTGGACGTGGTGCTCACCGCACCGGTCAGTCTCTCCATGATCACCCTGGCCGTCGGTCTCGCCGTCACGGGCGGCCTCGTCGCCGGGGCCTTCGGCGGGTGGCGTGCGTCCCGGCTCCGCCCCGCCGACGCTCTCTCCCGCGTCGCCTGACCGGTCCTCTTCCCTCTCCGCAGGAGCAACCACACCATGTACGAACTCACCGGCGTCACCCGGCGCTACATCCGCGGCAAGGGCGTCGTCGACGCGCTCGCCGGAGTGGACCTCACCATCGCCGCCGGCGACTACCTGGTCATCAAGGGCCCCACCGGCGGCGGCAAGTCGACCCTGTTGCAGATGCTCGGCGGCCTCGACCGGCCGACCTCCGGCAGCGTGCTGCTCGACGGTGTCGACCTGGCGAAGCTGTCCGAGGCCCGTCTGACCCGCCTGCGCAGCGAGAAGATCGGCTTCGTCTTCCAGAGCTTCAACCTCATTCCGACACTCACCGCCCAGGAGAACGTCGAAACCGCCCTCGTACCACTGGGCGTCAAGCCGAAGGAGCGGCGCGAGCGGGCCGCCGAGGCCCTCACCTCGGTCGGGCTGGGAGAGCGGCTGGGCCACGTGCCGAGCGAGCTGTCCGGCGGCCAGCAGCAGCGGGTGGCCATCGCCCGGGCACTCGTCAAGAAGCCGCGGGTACTGCTCGCGGACGAGCCGACGGGCAACCTCGACGAGTCCACCCGCGACGAGATCATGGACGTCCTGCGGGCCCGCTGCAAGGAGGACGGACTCACCTTCATCATGGTCACGCACGACTCCCACCTGGCCGAGCACGCGCCCCGGGCGGTCACGCTCCGCAAGGGCACCCTGTCGTCGTCCTGACATCCCGCGTAGCGCGACGACACACCTCTGACCGGCCCCGCCTCGCCCCGCACCGGATCCGGCGCGTCCCACACGTCCAGGCGTGCCGGACCCGGTGCGGGATGGCCTCCATGACGGGACGGCGAATGCCGGGGCCTTGTGGGACAACGGAACATAGTGCCGACTGGAAGACCGACCGTTTCGACCCGCCGCTCATCACACCGTCCGGGGCGTGGGCTGCAGCCTGCGGCCGCCGCGCGCGGGCAACGGGGCCACGGACCGTTGACCGTCGTCCGCGTGCCCCGCTCACCGCGCCGACGTCTCGTCCTCGGGGGGGACCGTGCTGGCCCCCTGGCACGGTCTGCTTGCTCACCACCCGCTCCCGGCTCAGCAGCTCGGCCGCGCGCCCGAAGCCCGCGCATCGACCGCCTCAAGCAGATGGTGCGAACGAAACCGCCTCGTCATGGGCGTTCCCCCGCGGGGTCGGCGGGGCGTACCGGACTCGGTAGCGCAGGTGCGTCACCTGCTTGCCCTCGACGAGGGAGACCGGGCCCTCCAGGTCGTACGGGGCGCTCTTGAGGTCGGTGAAGAACGGCGTCCCGCCGCCCAGCAGCACGGGCACCAGGTCGATGGCGACCTCCTCCAGCAGCCCGGCGTCGAGGCACTGCCGGGCGATGGTCCCGGCGTTGACGGCGACGTCCTTGCCGTCGGCCAGTTCGCGGGCCAGCGCGACCGCCCGCTCGATGCCCTCCGTGCCGCCGTCCGTGACGAAGTGGAACGGTGCCCCTTCCTTCGGCCAGCCGTCCGGCACCGAGTGCGTGACCACGACGACCGGCACGCCCAGCGGGTGCTCGCCGCCCCAGCCGTCGGTGAGGTCGAACAGCTTCCGCCCGACGACGATCGCCCCGGTCTCCGCGACGAGCCGCCGCCAGTGCGTGGCGCTCACCTCCGTGACGTGGAAGGTCAGCTCGGGGTGCGTGGTCCCGATGACGACGTCACCGTTCCCGTACCACGCGAACAGCTTGTCGAAGCCGGTCTCGTCGGGACCGGAGACGTATCCGTCGAGGGACATGCTGGCGGCGGTGAAGACCTTGGGCATGGTTCTCGCTCCTTCGTGTCCGTGTGGAGGATGACCGAAGGCGGAGGCGGAACTCATCGGTGTACGCCCCATTCTTCCTCCGAAGGCGCCGAGGGCCGACCGCGAGTGTCCGGGGCGGTGCGGCCTCTCCGGTACTCCTCGGGCCCACGAGCGTCCGGACCGGCAGGCCGCCCGCCGGTGCGCCGCGCCCGGCACCCACGGATCCGCGCACCTGCCCATGGCCGCAGCCCCGTCCGCCGCCCCGCCCCTCAGAGGCCGCGGGCCGCGGCTGCCGCGCCCAGGAGGCCCGCGTCCGTGCCCGTCTTCGCGGGGACCACCTCCAGCCGCTGGGTGAAGGACAGCGTCGCGTACTGGCGCAGCGCCTGCCGCAACGGCCCGAACAGGACATCCCCCGCGCCCGCCACTCCCCCGCCGACGACCGCGATCCGCACCTCCAGCAGCGTCGCCGTCGCCGCGATGCCCGCCGCCAGGGCGCGCCCCGCACGCTCGTACGCCGCACGCGCCGCCGGGTCCCCCGCGCGGGCCGCCACCGCCACACCGGCGGCCGTCGCGTCGCCGTCGGGCCCCGGGCGCCACCCGGCCGCGAGGGCGCGGCGCGCGATGTTCGGCCCGCTGGCGATGCGCTCCACGCAGCCGCGCCCGCCGCAGGGGCACGGGTCACCGTCCAGGTCCACGCTGATGTGCCCGATGTGGCCCGCGTTGCCGGTGGGGCCCGGGTGCGGCCGCCCGCCCAGGACGAGCCCGCCGCCCACCCCGGTCGACACGACCAGGCACAGCGCGTCGTCGTAGCCGCGGGCGGCGCCCCGCCAGTGTTCGGCGGCCGTCATGGCGACCCCGTCGCCGACGAGCGCGACCGGCAGCCCGCCGACGAGCGCCCGGACCCGTTCGGCCAGCGGGAAGCCGCGCCATGCGGGCACGTTGACGGGGCTGACCGTACCGGTCGCCGTGTCCACGGGGCCCGCGCTGCCGATACCGACCGCGTCCACCCGGCCCCACAGCGGGGAGGCGGTCAGCTCGGCGAGTACGGAGGCGACGGCGCCCATCACGGTCTCGGCGTCCTCCCGCGCGGGCGTGGCGCGAAGGGCCCGTACGAGGATGCGGCCCGCGCCGTCCACGAGGGCGCCCGCGATCTTCGTACCGCCGAAGTCGAGCGCGGCGACGAGTCCGGCCGACGCCGAAGCACCCGCTCCGCCCGACGCCGGATCGGCGACTCCCCCCGTCGCCGGGCCGACCGGTCCGCCCGACGCCGGGTCCGGCTCCTGCATGCGTCGGCTCCCCCCGGAAGGTCCGCGGGCCCGATGGGACCTGCGGGTTCTCATGCTGTCCTGTTCAGTCTTCCGCCATCTGACAACGTTGTCCAGGCCCTATGCTCGACGCCACACCCCCCGCACACCCGACGACGTGACAGGACAGGAACCGACACACCGTGGCCGACACCGCCCGCCGCCCCGACCACCGCTACGGCAACCGGCCCACCATGAAGGACGTCGCCGCCCGCGCGGGGGTCGGCCTCAAGACCGTCTCGCGGGTGGTGAACGGCGAGCCGGGCGTCACCCCCGACACCGTGCGCCGCGTCCAGGAGGCCATCGAGGCGCTCGGTTTCCGCCGCAACGACAGCGCGCGGGTGCTGCGCAAGGGGCGCACCGCCTCGGTCGGCCTCGTCCTGGAGGACCTCGCCGACCCGTTCTACGGGCCGCTGAGCCGCGCCGTGGAGGAGGTGGCCCGCGCGCACGGGGCCCTGTTGATCAACGGGTCGAGCGCGGAGGACCCGGAGCGGGAGCAGGAGCTGGCCCTGGCGCTGTGCGCGCGCCGGGTGGACGGGCTGATCGTGATTCCGGCGGGCGACGACCACCGGTATCTGGAGCCGGAGATCAGGGCGGGGGTCGCGACGGTGTTCGTGGACCGCCCGGCGGGCCGGATCGAGGCGGACACGGTCCTGTCCGACAGTTTCGGCGGCGCCCGCACCGGGGTCGCGCACCTGGTGGCGCACGGCCATCGCAGGATCGGGTTCATCGGCGACCGGCCGCGCATCCACACGGCCGTGGAGCGGCTGCGCGGCTACCGGGCGGCGATGGCCGAGGCGGGGCTGCCCGTGGACGAGGCGTGGGTGTCGCTGGGCTCCACCGAACCGGCGCGGGTACGGCAGGCGGTCGCCGCGATGCTGTCCGGCCCCGAGCCGGTGACGGCGCTGTTCGCGGGCAACAACCGGGTGACGGTGACCGTCGTACGGGAACTGGCGCCGCGCACCCGCCCGGTCGCCCTGGTCGGCTTCGACGACATCGAGCTGGCCGACCTGCTCGGCATCACGGTCATCGCGCAGGACGCCGCCGCGCTCGGCCGCACGGCGGCGCAGCGGCTGTTCCGCCGCCTGGACGGCCTCCACGACGCGCCCGAGCGCGTGGAACTGGCGACGACCCTGGTGCCGCGCGGCTCGGGCGAACTCCCGCCCGCGTAGGCCGAACCGGGTCGGGTTCGGCCGCTCCGCGCGGCCAGGGCGTACCGGGCCGCGTACGGCATCCTTCCCGCGCGTACGGCGCATCGGCGCGCGTGCGGCGTCCAGCGCGCGCAGGGCCGTACCCGGCCGCCGGAGCCCGCCCGCACGCCGTACCCGCGCTGGGCGTACCCGCGCGCGGCGCGTCCGGTCACCTCCGGCTTCTCCGGCGCGTACCAGGCCCACGCCCGCGTTACGAGGCACCCGGCCGTCCGGGCGTCGTACCCGGCCGCCGGGGCGCGCCCGCCGCACGGGCTTCCCCCGCCCGGCGAGGCACCCGCGCGCGTACGCCGCCCGGCGGGCCGCTCAGCAGAAGGGCAGGCCCGGGACCGGGGCGTCGTTGGCGCCGCCCTTGATGTAGACGTCGCTGAACCACACTCCGGTGTTGCCGCTGTCGTCGTCGGTCTTCGCCCACCAGACGTTGGTCCACTCCCCGTGCGTCTCGCGGCGGCCGAGGTCGGACTGGCAGTAGAAGTAGTTGGTTCCGGCGTTGAGGATTCCGGCCTGACTGCCGTCGGACCGGTAGGAGTTGGCGGTGCGCCAGACGGTGCAGTTGTACTTGCCGCCGCCGATCGGGTGACAGACCGGTTCCTCCGCCGCTCCGCCGCCGGTGGACGACGAGCCGCCCTCCGTCGGAGCCGCGCCCGTCGGCCCGCCGGAGGGCGAGCGGGTGCCGGTCTCAGGGCCGCCGCCCGTACCGCCGCCGGAGGCCGTACCGGGGGTGGTCGCCGACTTCGACGGTGCGGCGGAGCCGCTTCCGCTCGCGGAGGGGCGGGGCTCGGCCCTCGGCCAGCCGTCGGCGGAGGCGGAGGGGCCCGCGCCGGGGGCGAGGGACATGCCGTCGTCGCCGACGGGCCCGGCCGCGCCACCCGCCTCGCCTCCCGTGAGTGCCTGACCGCCGCCCGTCGGCTCCTCGCCGTCCATGAGGGCGTACGTCACGCCGCCACCGGCCAGGACGACGGCGGCCACGGCGGCCGCGACCAGCGCCGCGGGCCGCCTCTTGCGCGCCTCGGCCCGCGCCTGCGCGCGGGTGGTACGGCCCCCGGGCCCCGCCGCGCCGCGGCCCTCGGGCTGCCCGAAGCCGCCGGAAGTGTGACCGGCCGTCACGGTGTGCCCGCCCACCTGGCCGGGCCCCTGACCGTGGCCGTGGCCGGGGCCCGGCGCCTGGACGTACTGCCCGGGCGCGGCGGACGGCTCGGCGGGCCGATCCGGGTCAGCGGGGCCGTACCCGTACCCGTGGCCGCCGGGGGCCGGGTACGCCCCGCCCGGCGCGGTACCGCCGTACCCCTGGCCGCCCCGCGGCGCCCCGAAGCCGTGTCCGTCGCCGCGCACCGCGCCGGAGCCGTGCCCGTCGCCGGGCGGCGGGCCGAAGCCGGGCGCCTCCGGGGTCGGCGGGCCGAAGCCCCGCGGGGGCAGCGTGGTGCGCTCGGTCGGCACGTACGCGGCGGGCGCGCCCGGCCCCGTACCGTCCGCGACCTGCCGCAGGAACGCGGCCGCCGTGGAGGCGTCCGGCCGGTGGCCCGGGTCCTTGGCCATCAGCCGCGGGAGCACCGGGGCGAGCGGCCCGGCGTTGCGCGGCTCGGGCAGGGGCTCGGCGACGATGGCGGTGAGCGTGGACCACGTGGACGTGCGGCGGAACGGCGACATGCCCTCGACCGCCGCGTACAGGGTCGCGCCGAGCGCCCACACGTCGGAGCCGGGGCCGGGTTCCTGGCCCTGGGCGCGCTCGGGCGCCAGGTAGTCGAGGGAGCCGACGAGTTCACCGCTGCGGGTGAGGTGCGTGGTGGAGCCGTCGCCGGGGTCCTCCATGGCGGCGATGCCGAAGTCGGTGAGGACGACCCGGCCGGTGGCGTCCAGCAGGATGTTGCCGGGCTTCACGTCGCGGTGCAGGACGCCCACCGCGTGGGCGGCGGCCAGCGCGTCGAGGACCTCGGCGCCGATCCGGGCGGCCTCGCGCGGGTCCATGACGCCGCGTGCGGTGAGCACGTCGGCGAGGGACGGTCCGTCGACCAGTTCCATGACGATGACCGGGCGGCCCCCGTGGTCGGCGATGTCGTGGACGGCGATGACCCCGGGGTGGCGGACCCGCGCGGCGGCCCGGGCCTCCCGCTGCATCCGCACGCGCAGCTCGGCCAGTTCGGGCCCGGACGAGTCCGTGTACGTGCGCAGTTCCTTGACGGCCACCTCGCGGCCGAGCACCTCGTCGTGGGCGCGCCAGACGACGCCCATCCCGCCCCGCCCGAGCTGCCGCACCGGCCTGTACCGGCCGGCGATCAGTTCGTGTTCCCCCGTGGACACCGCTGCCCCGCTTCTGTACGCCGTCGTGATCGCGTACGGATTACGGGGCGGCGGCGGGCCGTTCGGCCCGGACGGCTACCGGCACGTCACTGGTTCGTACCGGTGAGGTCGCCGCGCCGGGGGGCGGCGAACCGGTCGAGGTCGGCGCGGGTGAGGCCGGTGAGGCGGGCGACCTCGGCGGTGTCGAGGGCGCCGCAGTCGATGCCGCGCAGCAGGTACGAGCTGAGCGCCTTGGCGGTGGCGGGCTCGTCCATCACGTCGCCGCCGACCTGCCCGGCGTACGCGGCGAGGCGGGCGGCGGCGGGCTCCAGGCCCTCCCGGTAGAACGCGAACACGGCGGCGTACCGGGTGGGCAGGTGCGCGGGGTGCATGTCCCAGCCCTGGTAATAGGCGCGGGCCAGGGCGCGGCGGGTGAGGCCGTAGTGGAGGCGCCAGGCGTCGTGGACCTTGGCGGTCGGGCCGACGGGCAGCACGTTGGTGGAGCCGTCGGAGACGCGGACGCCCGTCCCGGCCGCGGCGACCTGCATGACGGCCTTGGCGTGGTCGGCCGCCGGGTGGTCGCTGGCCTGGTGCGCGGCGGAGACGCCGAGGCAGGCGCTGTAGTCGAAGGTGCCGTAGTGGAGGCCGGTGGCGCGGCCCTCGGCGGCGTCGATCATGCGGGCGACGGTGGCGGTGCCGTCGGGGCCGAGGATGGCCTGGCTGGTCTCGATCTGGATCTCGAAGCCGATCCGGCCGGGCGCGAGGCCGCACGCCTCCTCGAACTCGTCGAGCAGCCGCGCCATCGCGGTGACCTGCTGCGGATAGGTGACCTTGGGGAGGGTGAGGACGAGCCCGTCGGGCAGGCCGCCCGCCTCCATGAGGCCGGTGAGGAAGATGTCGAGGGTGCGGATGCCCCGGTCCCGTACGGCGGCCTCCATGCACTTCATGCGGATGCCCGTGTAGGGGGCGGCGGTGCCGTCGCGGTACGCCTCGGCGACCAGCCGGGCGGCGCGGGCGGCGTCGCGGTCCTCGTCGGCGTCGGTGCGGCCGCCGTAGCCGTCCTCGAAGTCGACGCGCAGGTCCTCGACGGGCTCCCGCTCCAGCTTGGCCCGTACGCGCGCGTGGACGGGCTCGGCCAGCTCGTCGGGGAGGCCCAGGACGGCGGCGAGGGCGGCGGCGTCCGGGGCGTGCTCGTCGAGGGCGGCGAGGGCGCGGTCGCCCCAGGAGCGGATCGTGTCGGCGGCGAAGGCGTCGCCGGGGACGTAGACGGTGTGGACGGGCTGGCGGGTGCCGGGGTCGCCGGGGTAGCGGCGGGCGAGCTCGGCGTCCACCGTGGCGAGGGAGGCGCTGATGCCCTCGCTGACCGCACCGGCGAGGCTTGTCGCGACCTGCTCCTGCTGACCCATTTCCCGCACCCTCCACACGCTCAGTGTTTCCGCTTGACGGAATCGACAATCCGCATGGTGAAGCTATCGGGGGTGATGGGTGCCCGTCAATGGTGGCCGAGGCGGCGCAGGTAGCCGTGGAGGGCGGCAGAGGCGGCGAGGCGGCGGAGGCTGCGCCGGTGGAGGTCGCCCGCGCGGGTGTCCAGTGCGGCGAGGACGCGGTCGGGGCTGCCGTTGGCGCGCAGCTCGCGCAGGACGGCCTCGATGGAGGCGAGCGGGTGGTGCCCCTCGCGCAGAAGGGCGACGACCCGCGCGATGTGCAGCTCGGCGCGGTCGTAGACCCGGTACCCGGTGGCCGGTTCACGGCCCGGCCGCAGCAGGCCGCGCGCCTCCCACAGCCGCAGGACGGGCGGCTTCACGCCGACGGCGCGGGCGGCCTCGCCGATGCGCAGCCCCTGCCGGGGTGCGGCGGGCGGCGGCACCCGCCCGGCGAGGACGGCGCCCATGGCCTCCCGTACGGCGGCGAGTTCGGCGCGCTCCCGGTCCAGCCGCGCGTGCCCGGCGTCCAGGGCGGCGAGCGCGTTCTCCAGATCGCCGGTGTGGACGGCCGCCATGACGGCGCGGGCGGTGCCCCAGCCGTGCCCGGCGGCCAGTTCACGGGCGACGGCGAGCGCGTCGGCGTGGACGGGGGTGAAGACCCGGTACCCGGCGGGGGTGCGCTCGACGGGCGGGAGCAGCCCCGTCTCGACGTACGTCCGCAGCTGCTGTACGGAGATCCCGGCGGACCGTGCGAGGTCCGCCGCCTTCAGCCGGTCGCCCACGCGCCGCCCCCTTTCTCCTCTTGCCCAGTTGAGACTTTCCCGGCATTTCGCACCGACGGCCAGCGAGGAGGCGGCGCAAGTGCCTGGTAGCAGTTCAGTGAAACACTTGATGGCAGGTCCGGCGCCGGGGCCGAGCAGACCCGTTTTTCCGAACCCGAGGGGAGAAGCAGTGAAGTTCGTGCTCGAGGTCGCCGTGGACGACGCGCAGCCGAAGGAGACGACGGTGCGGGAGCTGGGCCGCATCCTGCGCTACTGGGGCGGCAACCTCCACCACTACGACCTGCGGCCCGGCGACGCGTCGGCCGTGTACGACTCGGAGTACCGCGAGGTCGGCACATGGCGGCTCACCGCCGACGAGGAGGTCTGAGACGGGGCTGAGGCCCGCGCCCCCGCGGGGGCGCGGGCCAGTGCAAGCGGGTCCGTCCGGCCGAGGCCTGTCCGGCCCCGCCGGACGCGAGGTCGTACGAGTGGGCGGCATCCGTCGGAGGGAGGCGAGGCCAAGGGGCAGGGGGTACGACGACGGCCGGGGGCCGCGCCGTGGATCGATCCACCGCGCGGCCCCCGGCCGTGTGCGTGTCGGGGATCAGCCCTTACGGGTCTTGATCTCCTCGGTCAGCTGCGGGACGACCTCGAAGAGGTCGCCGACGACGCCGTAGTCGACCAGGTCGAAGATCGGGGCCTCGGGGTCCTTGTTGATGGCCACGATGGTCTTCGAGGTCTGCATGCCGGCGCGGTGCTGGATCGCGCCGGAGATGCCGGTCGCGATGTACAGCTGCGGGGAGACCGACTTGCCGGTCTGGCCGACCTGGCTGGTGTGCGGGTACCAGCCGGCGTCGACGGCGGCGCGGGAGGCGCCGACGGCGGCACCGAGCGAGTCGGCCAGGCCCTCGATGAGCGCGAAGTTCTCGGCGCCGTTGACGCCGCGGCCGCCGGAGACCACGATCGCGGCCTCGGTCAGCTCGGGGCGGCCGGTCGACTCGCGCGGGGTGCGGGAGACGACCTTGGTGCCGGCGGCCTTCTCGGAGAAGGAGACGGCGAGGGCCTCGACGGCGCCCGCGGCGGGGGCGGCCTCGACGGGGGCCGAGTTCGGCTTGACCGTGATGACCGGGGTGCCCTTGGAGACGCGGGACTTGGTGGTGAACGCGGCGGCGAACACGGACTGCGTCGCGACCGGGCCCTCGTCACCGGCCTCCAGGTCGATGGCGTCCGTGATGATGCCGGAGCCGATGCGGACCGCGAGGCGGGCGGCGATCTCCTTGCCCTCGGCGGAGGACGGGACCAGCACGGCGGCTGGGGAGACGGCCTCGTACGCGGCCTGGAGCGCGTCGACCTTGGGGACGACGAGGTAGTCGGCGAACTCGGCGGCGTCGGCCGTGAGGACGCGGGTCGCGCCGTGCTCGGCGAGGGTGGCGGCGGTGGCCTCGGCGCCGGAGCCGAGGGCGACCGCTACGGGCTCGCCGACGCGGCGGGCCAGCGTCAGCAGCTCCAGGGTGGGCTTGCGGACGGCGCCGTCCACGTGGTCGACGTAGACGAGAACTTCAGCCATGGGAATGCTCTCCTGCGAATGCGAAGTCTTAAGCGGGCTGTCGGTGGCTCTGCGCGAGCCCTAGATGAACTTCTGGCTCGCGAGGAACTCGGCCAGCTGCTTGCCGCCCTCGCCCTCGTCCTTGACGATCGTGCCGGCCGTGCGAACCGGGCGCTCCGCCGCGGAGTCCACCTTGGTCCAGGAGCCCTCGAGGCCGACCTCGTCGGCGTCGATGTCCAGGTCGTCCAGGTCCAGGGACTCCACCGGCTTCTTCTTGGCCGCCATGATGCCCTTGAAGGACGGGTAGCGGGCCTCGCCGGACTGGTCGGTCACGGACACGACGGCCGGGAGGGACGCCTCCAGCTGCTCGGTCGCGGCGTCGCCGTCGCGGCGGCCCTTGACGACGCCGTCCTCGACGGAGACCTCGGAGAGCAGGGTGACCTGCGGGACGCCGAGGCGCTCGGCGAGGATCGCCGGCAGGACGCCCATGGTGCCGTCGGTGGACGCCATGCCGCAGATGACCAGGTCGTAGCCGGTCTTCTCGATGGCCTTGGCGAGGACCAGGGAGGTGGCCATGACGTCGCTGCCGTGCAGGTCGTCGTCCTCGACGTGGACGGCCTTGTCGGCGCCCATCGACAGCGCCTTGCGCAGGGCGTCCTTGGCGTCCTCGGGACCGACGGTGAGCACGGTGATCTCAGCGTCGTCCGCGTCCTCGGCGATCTGAAGCGCCTGCTCGACCGCGTACTCGTCCAGCTCCGACAGCAGGCCGTCGACATCGTCGCGGTCGACGGTCAGGTCATCGGCGAAGTGCCGGTCGCCGGTGGCGTCGGGCACGTACTTCACACAGACAACGATCCTCAAGCTCACGCCGGCTCTCCTACTGCATCGTCATTACTGGGCTGCCTTGTTGCACGCAGCATAGGCGCCTGATGGGGCGGTTTGCGCCCGGGGCGGCGGCCGCCCCGCACGAAAATATTACTCGTCAGTACACCGGGAGGCTTCCCGCTGAGCAAGCGCTTTGAACTGTGACCTTGCCAACGCTGAGTAACCGGGATTCCTCAGTCCCTCAGAGCGTTGAAGCGGCCGTGGTGGTACAGGAGCGGCCGCCCCTCGCGGGCGGTGGCGTCGCCGCCGGTCACCTCGGCGACCACGATGCGGTGGTCCCCGGCCGGGACGCGGCCGACGACGCGGCACACCAGCCAGGCGAGGGCGCCGTCGAGCAGGGGCACGCCCTCGGGTCCGGTGGTCCAGCGCGTGGGCGGGGCGAAGCGGTCGGCGCCGCTGCGGGCGAAGGTGGCGGCAAGCTCGCTCTGGTCCTCGCCGAGGAGGTGGACACCGACATGGCTCGCCGCGGCGACGGCGGGCCAGCTCGACGAACCGGTGCCTATGCCGAACGAGATCAGCGGCGGTTCGGCGGAGACCGAGGTGAGGGAGCTGGCGGTGAACCCCACCGGCCTGGCGCCGGGGGCGGTGATCACGGCGACACCGGCGGCGTGCCGCCGGAAGGCGGCGCGGAGCAGATCGGGCCCGGCGGGGGCCGGGGCCGCCGCCTGCGTACCGGCGCGGAGATCGTGGGTGACCGTCATGGAGTTGTCCTTCTGCGGGAGGTGCGTGCGCGGGGCTGGGGTCCTTGGCTGCTCAGACACCCGGACAGAGCGCGCTCGCTTGACGGGCGAGATCGACGTGGACCCGCCCGTGGAGAAGGAGTTCGTACGGCACGGCGCCAGCCTGACGACGCGCGGCGGTCCCCGTCAAGGCCGCACGGGCAGATGCGATCAGCGTCACGGCCGGTCAGCGGGGGTTTCGAGGGCCCGGCCGAGCGCGGCGATCACATCCGCCGTGCGCGGCTGTCCCGCGGCGCGGCGGACGATCCGGCCGGCCGCGTCGAGGACGAGGACGGTGGGCGTGGCGGTGATGCCGAGGTCCCGGACGAGGGACAGGTTCCGCTCGGCGTCGATCTCGACGTGGGTGACGCCGCCGACCATGCCCGCCACCTCCGCGAGGGTGCGGCGGGTGGCGCGGCAGGGCTGGCAGAAGGCGGTGGAGAAGTGCACGAGGGTGGCCCGCTCCCCCAGCTCGGCGCCCAGGTCGCCGGGGCGGAGAGCCCGTCCGTTCCGTTCTTCCTCGTCGTCCCGCACCGCTGCCGCCCCTCTTCTCTCCCTCGACGGCCGGTCGTGTGACCGGCGATCCGTCCCGCCCCTACAGCGTCGTACGGGCCCGTGGTGATTCCCCGGCGAGGGGCACGCAGCGGTGACGTGATGAGTATCTCGCCGATTTCCGGCCGTTCAGGGACGTTCGGACTGGCCTGTACGCGGTATATGGGGCAGCATCGGGCCAAGCCGCATACCTACGGCTGCGTAACTTCCGCCGGGAGGACCCTCCCCAGGCAGACGAAAGAAGGGTGTTCTCCAGATGGCAGAACTCGTCTATCGGCCGGTCATCGGCGCCGCGCTCACGATGTTCAAGGCGCTCGACCTCAAGATCGACATTCAGGGTTCGGAGAACGTCCCGCGCACCGGTGGCGCGGTGCTGGTCAGCAATCACATCAGCTATCTCGACTTCATCTTCACCGGTCTCGCCGCCCGGCCGCAGAAGCGGCTGGTGCGGTTCATGGCGAAGGACTCGGTGTTCCGCCACAAGATCTCCGGCCCGCTGATGCGGGGCATGAAGCACATCCCGGTGGACCGCACGCAGGGCGAGGCGGCCTACCGACACGCGCTGGACTCGCTGCGCTCCGGGGAGGTCATCGGGGTGTTCCCCGAGGCCACGATCTCCCAGTCGTTCACGCTCAAGAGCTTCAAGTCGGGCGCGGCGCGGCTGGCGCAGGAGGCCGGGGTGCCGCTGATCCCGATGGCGCTGTGGGGCACGCAGCGGCTGTGGACCAAGGGCCGTCCCCGCAATTTCAGGCGCAGCCACATCCCGGTGACGATCCGGGTGGGCGAGCCGGTGGAGGCGCCGACGGACCAGTACGCCGGGGCGATCACGCGGCGGCTGCGCGAGCGTGTGCAGGAGCTGCTGGAGGCCGCCCAGCGGGCGTACCCGGTGCGGCCCAAGGACGCGGAGGACACCTGGTGGGTGCCGGCGCACCTGGGCGGTACGGCGCCGACCGCGGCGGAGCTGCGCTGACCTGCCGTACGGCGGTCCGCTGAGCCGCGCGCCGACGTCCCGGACGGCGGGTTCGCGGCGCACGGCGCCGGGCGCGCGTCCCACGGGGCGCGCGCCCGTTCGCGGTGGCGGCTCAGGCGGGGGCGTGGACGGTGACGCGGGCGCCGGGGCTGAGCTTCTCCAGCGACTCGGCCAGCTCCGCGCCCGCCGCCTCCAGTTCGGCGCGGCTCATCGGGGCGAGGCTCTCCAGCAGGAACAGCGCGTTCACGGACGTGTCGGTGAGCCGGGTGCGGGTGCCCTGGCGCCAGTTCCAGCGGCGGCAGGTGACGCCCTCGTCGTCGCGCCAGACGACCTCGCCCGGCTCGGGGTGCTCCACGACGTCCGCGCCTGCGGCGGCGGTGGCGAACGGCTCGTCGCCCACGGCCCGTACGAGGCTCATCCCGCCCCGGATGTGGTCCGCGTCCTCCCCGCCGACCGGGATCAGGTGGGCGACGCTGACGGCGTTGTACGCGTCCACCAGCCGGTTGACGCGCGGCAGGCCCCCGTCGGCGAGGGCGCGCCGGGCGAGGGCCTCGGCGGAGTTGCGCGTACGGGACGGCTTGGCGCCGAACGCCGTGTAGGCGGCCCGCCAGGCGGCCATGTGCGGGTCCTCGTGCGGGGCGCGGCCGTCGAGACGCTCGGCGAGGCGGCGCGCGGCGTCGTCCAGGAGCGCGCCGCTCGCGGTGTCGCTGGGCCCGTTGACCAGGCCGCGCGCCTCGACCGCGAGGTACGTGAAGCCGGGCACGAGGAGGCGCACGTCGTCGTGGACGGTGAGCGTGAGGTTCATGTTCCGCCGTTCGGTTCCGCGAGCAGGTCTTCCGGGTGTGACCTCGGTACTCCATACAGTACCGCGCAGTCCATCGCGCTGCACCAACGTTCTCGCGCGGTGACCCACGCCACCCCTGACGCACATCCTCGGATCCGATGGCCCCGGCGCTCCGCTAGCACTGCCTCGGTCACCGCCGTACGCCCCGTCTGAGCCCCGGTGTCCGGCATGGCCCGTGACATGACGCGCGAAGTCCCGCCCGCCTGGTGGTACCGGCGGACGGGACTTCGCGAGGGCTGTCCCTAGCGGGACATCTCCTCCTTGAGGGCGAGGAGGAACGCGTCCACGTCGTCCTCCGTCGTGTCGAACGAGCACATCCAGCGGACGTCCCCCGCCGCCTCGTCCCAGAAGTAGAAGCGGAAGCGCTTCTGAAGGCGCAGGCTCACCTCGTGCGGGAGGCGCGCGAAGACGGCGTTGGCCTGCACCGGGTACAGGATCTCCACGCCGTCCACGGCCCGGACGCCCTCGGCGAGGCGCTGGGCCATCGCGTTGGCGTGCCGGGCGCTGCGCAGCCACAGGTCCTTGGCGAGCAGCGCCTCGAACTGCACGGAGACGAACCGCATCTTGGAGGCGAGCTGCATGGACATCTTGCGCAGGTGCTTCATGTGGCGGCCGGCCTCGGGGTCGAGGACGACGACCGCCTCGCCGAAGAGCATGCCGTTCTTGGTGCCGCCGAGCGTCAGGACGTCCACGCCGACGGCGTTGGTGAACGTGCGCATCGGCACGTTCAGCGACGCGGCCGCGTTGGCCAGCCGGGCGCCGTCGACATGGACCTTCATGCCCAGGCCGTGGGCGTGGTCGACGATGGCCCGGATCTCGTCCGGCGTGTAGACCGTGCCCAGCTCGGTGTTCTGGGCGAGCGAGACGACCTGCGGCATGGCCCGGTGCTCGTCGTCCCAGCCGAACGCCTGCCGGTCGATCAGCTCGGGCGTGAGCTTGCCGTCCGGTGTGGGCACGGTGAGCAGCTTGAGGCCGGCCATCCGCTCGGGCGCGCCGCCCTCGTCCACGTTGATGTGGGCCGACTCGGCGCAGATCACCGCGCCCCAGCGGTCCGCCAGGGCCTGGAGCGCCGTGACGTTGGCGCCGGTGCCGTTGAACACCGGGAACGCCTCGGCGGTCGGGCCGAAGTGGCTGTGGATCACCCGCTGGAGGTGGTCGGTGTAGTCGTCCTCTCCGTAGGAGATCTGGTGGCCTCCGTTGGCGAGGGCCAGCGCGGCGAGGACCTCGGGGTGCGCTCCCGCGTAGTTGTCGCTGGCGAAGCCCCGTACCGACGGGTCGTGGTGACGACGGGCGTCGGTACGGGTGGGGAACGCCGGGGTCACGGCTTGGGGGTCAGCCACAGGCGCTGTCCATTCACTTCCTGGGCGGGCCGGTCCCAGACGCCGGCGATGGCGTCGGCCAGGTCCTTGACGTCGGTGAAGCCCGCGAACTTCGCATTCGGGCGCTCGGCGCGCATCGCGTCGTGCACCAGTGCCTTGATCACCAGGATGGCAGCAGCGGCGTTCGGCCCGTCCTCGCCCCCCGCCTTGCGGAAGGAGTCGCCGAGCGCGAGGGTCCACGCCTCGGCGGCGGACTTGGCGGCGGCGTACGCGGCGTTGCCCTCGGTCGGGTTGCTCGCGCCGGACTGGCTGACCAGCACGTACCGGCCGCGGTCGCTGCGGCCGAGCGCCCCGTGGAAGGCGAGGGAGGTGTGCTGGACGGTGCGGACGAGCAGCTTTTCCAGCACCTCCCAGTCGGCGAGGTCGGTGCCCGCGAAGGTCTTGCCGCCGCGCCAGCCGCCGACGAGGTGGACCAGGCCGTCGATCCGGCCGAACTCCTTCTCGGTCCTGTCGGCCCAGTCGCGGGTCGCGGCCAGGTCGAGCAGGTCCACCGTCTCGCCGCTGACGGTGGCGCCGCCGTGGGCGAAGCGGGCGGCGTCGACGGCCTCGGCGAGGCGCCCCGGGTCGGCGTCGGCGCCGACGACCGTCGCGCCCGCCTCGGCGAGCCGCAGCAGGGCCGCGCGGCCCGCGGGGCCGGCCGCTCCGGCGACCGCGATGACGGCGCCGTCCAGCGGTCCGCCGTTGCCGTTGCTGGTCATGGTGTTCGTCTCCTCCGTCTGCGTACCAGGCGTACCGCTCGTACCGGGCGTGCCCGGTGTCCCGGGTGTCCCGGCCGTACCGGTCGTACCCGCGGTGTGCCGCTCGCTCACGCGGCGGCCTTCTCGACGTCCTCGGCGGTGATGCCCTTGGTGGAGGCGATCACGGACTTCAGCTTCTTCGAGAGGGCCTCGTAGAACATGCTCAGCGGAAACTCGTCCGGGAGCACGTCGTCCACGAGCTTGCGCGGCGGCTGGGAGACGTCCAGCGCGTCCGGGCCCTTGGCCCAGCGGGAGCCGGGGTGCGGGGCGAGGTAGGTGGAGACGAAGTCGTACGCGGCGAACCAGTGGACCAGCTTGGGGCGGTCGATGCCGTCGCGGTACAGCTTCTCGATCTCGGCGCACAGCTGGTTGGTGACCTCGGGGGCCCGCTGCCAGTCGATGTGCAGGGTGTTGTCGGTCCAGCGCACCACGTCGTGCTTGTGGAGGTACGCGAACATCAGCTGGCCGCCCAGGCCGTCGTAGTTGCGCACGCGGTCGCCGGTGACCGGGAAGCGGAACATCCGGTCGAACAGCACGGCGTACTGCACGTCACGGCCGTGCCGGTTGCCCTCGGCCTCCAGGCGGACGGCCTCCTTGAAGGCGGTGAGGTCGCAGCGCAGCTCCTCCAGGCCGTACATCCAGAACGGCTGGCGCTGCTTGATCATGAACGGGTCGAACGGCAGGTCGCCGTGGCTGTGGGCGCGGTCGTGGACCATGTCCCACAGGACGAACGCCTCCTGGCAGCGCTGCTGGTCGCCGAGCATCTCCTGGATGTCGGCGGGCAGCTCGACGCCGAGGACCTCGACGGCGGCCTCGGTGACGCGGCGGAAGCGGGCGGCCTCGCGGTCGCAGAAGATGCCGCCCCAGGTGAAGCGCTCGGGGGCCTCGCGGACGGCGACGGTCTCGGGGAACAGGACCGCCGAGTTCGTGTCGTAGCCCGAGGTGAAGTCCTCGAAGGTGATGCCGCAGAAGAGCGGGTTGTCGTACCGGGTGGCCTCCAGGTCGGCGAGCCATTCCGGCCACACCATGCGCAGGACGACGGCCTCCAGGTTGCGGTCCGGGTTGCCGTTCTGCGTGTACATGGGGAACACCACGAGGTGCTGGCGGCCGTCCACGCGCTCGGCGGCGGGGTGGAACGTCATCAGCGAGTCGAGGAAGTCCGGCACGCCGTAGCCGCCGTCAGCCCATTTGCGCAGGTCCGCGACGAGCGCCCGGTGATAGTCGGCGCCGTGCGGCAGCAGCGGGGAGAGCCGCTCGACGGCCGCGACGATCCGGTCGAGCACGGCGTCGGCGTCCGTGCGGGCCGGGGCGCCCTCGGCGTCGAAGTCGATCGAGCCGTCGGCGGACTGCCAGACGCGGATCTCCTCCACGGCATTCTTGAGCTGCGGCCATGCGGGGTGATCCACCACCCGGACATCGGTGGACAGCTCGCCACCGACTGCATCCTGCACAAGAATTTCCGTCATCTCACTTCCTCCACAGGAGAACCTCGCGTAAAGGCACCGTATCCATCTGCGGTTCTTCACCACAAGGGGGCCTGGTGGAAATTATCCTGCGCCACCCCCGTGCTCACCGCCGTTTTTCCCGTCCCTCGACGTCGGGACGGTCACATCCCGCACTCTCCGCGATCCCCGCACCCGGCACTGTGTAACGGGCACCGCTGAGGGAACCCGCGTGGCTGGATTCTGCCGTGGCAGGTGTGAATCCTGGACGAACAGCGACGGACGGCTACGACAGTGACGGACTGGGACAACTGGGACGGTCATCTATGAGCAATGGATTCCTCGGACCCGAGGGCTTCGGCCCCGACCCGTTCAGTGAGTTTCTGGCCCGCCTGTTCGGGGGCACCCCGGCCTCCTCGGCGACCCGGCGCGGCCCCCGGTACATCGACATCGCGCGCATGATGAGCGAACCGGCCCGCCGCATGGTGGACGACGCCGCCACGTACGCCGCCGAGCACGGCAGCGCGGACCTGGAGACCGAGCACCTGCTGCGCGCCGCGCTCGACACCGAGCCGACGCGGGACCTGGTCGTCCGGGCCGGAGCCGACCCCGACGAGCTGGCGGCCGAGATCGACCGCACCGCCGGGGAGGGCCCGCCGCAGGCCCGCATCGCCGTCACCCCGGCCGTGAAGCGCGCCCTGCTCGACGCCCACGACCTGGCCCGGCACATCGGCGCCTCCTACATCGGGCCCGAGCACGTCCTCGCCGCCCTGGCCGCGAACCCCGACTCGGCGGCCGGGCGCATCCTGCGGGCCGCCCGGTTCGACCCGGGGTCCGTGCCCGGCCCGCCGGGCCCCTCGCACCTCAGGCCCGCCCAGCGCGGCGGTTCGTCGGGGGGCTGGGAGAACACGGCCGCCGACCAGCGCCCGGCTCCGCAGCGCGGCACGCCGACCCTCGACAAGTACGGGCGCGACCTCACCGACGTCGCCCGCGCGGGCCGCATCGACCCGGTCATCGGCCGTGAGCAGGAGATCGAGCAGACCGTCGAGGTCCTGTCCCGGCGCGGCAAGAACAACCCGGTCCTCGTCGGCGACGCGGGCGTCGGCAAGACCGCCGTCGTGGAGGGCCTCGCCCAGCGCATCGCCGACGGGGACGTGCCCGACACGCTCGCCGGGCGGCGGGTCGTCGCCCTCGACATGACCGGCGTCGTCGCGGGGACCCGCTACCGGGGCGACTTCGAGGAGCGGATGAACGCCATCATCGAGGAGGTCCGCGACCACTCCGGCGAGCTGGTCCTCTTCATCGACGAACTGCACACGGTCGTCGGCGCGGGCGGCGGCGGAGGCGGCTCCGAGGGCGGCTCCATGGACGCGGGCAACATCCTCAAGCCCGCCCTCGCCCGCGGCGAACTGCACGTGATCGGCGCGACCACGCTGGAGGAGTACCGGCGTTACGTCGAGAAGGACGCCGCCCTGGCCCGCCGCTTCCAGCCCATCCTCGTCCCCGAGCCGAGCCCCGAGGACGCCCTGGAGATCCTGCGCGGGCTGCGCGACCGGTACGAGGCGCACCACCAGGTCCGCTACACCGACGACGCCCTGCGCGCCGCCGTCGAACTGTCCGACCGGTACCTCACCGAGCGGTTCCTGCCCGACAAGGCCATCGACCTGATCGACCAGGCGGGCGCCCGGGTGCGGCTGCGCGCCCGCTCCCAGGACACCGACGTCCGGGCCCTGGAGCGCGAGGTGGAGCAGCTGGTCCGCGACAAGGACCAGGCGGTCGCCGCCGAGCAGTACGAGCGGGCCACGGAGCTGCGGGACCGCGTCCAGGAGATCCAGGACCGCATCAAGGCGGGCCGCGGCGAGCCCGTCATGCGCGACGACCGGGTCCTGGAGGTCACCGCCGAGGACATCGCGCAGGTCGTCAGCCGTCAGACCGGCATCCCCGTCAGCCGCCTCACCCAGGAGGAGAAGGAACGGCTCCTCGGCCTGGAGCAGCACCTGCGGGAACGGGTCATCGGCCAGGACGAGGCCGTCGCCGCCGTCTCGGAGGCGGTCCTGCGCTCCCGCGCGGGGCTCGCCGACCCGCGCCGCCCCATCGGCAGCTTCCTGTTCCTCGGCCCGACCGGCGTCGGCAAGACCGAGCTGGCCCGCGCGCTGGCCGACGCCCTGTTCGGCAGCGAGGAGCGCATGGTGCGGCTCGACATGAGCGAGTTCCAGGAGCGGCACACCGTCAGCCGACTCGTCGGCGCCCCGCCCGGATACGTCGGGCACGAGGAGGCCGGGCAGCTCACCGAGGCGGTGCGCAGGCACCCGTACTCGCTGCTGCTCCTGGACGAGGTGGAGAAGGCCCACCCGGACGTCTTCAACATCCTGCTCCAGGTGCTGGACGACGGGCGGCTCACCGACGCACAGGGCCGCACGGTCGACTTCAAGAACACGGTCATCGTGATGACCAGCAACCTCGGCTCCGAGGCCATCGGCACCGGCCGGGGCGTGCTCGGCTTCGGCGCGGAGACGGCGGGCGACGAACAGGCCGCCCGCGACCGGATGCTGCGCCCGCTGCGCGAGCACTTCCGGCCCGAGTTCCTCAACCGCATCGACGAGATCGTCATCTTCCGCCGCCTCGCCGAGACGCAGCTGCGGCAGATCACCGACCTGCTGCTGGAGGACACCCGCCGCCGCATGCGCGCCCAGCACGTGGGCGTGGACTTCACCCCGGACGCCGTGGACTGGCTGGCGCGGCGGGGTTACGAGCCGGAGTACGGCGCCCGTCCGCTGCGCCGCACCATCCAGCGCGAGGTGGACAACGAGTTGTCGCGCCTCCTGCTGGACGGGCGGCTCGCCGCGGGCGGCCGGGTCCGGGTGGACGTGGCCGACGGGCGGCTGGACTTCCGTACGGAGCCGGGCGCCGGTCCTGACACGGCGCCCGAACCGGCCGGGGGGATCAGCCCAGTTCCTTGACCAGCAGCTCGAAGCGGAGGTCGTCGCGGCGCGGCACGCCGAATCGCTCGTCGCCGTAGGGGAACGGGGTCATCCGTCCCGTACGGCGGTAGCCGCGCCGCTCGTACCAGGCGATCAGCTCGTCCCGTACGGAAATCACCGTCATGTGCATCTCGCGGGCGCCCCACTCCTCGCGGGCCATGCGCTCCGCCTCGGCGAGCACGCGCCGCCCGAGCCCGCCGCCCTGGAGGCCGGGCCGCACGGCGAACATGCCGAAGTACGCGGCGTCCCCGCGCCGTTCCAGCTGGCAGCAGGCGACCAGCTCGCCGTCCCGCTCGACGGCGACGAGCCTGGAGCCGGGCGTGGTGATGACCTCGCGGACGCCGTCCGGGTCGGTCCGCCGCCCGTCCAGGATGTCCGCCTCCGTAGTCCACCCGGCGCGGCTGGCGTCGCCCCGGTACGCCGACTCCACGAGGGCGACGAGCGCGGGCACGTCCGCCTCCACGGCGTCGCGGTAGGTCTCCGTCGCGTCCCGGAACGGTGCGGTGTCCATCGTGAGCGTTCTCCCCTCGCGTGCGATCGTCCCCGACCCTAACGCGCGCTCGTCCCGGCATCGCCGTCGGCGTCACGGCATCGCCGCCAGCATCACGAGCATGGCGACCGCCATCACCACCCGGCACCCGGCGACCGCCTCCGGCGCGGCGCCCGGGCCTCTTGCCGGGCCTTCGCCGGGCCGCCCGCCGGGGCCTTTGCCCGGGCCTTTGCCCGGCCGCCTGGTGAGGTCCGGCGCAGATGCCGGGGCGGGGGCGGGGACAGCCGGGGGTGCGGGGGCCGGGATCGCCGTCGCCGCGGGGAGAGGGGCGGCTGTCGGTACGGGGGCCCGGGCAAGTCGGGCGCCCGCGCGAAGTGCCCACACCGCCTGGTACGCGAGCAGCGCACCGGTCAGCAGGGGCACCCCGCCACCCCCGTGCGCCCCGTGCGCCCCCTGGACCGCGCCACCGGTCGGCAGCGCCATGTACACCATGGTCAGCGAACCGACCAGGTGGTGGACGTGGTGCCCGCGCGGCCCGCCGCCCCGCAGCTTCCACACGGCCCGCGCCGCCTCCCCGCCGAACACCGCCGCGTACACCGCCCACCACCACCCGGGCGGCGCGAACACCGCCGGGGGCAGGCCCATCACCGCCATGCCGAGGCCCATCACCGCCTCGCGTCCGGCCCCCTCGCAACGGCGCCGCCGCGCCAGGCAGTACAGCCCGGTCACCCCGCACAGCGCCACCAGCAGCCACCCCGCCACGACGGGAGGATGCCCACGGGGCGCGGCGCGCACGCGGCAGCGGGCCGGTCGCGCACGGTTGTCGGCGCCGTGCGCGGACGGGCGAAATCACCGCCCGCTTACCGATCCGGGCCGTGGCGTGCGTCACTTCCGTCTTCGCCTCTGTCTATGAGCGGTGCCGCGCTCATAGGCTGAGACCATGTGGGTCTCCCTCGCGCTGCTCGCGCTCGGCGTGCTGGTCGCCGTCGTGGCCCCGCGTCTGCTCGCGCGGGCCGACTGGCCGGAGCGTGAGCCGATCGTCGCCCTGTGGGTGTGGCAGTGCGTCGTCGCCGCGGTGCTGCTGAGCTTCGCGCTGTCGATGACGTTCAGCGCGGCGGCCGCCTGGCACGAGGTGCGCGGCCGGGTGTTCGCGTCGGCGCCCGCCGGGGTCGTGGAGGCGTACGCGCTGGGGGCGCTCGGCCCGTGGTCGGCGACGCTCGCGGTGCTGCTGGCGTGCGGCGGGCTGTGGACCGGGGCGATGCTCACCCGCGAAGTACGGGACTCCCGCGCGCGGCGGCGGCGCCAGCGCGCCGAACTGCTGGTGCGGGTGCCGCAGTTGCCGGGCGAGGAGCCCGCTCCGGGGCCGCTGGTGCTGCTGGAGGGCGACCGGCCCGGCGCCTGGTGGCTGCCGGGTGCGCGGCCGCGGCTGATCATCACGACGGCGGCGCTGCGGCGGCTGAAGGGGCGCCAGCTGGACGCGGTGCTCGCCCATGAGCAGGGGCACGCGCGGGCGCGGCACGACTGGCTGCTGTACTGCGCGGCGGCGCTGGCGTCCGGTTTCCCCGGCGTCCCGGTGTTCGCGGCGTTCCGCGCGGAGATGCACCGGCTGGTGGAGCTGGCGGCGGACGACTCGGCGTCCAAGCGGTTCGGGCGGCTGACGATCGCGCTGGCGCTGGTCGGGCTGAACGAGGACCGTGGCGTGTTCGGGCCCTGCCCGACGCCCCACGCGGAGGTGCCGCGGCGGGTGACGCGCCTGCTGACGGCCGAGCCCCGGCTCACCCCCGGACGGCGCCTGCGCCTGACGGCCGCGGCCGCCCTGGTCCCGGCGGTGCCGCTGCTGGTGGCTCTGGCGCCGGGGCTGAGCGCGCTGGGCTGAGCGCCGGGGAGGCGGAGAGGGGCCGGCCGCGGGTCCGGGCGGCTCGTGGCGCGAGGGGCAGATCCGGCCGTACCGGGCCCGAGCCCGGGCCGACGGTGTCGTGGGCGGTCTGGTCGGGCGTTCTTCGGGCAGGATCTTCACATGCATCCCCCCACAAACCCCCCATCTCGCGCCCGTATCCCCCTCCTGCGTGCCGTGGCCATGGGCTGTGGTGTCGCCGCGCTGGCCCTGCTGGTGCTCGTCGCCGTCTCGTGGGCGCCGTTGCTCGCGTTCGACCGGGCGGTCGTGGAGGAGCTGCATCCGACGGCGGTGCGCCGACCCGCCCTGACGGAGGGCGTACGGGTGCTCTCCGACTGGGTGTGGGACCCCGTGACCCTGCGCGTCCTGCTGGCTCTGGCGGCGCTGGCGCTCTGGCGCACCGGGCAGACGGGGCCCGCGGGGCTGCTGGTGGTGGTGGGCCTGGTGGCGGCCGGGGCGCAGCACGCGGCTAAGGCGCTGGTGGGGCGGGACCGGCCCCGGTGGTCGGACCCGGTGGACTCGGCGCAGTTCGCGGCGTTCCCGTCCGGGCACGCCATGACGGCGGCCGTCGTGTGCGGGCTGCTGTGGTGGGCGGTCGCGCGCACGGCCCGGCGCGCGCTGGCGCGGCCGGTGCTGGCGGTGGGCGTGGTGTCGACCGTCGGGGTGGGCCTGACGCGGGTCTACCTGGGGGTGCACTGGCCGTCGGACGTACTGGGCGGCTGGCTGCTGGGCGCGTGCCTGGTGGCGGCGGCGGTCGTGGCGTACGAACGGAGGACGGCACGACCGGAACGGACGGCGCCCCTGACGGCACGCGCGGGGCGCTGAAGGACGGCGGTCCTGGAGGGCCGGGAACCCGCCGAGGACGGTACGCCGGGCGACACCGCGCGCTGACGCGTCCCCTGCCGTCCGCCGGGCGATCACCCATTCGAATTGAGTACCAGCGCTCAGGCGGGCCTTCCCGAGGCGCTCGTAGCGTCCAGCCCATGCACACAGACCACGCCGCCCACGGCCCGGCGCGCCGGGCGGGCATCACCGCGGTGGCCTCCTGCCTGCCCGCGCGCGAAGTGACGTCCCGGCAGTTGCAGGAGCGGATCACCGCCGCCTCCGGGCTGTCCCTGCCCGCGCGTACGCTGGAACGGGCCACCGGCATCGTCTCGCGCCGGGCGGCAGCGGAGGACGAGTACGCCTCCACGCTCGCCGTGCGGGCCGCTCGCACCGCGCTGGACCGGGCCCGGCTCGCCCCCTACGACGTGGACCTGCTGGTGTTCGCCTCCGCCACACGGGACGTGGTGGAACCGGCGACCGCGCACATCGTCCAGGCGGAGCTGGGCTCACGGGCGCACGCGCTGGACGTGACCAACGCCTGCAACAGCTTCGTTAACGGCATCGACACGGCCCGCACGATGATCCTCGCCGGACGCGCCCGCCGCGCCCTGGTCGTCACCGGGGAGACCCCGAGCCGCGCGGTGCGGCACGACCCGTCCGGCCCCGAGCAGCTGCGGGACGGGTTCGCGGGCTACACCTTCGGCGACGCCGGGGCCGCGGTCGTGCTGGAGGCGGTGGACCGGGGCGGCATCCTCGACGTGGACACCGAGACCCACTCCGAGCACTGGTCGGTGGGGGGCATCTTCGGCGGCGGTTCGCGCCATCCGCGTGGGGACGAGCACACGTACTTCCACGGCGACGGACGCGAGCTGCGGGAGGTGTTCGAGAAGGTCGGCACGTCGGTGCTCGACCGGATGCGGCAGCGCACGGGCCTGGCGTGGGGCGACTTCCGGCACATCTTGGTGCACCAGGTCACCGTGCCGTACCTGGAGCGGTTCGTGGAGCTCACCGGGGTGCCCCGCGACCGGCTCGTCGTCACCGTGCCCACGCTCGGGAACATGGCAAGCGCCACGATCGGCGTGCAGCTCGACCGGGTCCACGAGGACCTGCGGCCCGGCGACCGGGTCCTGTTCGTGGGCCTGGGCGGCGGCGTGAGCATCATGACGATGGTCTGGGAGAAGGCGTGAGCGCCCTGTGGGTGGTGGTGCCCGCGCACCAGGAGGCCGCCCGCATCGGCGCCACGCTGGACGCGCTCGCCGCCCAGCGCGACCACGACTTCACCCTCGTCGTCGTGGACAACGCCTCCGCCGACGCCACCGCCGCCATCGCGCGTGACTTCGCCGACCGGGCCCCCTTCCCGTGCACGTGCTGGACGAGCCGGAGAAGGGCGTGGGCTGCGCGGTGGACACCGGTTTCCGGTACGCGATCGAGCGCGGCGCGACGCTGCTGGCCCGCACCGACGCCGACTGCCTGCCGTACCCCGGCTGGACGGCCGCCGCCCGCGCCGCCCTGCTGCGCGGCGCGGGCCTGGTGTGCGGGCGCATCGACGCGCGCCGCGACGAGCACGGGCCGCTCGGCCGGGCCGCGTTCCGCGCGCTGGTCCGGATCGCCGCGTTCTTCGGGCGGATACGCCCCGCCCACCACCGCCGCCACGGCTACCTCGCCCCCTACCGGATGCACGCCGGGAACAACATGGCCGTCACCGCCGCCCTGTACGAGGCCGTAGGCGGGATGCCGCGCCGCCCCTCCCCCACCGACCGGCTGTTCCTGAACCGGGTGCGCCGCCACACCACCGCCATCGTCCACGCCCGCGACATGGTCGTGGAGAACTCCACCCGCCGACTGAGCGCCTACGGCCTGGTCGGCACCGCCCGCTGGTACCTCGACAAGGGGCCGGGCCGTCACGGGGAGGACCCGCGCTGATGCTCGACGCCCTCGCCCACACGCTGCGGCGCCATCCCGAGCGGCCCGCCGTCCTCGGTGCCACCCGCACCGGGGCCGTACGCGCCAAGGCCACCTGCGGGGAGCTGGCCGACCTCGCCGACCGCTACGCCGCTGCCCTCCACGCGCGGGGCGTCGCGCCCGGCGGCACGGTCGGTGTCGCCGTACGGCCCGGGCCCCGCGCCCTCGCGGTGATGCTCGCCGTGCACCGGCTGGGCGCGCGGGCGGCAGTGCTCGATCCCGGTGCAGGGCCTGACGTGCTGCGCGCCCGGCTCGCCCTGGCCCGCCCCGGTCTCGTACTGGCCGACGCCACCGCGCAGGCGGTCGCCGGGTGGGCGCGGCCGCTCGCCCGCCGGGCCCGCCTGGCCCTGCCCGACCTCGCCGATCTGGGCCCGGTCGCCACGGTCGGGCGCCGGCTGCCCGGCTGCGCCCCGGGCCTGGACACCCGTTCACGGGCCACGGCCCTGCCGCGCCCCGTGAACGGGGACGGCGACGCGGTCATCGTGTTCACCTCGGGCACCACCTCGCGGCCCCGCGCCGTGGTGCACACCCGTTCCTCGCTGGCCGCCGGCATGGCGACGGTGGCGGAGCTGGTGCGGCCGGAGGCCGGGCGGCCCGTCCTCGGCGGGACCTTCTTCGTCCTCGTACCGTCCCTCGCGAGCGGGGCGCCGGTCGCGCTGCCCGCCCGCTCCGTGCCGGTGCTGCGCCGTCAGCTGCGCCATCTCGCCCCGCACGCCACCTATCTGACGCCGCCGCAGCTCAGAAGGCTGCTGGCGGAGGGCGGCCGGTTCACCGGGCGGGTGTGGACCGGGTCGGCCCCGGCGAGCGCCGAGCTGCTGACCCGCGTGAAGCGGGCGGGCGCGGACGAGGCGTGGGGCGTGTACGCGCTGACCGAGCTGTTCCCGGCCGCGGCGGTCGAGCAGGCCGACAAGGCCGCGTTCACCGGAGACGGGGATCTGGTCGGGGCGCCGCTGCCGGGCGTGGCGGCCAGGACCGACGCGTCGGGTGAGCTGCTGCTGTCCGGCCCCGCCGCACGCCACCGCTACCTGGGCGACGACCCGGACCCGTGGGTCGCCACCGGTGACCGGGCACGCCTCGACGGCGGCAGGATCGTGCTGGAGGGCCGCCGCAAGGACATGATCCTGCGCCGCGCCGAGAACATCTACCCCGGTCTGTACGAGCCCGCGCTGCACGTGCCGGGCGTCGAACTGGCCCTGCTCGTGGGCGTACCGGCCGGTGACGGCGACGAACGCCTGGTCGCCGTCGTCCAGCCGGGTCCCCGGGCGGACCGTGCCGCGCTGCGGGCGGCGCTGGCCGGGCCGCTGCGGCGCATGGGCGCCGCCCGGCCGGACGCGGTGCTGCTGGCGGACATCCCGCTGTCGGGCCGGTCCCTGAAGCCCGACCGTGCCGCGACCGCGCGTCTCGCGGAACGGCGCCTCGCGGAACGGCGCCTCGCGGAGGCGGACCCGCGATGACCGCGCCGGACGGGACGCCGCCGCTGTGGGCCGTGGCACCCGCGTACAACGAGGAGGCGGGCCTCGGCGCCACCCTGGCGGCGCTCGCCGCCCAGGCCGACACGGACTTCGCGCCGGCCGTCGTGGACTGGATCGCCGCGGCACGCCGGGAGTTCGCGCGCGGCACGGAGACGGCCTGCCGCCGCAGCCTGCCACGCCGCGACGAGTCGCCGTCGCTCCCGGAGCGGTATCTGCTCCCCGCGGTCGTCGGGGCGACCGCCCTGTACGGGCGCTGCCGCGCCGCACACCGGCACCCGCGCTTCCAGGCGCCGTACGTGCTGTGCCACGGCCACGACCTCGCCCTCACGGCCGCGCTGCACCTGCGCTGCGGGGGCACGTCCCGCGCCCCGCTGGAGGGGCCGCCCAAGGACGTCGCGCTCCTCGACCGGGGGCGCGAGCACAGCCACCGGACCTCCCGCGCCGGGCGCATGGTGGTGCACGCGAGCCTGCGCCGACTGCGGGCCTGGGGCGCCCGCCGCACCCTCCTGTGGTGCTGGGACCGCCGCTACCGCCCCGCCGGCTCCGAGGAGGTGCATGTCCGTTGACCGGCCGACCCGAAACAGGTTCGTGTCCGTCGGCCGCACGGCCCGAGGCGGACGTACGTCCGCTGACCGGCCGAACCGAAGCCGACGTACGCCCGCTGACCGGCCGACCGGCCTCCGCTGTCCGTGCCGCCCGGCGTCGTGACCGGCGTGTGTACACCCGCTCCCACCCGCTGCTGTTCGCGCTGCTCGCCGCCACCCGCCGCCGCGCCGTCACCCGCGTCGGTGGCACGGTGCTGGTGCACGGCACCGAGCCGTACCGGCAGGCCCTCATCCGTGTCCCGCTGGACCGCACCGCCGTCGGCACCACCGGCGGCGCCGTGCGGGAACTGTCCAACGGGGGCACGTTGTTCGACCAGGAGGGCACCGGGCACCGCGCCACCCGGCGCGCCGTGGCCGAGGGCCTCGGCGCGGCCGGGGTGGAGCGGCTGCGCCCGGTGTGGCGGGACGTTCTGGACCGCCGCCTCGCCCCGCTCGCCGACGGCCACGACGTCGATCTCGTGCCGCTGGCCCGCGAACTGGCCGGGGCGGCCGTCCGCGCGCTGCTGGGCGCCACCGGCGACCCGGAGGCCGTCGCCCGCGCGGCCGCCGAGGCGGCGGCAGCCGCCGTACGCGACCACCTGCCGGGCCGCCGGCTGCCGGGCACCGCACGGGCGGCCGCCGCGGCGACGGCGCGGCTGGAGGCGCTGCTCGCCCCGCACCGGCCCGGCGAGGAACCGGAGTCGGCCCTGCGGGCCATGCTCGCGGTGGCCGCCGTCAACACCACCGTCGCCGCCCTCCCGCGCGCCGCCGCCTGGTGCGCCGACGCGGGCCTCTGGGACGAGGCGGCCGACGACCTGCTGCGCCCGGCGCTGGTGGACGAGCTGCTGCGGGTGACCGCCCCGTCGCCGCTGCTGCCGCGTGTGGCGGCGGCCGACGCCGACCTGGACGGCTGCCCGGTACGGAAGGGGGACCGCCTGATCCTGGTGGCCCGCCACGCCGCGCGCGCCCACGACCAGCCGCCCGACGCCCGCGACCCGGCTCCGCCCGCCGTGGCCCAGCTGGTCTTCGGCGCAGGCGGCCACGCCTGCCCCGGCGCACGCCTGGCCCGCGCCCAGCTCGACGACACCCTCGCCGCTCTCGCCCCCCATCGCCCGGCCGTCGTGCGCGCCCGTGTGGACCGGGGCGCGGCCCTGCCGGGCTGGCGCTCCCTCACCGTCCGCGCCACCGGCGACCATCGAACCCCGGAGAACCGATGACCACGATCGCCGTCACAGGGGCGAGCGGCTTCTGCGGCTCCCACGTGGCCGCCACGGCCGCAGCCCGCGGCGCGGACGTCCTGTGCGTGGGGCGGCGCCCCGGCCCGGTCGGGCGGCACATCGCGTGGGACGCCGCGCGCGAGGTGCCGGACCTGTCCGGCGCCGACCTCGTCGTGCACTGCGCGGCCGCCGTCGGCGACCCGCTGCCCGACTCCCCGGCCGAGGCGGCCATGCGCGCCGTCAACGTCGACGGCACGGCGCGACTGCTCCAAGCGGCCGCGGACCGCCCGGTGGTGTGGGTGAGCAGCGCCAGCGTGTACGCGCCCGGCGCCGGGCGCTCCCGCGTCACCGAGGACCACCCAGTGCGCGGGCACCTGAACGCGTACGGCCGCACCAAGGCCGCCGGTGAGGCGCTGGCACTCGCCGCCGGGGCCGTGGTGCTGCGGCCGCGCGCGGTCTACGGCGCCGGGGACCCGCACCTGGTGCCCCGGCTGCTGTCCCGCGTCCGCCGCGGGCTGCTCCTGCTGCCGGGGCCGAGCGTCCGCCTCAGCCTGACCGCCGTCGAGAACCTCACCGACGCCTGCCTGCTGGCCGCCGACTGGCCGCCGGGCGCGTACAACATCGCCGACCCCGTGCCGTACGACCGCGACGAGGCGATCCGGACGGTCCTGCGCGCCCACGGCGTACGGGCGCGCATCGGCCACCTCCCGCTGCCGGTGGCCCGCGCCGCGGCGGGCGCCGCCCAGACGCTCGCGCGGCTGCGCCCGCACGCGGAGCCGCCGCTGACCCGCTACGCCGTGGACCAGCTGGCGCACTCCGTGGTCCTGGACGTGTCCAGGGCCGAGTCGCGGGGCTGGACGCCTCGACGCACGCTCGGGGAGTACGCGCCGGTCGGCTTCGACGGCTGAGCGACCGGGATTGGGCACGGAGGGACGACGGGATGCTTGGGCGGCATATGCCGTTCTGGGCCCCGTGCCGTATGTCGGCCCGCTGCGGGTGACGGGGGTTTCCGGTCGGCTCCGGCCCGCTGCCGGACCGGCGAGCTCGGCATTCCGGGCTCAGCTCATCGGGGCCTGACCTGCCGCGCCACCGCACAGGCCGGCCAGGGCCGGGCGGTGTGGTGCCAGCACGGACCGGGCGATCCCCCGCGTCGCCCGGTCCGCGTGACACATCTCCTGACCAGCGAGGCGATGCCTGTCGGTCAGGACGCTCTGAGTATATTGGCTGGGAGCCAGTCAACGCAGGAGTCAAGCATGTCCCCGCGAAGCCCATCGGTCAATGCGGAGCTTCGTCGGCGTTCCCGCGAGCGGCTCCTCCAGGCGACGGTCGAACTGGTGGCCGAGCGCGGGTACGAGGCGACGACGCTCGGGGACATCGCGGACCGCGCCGGTTCGGCGCGCGGCCTCGTCTCGTACTACTTCCCCGGCAAACGCCAGCTGCTCCAGTCCGCCGTGCACCGCCTGATGCACATGACGCTGGCCTCCGCGCTGGAGCGCGAGCCGCGCACGGACGACGGACGGGAGCGGCTGGCACGGGCGATCGACGCGGTCCTCGGCCTCGCCGTGGACCAGCCGTTGCTGATGCGCACCCACATGGCGGGCATCCTCCAGGCCGAGGGGTTCGTCCGCTGCCCGGAGCAGCAGCGCCTGGCCGCGCTGCTGCGGGACACGCTGGAGCGGTACGGCTCACGGGACCTGGACGCCGACTACCCGCTCCTGCGGGCGCTGCTGATGGGCGCCGTCTTCGCCGTACTGCTGCCGGGCGCCCCGATGTCGCCCGCGAGGCTCAGGGAGGAGCTGTTCCAGCGGTACGGGCTGGACTGGGAGCTGGGCTCTCCGCCGTAGGGGGCCTCCCGCGCGGCGCTCCGCGGTGGGATGCTGAAGGTTCCTCCGGGGAAGGAGCGCGTGCCGTGCTTCGTGTCGCCGTGGTCGGTTCCGGCCCCAGCGGGGTCTACACCGCCCAGTCGCTGGTCGAACAGACGCTGGTGCCGGATGTTCGGGTGGACGTACTGGACCGCCTGCCCTGCCCTTACGGGCTCGTGCGCTACGGGGTCGCCCCCGACCACGAGAAGATCAAGTCCCTTCAGAACAACCTCCGCGCTGTCCTGGAGCACGAGCGGATCGGCTTCGTCGGCAACGTCCCTGTCGGCGCGGACGGTGTCGCGCCGGGGCGGCTGCTGGAGCTGTACCACGCCGTCGTGTACTGCGTGGGTGCCGCCCGGGACCGGCGCCTGGGCGTGCCGGGCGAGGACCTGGCGGGCAGCTTCTCGGCCACGGACTTCGTCGCCTGGTACAGCGCCCACCCGGACGCCTCCGCGTTCGGCTTCGCGCTGGAGGGCCGGTCGGCGGTGGTCGTCGGCGTCGGCAACGTGGCCGTGGACGTGACGCGTGTCCTCGTGCGGACCGCGGCGGAGCTGCGGGGCACCGACGTGCCGCAGTCCGCCCTGGGGGCGCTGGCCGCGAGCGGGGTGCGGGAGGTCCACATGGTGGGCCGGCGCGGCCCTTCGCAGGCCCGGTTCACCACCAAGGAGCTGCGGGAGCTGGGCGCGCCGCCGTCCGCCCGGGTCGGCGTGGAGGCCGCGGACCTGGCCCTGGACCCGGCGTACGCGGACCCGTCGGGGCTGCCCGCGGTGAACCGGCGCAACGTCGAGGTGATCCGCGAGTGGGAGCTCGCCGGGGCGGCGGCCGTGGGGGGCGCGTACGCTGTGCCGCGCTCGATCCGGTTGCGGTTCTTCCTGCGGCCCGTGGAGATCCTCGGCGAGGGCGGGCGGGTGGCCGCGGTGCGGTTCGAGCGCACGGAGCCCGACGGGGCGGGCGGGGTACGGGGCACGGGGACGTACGAGGAGATCGACGCGGCTCTGGTGCTGCGGGCGGTCGGCTACCGGGGCGCGCCGCCGGAGGGCCTGCCGTTCGACCCGGCACGCGGGACGGTCCCGCACGCGGCGGGGCGGGTGCTGCGGGACGGGGCGCCCTCGCGGGGCGAGTACGTGGCGGGGTGGATCAAGCGCGGGCCCAGCGGCGTGATCGGCAGCAACCGGCCGTGCGCCAAGGAGACCGCCGGCTCCCTGCTCCAGGACGCGCCGCTGCTGGCCCGCCGTACCGTGCCGGACGACCCGGTCGCGGAGCTGCGCGCGTGGGGGCTGCGGCCGGTCCGGTGGCCGGGCTGGCTGGCCATCGAGGAGGCCGAGGCCGCGCTGGGCCGGATCCTGGGGCGCGGGCCGGTGAAGATCCCCGACTGGCCGGGGCTGCTGTCGGCCGCGGGCGAGGGCTGAGCGGGCACGCGGGCGGGGGCCGGGCGGGGCGCGCGGGCGGGGGCCGGGCGGGGGCCGGGCCTCGTGGGTCGCGGGGCGCGCGGCGCTGACCTGCGGGAACGGCGTTCCGGCGGCCGTTGTCAGTGGGCGGATGCAGACTGGCCCGTATCCGTGACAAAGGCGTCCTGGAGGTGTCGGCCATGACCGACGTACTGCTGACCGTTGGCACCCGCAAGGGCCTGTTCACCGCCCGTCGGCGGGACGGCCGCTGGGAGTTCGACGGACCCCACTTCCCCGCGCAGGCCGTGTACGCGGTCGGGATCGACCTGCGCCGGTCCACGCCCCGGCTGCTGGTGGGCGCCGACAGCGCGCACTGGGGGCCGTCCGTGTTCCACTCCGACGACCTGGGGGCGACCTGGACGGAGCCGTCGAAGGCGCCCGTGCGGTTCCCGAAGGACACGGGCGCGTCGCTGGAGCGCGTGTGGCAGCTGCACCCGGCGGGCCCGGCGGCGCCCGGCGTCGTGTACGCGGGCACGGAGCCGGCCGCGCTGTTCAGGTCGGAGGACGAGGGTGAGACGTTCGAGCTGGTCAGACCGCTCTGGGAGCACCCCACGCGGTCGCGCTGGCAGCCGGGCGGCGGCGGTGAGGCGGTGCACACGGTGGTGACGGACCCGCGCGACCCCGACGCCGTGACGGTCGCCGTGTCGGCGGCCGGGGTGTTCCGCACGCTCGACGGGGGCGCGTCCTGGTCGCCGTCGAACGAGGGGGTGTCGGCGGTGTTCCTGCCCGACCCGAATCCGAAGTTCGGCCAGTGCGTGCACAAGATCGCCCAGGACGCCGGGGATCCGGACCGGCTGTACCTCCAGAACCACTGGGGCGTGTACCGCAGCGACGACTCGGGCGGCACGTGGACCGACATCGGGGCGGGGCTCCCGTCCGACTTCGGCTTCGCGACCGTCGCGCACCCCAAGCACGCGGACACGGCGTATGTCTTCCCGATCAACGCCGACTCGGACCGCGTGCCGGCCGGGCGCCGCTGCCGGGTCTACCGGACGAGTGACGCGGGCGGCAGCTGGGAGGCGCTGTCGCGGGGCCTGCCGGAGGAGGACCACTACGGGACGGTGCTGCGCGACGCGATGTGCACGGACGGGGCCGACCCGGCGGGCCTGTACTTCGGCAACCGCAACGGCGAGGTGTTCGCGAGCGCGGACGACGGCGACAGCTGGACCCAACTCGCCGCGCACCTCCCCGATGTGCTGTGCGTACGGGCGGCGGTCGTCGGGTGACAGAAGGGGCCGGTGCGGTCGGTTGCGCCAGTAGAGTGACGGCCGTGGCAGCACGACCCTTGAAAGAAATCATCGAGCCCGGCTGGGCCGACGCCCTCGAACCGGTGGCCGAACGCGTCGCGGCGATGGGGGACTTCCTCCGCGCCGAGATCGCCGCGGGACGCACGTACCTCCCCGCGGGGGCGAACGTCCTGCGGGCGTTCCAGCAGCCGTTCGACGAGGTGAAAGTCCTGATCGTCGGCCAGGACCCTTATCCGACGCCGGGGCACGCGGTGGGACTGAGCTTCTCGGTCGCGCCGGACGTGCGTCCGCTGCCGGGCAGCCTGGAGAACATCTTCCGCGAACTCCACTCGGACCTGGGCCTGCCCCGGCCGTCCAGCGGCGACCTGACGCCCTGGACCCGGCAGGGGGTGCTGCTGCTCAACAGGGCCCTGACGACGGCGCCCCGAAAGCCGGGCGCGCACCGCGGCAAGGGCTGGGAGGAGGTCACCGAACAGGCCATCAGGGCACTGGCGGCACGCGGCAAGCCGCTCGTGTCGGTGCTGTGGGGGCGCGACGCGCGCAACCTGCGGCCGCTCCTGGGCGACCTCCCCGCCATCGAGTCGGCGCACCCCTCCCCCATGTCGGCGGACCGCGGCTTCTTCGGCTCCCGTCCGTTCAGCCGCACCAACGACCTGCTGCTGCGTCAGGGGGCGGAGCCGGTCGACTGGCGCCTCCCGTGAGACCGGGCGGCGCGCTGGTCCTGGGCGTCGACTCGGGCGGCTCGGGCTTCCGCGTCGCCCTGGCGGCGGTGGACGGCGCCCCGCACGGGGACGGCCCGCCGGCGGGCAGGAGCGCCGCCGTGGCGGGACCCGGGGTGCGGGTCGTGGGATCGCGGGCGTTCGGCACGCCCGTGCCCACCGGGCCCGGCGGGATCGACGCCGAGTGGCTCGTGGAACGCCTGGTGCCGGTGGCCCGGGAGCTGCTGGACGACGCCGGGGCGGGCGAGCGGCGGCCCGTCGCGGCCGCCGTCGGCGCGGCGGGCATGGCCGGGCTCGGCGACCGCCTGCGCGCGGTCCTGCCGGGCGCGCTGCGCGACGCGCTGGGCGTACGGCGGCTCGCGCTGGCCTCCGACGCCGTGACCGCCCATGCGGGCGCCCTGGGCGGCGCCCCGGGCACGGTGGTCGCGGCGGGGACCGGGCTCGTCGCGCTCGGCACCGACCTGGTGCGCTGGCGCCGCGCCGACGGCTGGGGGCATCTGCTGGGCGACTGCGGCAGCGGCGCCTGGATCGGCCGCGCCGGTCTGGAGGCCGCGCTGCGGGCCCACGACGGGCGGCGCGGCGGCTCCGCCGCTCTCCTGGCTCGGGCCGAGGCGCTGTTCGGGCCGGTCACCGGGCTGCCCGGGCGGCTGTACCCGCGTCCGGACCGGGCCGCTGTCCTCGCGTCGTTCGCCCCCGAGGTGGCGCGCTGCGCGGCGGACGATCCGGTCGCGGCCGACGTCCTCGCGTGTGCGGCACGCCACATCGCCGAGGCGGCGGCCGCCGTCCACCCGGCCGGAGGCGCGGGCGATGTCGCCCTGACCGGCGGGCTGTTCCGGATCGGCGACCCCCTCCTCGTACCGCTGCGGGACGAGCTGGAGCGTCAACTCCCCGAAGCCAGGCCGGTGTCGGCGGCCGGTGATCCGCTGTCCGGCGCGCTGACCGTCGCCGCCGCGCTCGCCGCGGACTCGCCGACGCTGCCGCCCGAGCCGGGTCTGCTGGACACATACGACGACTGACCGACTCTTCCGACAATCTGCCCAATGGGGGCGGGAATGGCCCCTCCCCGAACAGCGGGGCGGACAAAACCAGTAGCATGCGGCGCCATGAGCTCCCCCACTGGGCCCGCTGGCCTGCCTGTACGAATGCCACGCCCCCGCCAGTCCGGGCGGCACCGTCGCCCCGAACCCCTGGCGGCGCCCGAGGGCGCGCCCGCACTCGTCCTCGCCGTCCCCGGTGAGCCTTCCGCCGCTGTGCGCAGCCTCGCGGAAGAGCTCGTGAGCATCGCGCGCTCCGAGCTGCCGGGCCTGGAGGCCGCGATCGGTTTCCTGGACGGGGACGACACCGAGTACGTGTCGCTGACGGGTGTCCTGCAGCGGGCCGCGGCGCTGCGTGTGGAGCGGTACGAGCTGGCCATCGCGGCCGGTCGCGAGGTCGCCGAGCCGGAGGGCCCGGCCGCCGTCGTGGTGCCGCTGCTGGTCGGCCCGAACGCCGAGCTGATGGCCCGGATACGGCAGGCCGTCGCCGACAGCGGCGCGCCCGCCGAGCTGACCGACGTGCTGGGCCCGCACCCGCTGCTGGCCGAGGCGCTGCACGTGCGCCTCTCCGAGGCGGGCCTGGCCCGCGCCGACCGGGCGCGGCTGTTCACGGTCACGACGGCGGCGGACGGCATCGTGCTGGCCACGACGGGCGGCGCGGAGGCCGTCCAGGCGGCCGGGATCACGGGCATGCTGCTGGCGGCGCGGCTTGCCGTTCCGGTGATGGCGGCCGCCCTGGACCAGGAGGGCTCCGTGGCGTCGGTGGCCGAGCAGCTGCGCGACGCCGGTTCGGCGCAGCTCGCGGTCGCCCCGTACCTGGTGGGCCCGGAGCTGGCCGATGGCCTGCTGGACGACGCGGCCAAGGCGGCGGACTGCCCGGTCGCCGAGCCGCTGGGCGCGTACCCGGCCGTCGGCAAGCTGGTGCTGTCCGGCTACATGACGCTGCTGGGCATCTCCCCGCAGCAGCAGGGCGTCCCGGTCCGCTGACCGGCCGGCCCCGGCAGGGTCCCTCACGGGAGGGCCCGCACCGCGCGAGAGCGCCTTGGTGCGGGCCCTCCGGCGTTTCCGGGGCGTCCTCGCGCCCCTGGCCGCTCGGCTCCCGGCCTCCCGCGCCGGGGCCCGGCGGGCGGGGCGTTCAGGCGAGGACCACGCAGGAGGCGGCCGGGGCGGCGACGGCGCCCGCGCGGGACGGGATGCCGGTCGCGGGGTCCACGTCGAACCAGGTCACGTCACCGGACCGCTCGTTCGCCACGTACAGCCGCCGCCCCTCCGGGTCCGCGACGAGGTCGCGCGGCCAGTGGCCCCCGGAGGGCACCGCGGCGACCAGGCGCGGCCGCTCGCCGCTCCCGTCGAGCCGGAGCACGGCGATCGTGTCGTCGCCCCGCACGGCGGCCCACACGAACCGCCCGCGGGGGCTCACGGCGAGCGCGGACGGGTAGCCGGGCCCGGCCGCGTCGGCGGGCCGTACCGGCGTCTCCGCCACGGGTTCGAGGGCGCCCGTACGGCCGTCCCAGCGGCACACGGTGAGCGTCGGCGTCAGCTCCGCCAGGACGTACACATGGTGGCCGTCCGGGTGGAACGCGAGGTGGCGCGGCCCGCTGCCGGGGCGCAGGGCCGTCTCGCCCTCGACGGTGAGCGTCCCGGTGGCCGCGTCGAGGGCGCACACGCGTACGGAGTCGGTGCCGAGGTCCACGGTGAGGAGGCGGCGGCCGTCCGGCGCGGGGAGCACCTGGTGGGCGTGCGGGGCGCCCTGGCGGTCCGGGTCGGGCCCACCGCCCTGGTGCCGTACGAGCGCGGTGACCGGGCCCGGTGCGCCGTCCGCGCCGACCGGCTGGGCGCTCACGGACCCGGAGCCGTAGTGCGCGGCGACGACGTGGCCGGTGGTGTACGCGAGGTGGGTGGGCGCTGAGCCGTGTACGGGCTCGGGGGCGCCGATGAGGCGGGGCTCCGGGCCGGTGACGTCGAACGCGGCGACGGCGCCCTCGCCGGTCTCGGACACCGCGTACAGCACGGCCGCGTCGGGCCGCAGCGCCAGGAACGACGGATCGGCGACGGCGTCCGTGGCACCGGTGAGCGCGAGCGCGCCGGTCTCCGCGTCGATGGTGGCGGCGCTGACGCCGCGCCCCCCGGCGGAGGTGAAGGACCCGATGAACGCCCGCCGCGCCTCGACCGCCCCGTCGCCGCGTTCACCGGCCGCCGTAAGGGCGCCAGCGGCCCCACCCGGCTCGGTACGGGCGTGTGCCGCGCCGCCGGGCGCCGTACGGTCATCCGCCGCGCCACCGGCCACCGTGCCGGCATCCGCCGCGCCGTCGTGGGGCGCGCCGGTGCCCGACCGGTTAGCGGGCCGGTGCCTTGTGTCCTCGTCCCCGTGCCGCTCCACCGCTGCCCCTCCCCAGTGGCCGTCTCTGGCGTTGCGGGACCGACGCTAGCAGCTGCGGTCTAGACCAGGGCGGACAGGCACGCGGGCAGCAGGGGCGGCGGGCCGACCGGGCCGGGTTCAGGAGCGCACGAGCAGCGAGCGGGGCCTCGTGCGCAGCGGGCCGTCGAGTTCGGCGAGCAGCCGTTCCAGTCCGTGCAGGTGCGCCAGCGCCGGTACGGCCGCCGACGCCTCGGGCTCCGAAGCCGCGGAAGCGGCCGAAGGAACCGGGGCGCCGGAAGCGGCATCATGGGAAGCCGAAGCAGCGGATGCCGAAGCAGTCGGTGCGGCATCGACGGAAGGCGCGGGGCGGGCCTGCCGGTCCGCGCCGTCCCGGGCACGCTCGCGTCCCTTGAGCAGGGCTTCCACGGCCGCCTCCACCCGCCAGCAGGCAGCGGCGAGCCGGGCGTCGTGGCTGGCGTCCGGGTCGGCGGCCACCGACGCGAGCCCCCGCACCTCGCGCGCGCAGTCGTCCAGCAGGGCGAGGACCTGGCGGGCGCGGGCCTTGCGGTCGCGGAACGGGCTCAGCGGGTGGACGAGCGGCGCCAGGGCCATCCGTACGCGGCCCAGCAGCATCTCCAGCTCGGCGGCGTGCGGGGCCGGGTCGGCGGTGGGGGAACCGGCGAGGCGTTCGGCGGCCTCGGCGGTGCAGCGGCGCACCGCGAGCAGGGCGCGCTGGATCCAGGCGTCGTTCGTGGCGTGCGTGGTGACCGGCAGGACGAAGGTCACGGCGAGCGCGGCGAACAGCGCGCCCACCCCCGTCTCGGCCGCCCGCAGGACGAGCAGGCCCGGGGTGAGGACGCCGAGCAGCCCGTACAGCAGCCCGGCCATCACCGTCACGGCGAGCATCATCCAGCTGTACGAGACGGGCGCGGCGTAGAAGATGCCGAAGACGCACACGGCGACGAGCGCGGCCGTCGGGCCGGGCGCGCCGTGCAGTGGCAGCGCGACGACCAGGCCGACGAGGATGCCGACGACGGTGCCCACGACGCGGCGGAAGCCCCGTACGAGGGTCTCGCCGCGCGAGGCGGTGTTGACGAAGATCCACCAGGTGGTGCCCACCGCCCAGTACCAGCGCTCCTCGGAGAGGACCTGCCCCACGGCGAGGGCGAAGGCGCAGGCGAGGGTGGTCTGGACGGCCTGGCGGGTGGTCGGCCTGGCGAGTCCGCGTCCGGGCAGCGGGGCGGGAGCGGCGGCGGGCGGGGTGCGGCGTTCGATGGGCCAGAGGGCGAACCGCACGGCGGCCGCGGCGGCCACGGCGATGCCGACGGCGGCGTACAGCTCGGGCAGCTGCGCCGGGGCGGCGTGGAGGAACTGCACCACGAAGAACTGCATGAACGCGAAGATGCCCAGGGCGTGGCCGCGCGGGCCCCACCGCCGGGCGTAGACGCCGCAGAAGACGACGACGAGGAAAGCGGCGTCCCGGCCGAGCGGCAGGTCGCGCAGGAACGTCGCGAGGGCGAGGACGGGGAGACCGGCGGCGGGCAGCAGCGCGGTGGTGATCCGCTGGGCGCGGACGGTTCCGTCCATGACGGTGAAGAGGGCCAGCAGCGCGGCCAGACCGCCGGTGATGGACGCGGTCAGCGACAGACCGGCCAGTTCGGCGAGTGCGACGGCGAGCCCGATGCCGAGCACGGCGCGGGTCGCGTTCCTCAGCCTGAGGTACCCCGGGTCCGGGGCCACGAAGAACCTCTTCATGACGGTGGTACCGCCCCCCTGTCTCTGTCTTGCTGTCGTCGGCCGCGGGCCGCCCGGGGGTGGTGGGCGTTCGGAGGCACGACGAAGGCGCCGCGGTCCGGGACGGCGTCGTTGCCGTCCGGCGCTGCGCGGCGCCGCTGATACGTGGATATGACAAGAAAAGCATCCGCGAGGGCGGTGGCTCAAATCGAGCGTCGATCACTGGTCCGTTGGTACAGCGATACCGTGCCCGTCTCGGCCAATGGGGTACCAACGGACCAGGCCGCCACGGCGGCCGGTCCGTCGGGCGTCAGGGGTGGCCGGGAAGGACCGTCGACCGGTCGCCGCCCGCCCGGAAGCCCCGCCAGCCCGTCACCACCCGGCCCGGAAGCCCCGTCAGCCCGTCACCGGCCCGCCCGGTAGCCCCGTCAGCCCGTCGCCGCCCCACTGGGAAGCCCCGTCAGCCGGTGGCCGAGGCCCGGGGTGTCCGGCAGGGTGACCCGGCCGGTGTTCTCGGCGCCCGCGAAGGCGGCCGGGGCGAGCGGTTCGTCCTCGACCAGGAGCGGCCCGACGAGGTCGGCGGGGACGGTGGCGTGGGGCAGAGCGGCGGCGAGGTGGGCGGCCGCGAGGGTGGCGACGCCCAGCTCCGGCATGGTGCCGATCTTCACGGCGAGCCCGGCGGCCTCCGCGAGCGCGGCGATCTGGCGGGCGCGGTGGAGCCCGCCCACCTTGAGGATCTTGATGTTGAGGACGTCGGCGGCGCCGCGCCGGACGATCTCCAGGGCGTCGTGGAGGGACTGGAGCGACTCGTCCGCCATCACCCGCGGCCCGCCGCGCCCGCGCAGGGCCGCCATCCCGGCGAGGTCCCAGCGGGGCAGCGGCTGCTCCACCAGATCCAGGCCCTCGTCGCCGAGGCGCGCCACGGTGCGGGCGGCGGTGGACGGGTCGTAGCCCTCGTTGGCGTCGAGGGACAGCTCGACCCGGTCGGGTACGGCGGCGCGGACGGCGCGCACCAGCTCGACGTCCAGGTCCGGGTCCTCGCCGCCCTTGACCTTGATGTGGGTGAAGCCGCGCGCCGCGTACTCGGCGGCCTCCTTGGTCATCTCCTCGGGCGTGCCCAGGCCGACGACCCAGGTGGTGGGCACCTCGTCGCGCAGCCGCCCGCCGAGGAGCAGATGGACGGGCCATCCGGCGGCGCGGCCCGCGAGGTCGTGGAGGGCCAGGTCGAGGGCGGCCTTGGCGAGGTGCTGGCCCCGGATCGCCGCGTCCATGGCGGCGTGGGCGCCGGCCAGGTCGCGCGGGTCCCGGCCTACGAGGGCGGGAGCAGCATGGCCGGTGAGGGCGGCGCGCAGCCCGTCGAGGGTCTCCCCCGTGTACGCGGTCATGGGCGACGCCTCGCCGTAGCCGGTGGCGCCGTCGTCGGCGCGCACCTCCACGACGAGGCTGACGAGGTCGGCGCTGGTTCCGCTGCTGATGGCGAAGGGGCGCCGGTAGGGAGCGTGGACGACATGGCTGCGAATCGACTCGATCTTCACGCGGCTCCTCCGGGTCACGGCCCCCGCCGACGGGCGTCGGGCCTAGAGACGTACTCGGTAGACGATGGGCGGGCGGCCGGTGCGTCCTTCCTGCCGGCTGCCGACGGGCACGGCGACCCCCGCGCGCTCCAGGCGCTTGAGGATGCGCCGGGCGGTGCGCTGCTGGACCGCCAGGTGCTCGGCGACCCGGTGCGCGGTGATGCCGGGTTCCTCCTCCTCGGCGGCGACCAGCTCCCGCAGCCGCTCCAGCGTCTGCGGGTTGAGACCGGCGCGGCGGGCGAGGAGCCCGGTGCTCTTCGGCGTCGCGGCGGGTGGGAGGGGGTCGCCCGTGTCGTGGGCGATGACGATGTCGATGTCGTCCTTCATGCTCACGACCCCGGCGACCGGTCCGACCGACCTGGCCCGGTTGACGGCCCGCCGGGCCAGCGCCTCCGCCTCGGCGGCCGTACGGCCGAGGCCGAAGCCGACGTGGGCGGAGCCGTGCCGGGCGGCGAGCCCGTCGAGGAACGGCAGGCGGGTGAACTGGTCGGTGGCCTTCTCCAGGGCGCCGCGCGTGGTCACCGCGAGGCGGCTGCCGTCCGGCAGCCCGGCGAGGCTCCCGCCGAGGGCGGCGAGGTCCGCGGCGAGTTCCCCGTCGGCGGCCGGGAGGTCCACGATGCCGAGGGCGACCTGCGCGTCGCCGCTGTGCGCGCCGGTGGTGGCGAGGACGAGGGCGCGCAGGGTCGCGCGTATGGAGTGGCGGGACGGGGCGAGCCGTACGGCGGGGAGGCGGTGCTCCAGCTGGTGGTAGGCCGAGCCGAGGCAGGTGAGGGCGACGGTGGTGCCGTGCCGCTCGTGCGCGGAGAGGTGGAAGTCCACCAGGTCCCGCGAGGTGAGGCCGGGCCGGTACGGCAGGACGCGGACGTGCTCGGTGGGGAGCTTCGCCTCGGTGAGCGTCTCCGTCACCTCGTCGCGGCTGAGCGTGTCGATGGAGATCCGCGACACGTCGTGGCCCAGCCGGAGCAGTTCCACGAGGGCCCGCAGCAGCGTGGCGCCGCTGTACGGGACGTACATGGCGGGCCGGTCCACGAGCCCGGCACCGGCGGCGAGGGTGTGCGGGACGACGCCGGTGAACAGCAGCGCGTCGACGTGGGCGCGGGCCTGGCCGACCACGTCGAGGGTCTCGTCCTCGTGCCGGTACGGCAGGGCGACCAGCCGGGCCGCGCCGGTCTCGCCGCCGACGGCGACGACCTTGTCCACCAGGTCCTCGGGACCTATCACGCCGACCGTGAGCGCCATCGGCCGGTCTCCGTTCGTCTTGGCGAAGTGCCGCGGGGTGTCCGTGGGCTTGCGTGGGGCTTCTGTGGGGGCTTCCGTGGGGCTCCCGCGGGGCTGGTTGACGCCCGTCCACAGGGGTCCTAGTTTCGGCCCAGGCCGTAACCGCGTATTTAGGCGGAAGGATAGTAACCCGATGCCCGAACGGGAAATCCCCCTGCCCACGGTGCTCGATCCGCGTGGCAGGACGATCGGCGACGAGGAGCGGGCGGCGGTGCTGCGGGTCCTCGACTCGGCGGTGCTGTGCAGCGCGTTCGGCGCGGAGGCGCGGTCGCTGGAGGCGGAGATGTCCGCGCTGTACGGGCGTCCGCACGCGGTGGCGTGCTCGTCGGGTACGGCGGCGCTGCACCTGGCGGTCGCGGCGTGCGGGGTCGGGCCGGGCGACGAGGTGGTGACGACGCCGATCTCCGACTTCGGCACGGTCGCGCCGGTCCTGGCGCACGGCGCGCGGCCCGTGTTCGCGGACGTGCGCGCCGGGGACGGCAACCTCGACCCGGACGCCGTGGAGGCCGCGATCACGCCGCGTACGAAGGCGGTGATCGCGGTTCACCTGTTCGGCGGAGCGGCGGATGTGGCGCGGCTGCGGGAGGTGTGCGACCGGCACGGGCTGCCGCTGGTGGAGGACTGCGCGCAGGCGTGGCTGGGCGAGGACGCGTCGGGGCGGCTGCTCGGCACGGCCGGGGACATCGCGTGCTTCAGCCTCCAGCAGTACAAGCACATCACGGCGGGCGACGGCGGTCTCGTCATCGCGGACGACCCGGAACGGGCCCGGCGGATGCGGCTGTTCATGGACAAGGGCTGGGACCGCTCGGAGGGCCGCATCCACCGTGAGACGGGCCTCAACTACCGGATGGCGGAGCTGGTCGCGGCCGTGGCGCGGGCCCAGCTGGCGAAGGTCGAGGGGGTCGTACGGGCGCGGCGCGCGGCGGCCGGGAGGCTTCTCGCGGCGCTGGAGGGGCTGGACGGGGTGACGCTCGCAGGGGACCCGGTGGGGCACGCGTGGTGGATGTTCCCGCTGCTGGTCGGGGACAACGCGCGCTGGGCGAAGGAGCTGGCGGCCGAGGGCGTACCGGCGCTGCCCGGCTATCTGGAGCGTCCGCTGTACGCCAACCCGGCGGTGCCCGGCGGCCGTGCGGGGCAGTGCCCGCGCGCGGAGGAGCTGATCGGGCGCACGCTGCTGGCGCTGCCGTGGAACGAGGCGTACGGGGCGGAGCACGTGGACCGGATCGCGGACGCCCTCCACCGGGCGGCGCGGCGGGTGCCGTCGCGCTGAGCGGGGCCGCCGAGACGGGTACGCCGCTTTCCGGGCGCGGCGCCTGGGCGCCGGGCCCCCAGGCGCCGCACCGGGCGCTCACCGCGCCGTGTCGTCCTCCTTGGCGAGCCGCTCCAGGCAGGTGACGACGGCGCGCCGCTCGGCGTGCGGGAGCGGTGGACCGTACGGGTCGAAGGCGGCCTCCTCGGGGACGGCGCCCTCCCACACGGCGGCCCACAGCATCCGCTGCACATAGCCCTCGATGGGCGCGCGGAAGGTGGCCTCGGCGAACCGGTCGAGCCGCCCCGAGGCCCGCAGGAACCCGGCGGCGTCCCCGGCATTCCACGTGTCGAGCACGGCGGTGGTCAGGCCCACGCGGGCGGCGGCGATGCCGACCAGCGCCGTGTCGGCCCCCCACATCAGCGACGGCCCGAACATGCGGTCCTCGCCGGTCACCACCAGCGCGCCGCTCCCCTCGGCCGCCCGGACGGCGTCCTGGCAGTCCACCGCCCGGTCCAACGTGGCGATCTTGATCCCGGCGGCGGAAGGCAGGGCCAGCAGCCGCCGGATCAGCTCCGGGGAGTACGGGTAGCCGCCCGCCTCGCCGTGCAGGAAGAAGCCCAGCACGGGCAGCCCGCTCGCCTCGGCGGCCCGCTCGTGGAGCCGTACCGCCCGCTCCGTCGCGTCCGGCAGGGCATGGTGGCGGGCCATCGGGTACACCATCACGGCGTCCGCGCCCAGCTCCGCGGCCTCCGCGGCCATGGCGACCGCCGCGTCCTCGGCGTCCTGGAGCGGCGCGCCGCGCAGCGCGCGAGGTACGCCCGCCCCGGCGACGACCGGCACGTCCACGGCGTCGCGCCACACCTCCAGCACCCGCCGCCGGTCGCCCGCCGACAGGTACAGCCCGCGGCCCGTGTGCGCCCACACGGCGACGCCGCCGATCCGCTCGGCGGCCACCCGTTCGGCGTACCGGCGCAGGGCCGTGTAGTCCACGGCCCCGTCGGCGTCCATGGGCGTGAGCACGGCGGGCAGGACCGTGCCGCGCAGCCGCCCGGCGAGTTCCTCGGTAGCGGACATGAGCGACCCCCTGTAGGACGGTGCTGTCTGACGATCTGTCGTCTTGTCTCACGGTCTGTCGCCGCGGTGCGCGTTCACGCTAGCCTTTACGGCCCGGACCGTAAAGGAAGGAACCGGTGCCATGCGCCTCGGCCTCTACGTCAACCTGTACGCCGACAAGGCCGACCGGCCGCGACTCGCCGACGCGGTGGAGCAGGTGCGGCTCGCGGAGGAGGCGGGCTTCGCGTGGGTGGTGCTCGGCGAGCGGCATCTGCACCGCCCCGGCTACCACGAGGCGGTGACCTCCCTCGCGTACCTGGCGGCGCACACCGAGCGGATCGGGCTCGCCACGGCCGGGCTGATCGCGCCCGTGTACCACCCGGTGTGGCTCGCCGAGACCCTCGCGCACATCGACGTGCTGTCGGGAGGGCGGCTGACGGCCGGTTTCGTGCTCGGCTACCGGCCGGAGGAGTTCACGCTGTACGGCACGCAGCCGCGCGAGCGGGTGGCGCGGTTCGAGGAGTGCCTGGAGCTGGTGACGCGGCTGTGGACCGAGGACGAGGTCACCCACGAGGGCCGGTTCGCCTCCCTGGACGGGGCGTTCCTGTCGCCCCGCCCGGTGCAGAGCCCCCGCCCGCGGATCTGGAACGGCGGGCGGGTGCCGGCCGCGCTGGAGCGTACGGCGCGGATGTGCGACGGCTGGACGACGTCGTTCAACGAGCTGGACGCCGACCTGCCCGGCAAGATCGCCGAGTACCTGTCGTACCCGAGGCGCGCGGAGAGCCTCGGCGCGGAGGTCATCGTCTGCCGCGAGGGCTACTGCGCGCCCACCACGCAGCTGGCGCGGGCCGCACTGGAGGAGCCGCTGCGCGGGCTGTACGACGCGTACGGCGACTGGAAGCGCACCTCGGCGGACGCGGAGCGGTACGCGCAGGAGTGGGACGACATCGCGGCGCGCTCGGTGATCGGCTCGCCCGAGGAGTGCGCGGACCGGCTGGGCCACTACGCGGCGATGGGCGCCGACGGGGTGGTGCTGCGCGTCCAGCCGCCCGGTATGCCCCAGGCGGACGCGCTGCGCGCCATCGAGGCGTACGGCACGGACGTGCTGCCCCTGCTCGCCGCGCGGTGAGCGTCAGTTCTTGAGGCCGGTCGTCGCGATGGAGTCGGTCAGATAGCGCTGGAGGAGACCGAAGACCAGCAGGCAGGGCAGGACCGTGATGGTCGCCCCGGCCATGATCTGGTTGACGGCGACGTTCTCCCCCTCCAGCGTCGCGAGGCCCACGGTGAGGGTCCGCATCTCGGAGGACTGGCCGATGACCAGCGGCCACAGGAAGTCGTTCCAGTGCCACAGGAAGACGAACACGCCGAGCGTCGCCAGGACCGGGGTGATGAGCGGGATGACGACCGTGGTGTAGATCCGCCACTCGGACGCCCCGTCGATCTTAGCGGCCTCGAACAGCTCGTCGGGCAGCTGCATGATGAACTGCCGCATCAGGAACACGGCCTGCGAGTTGGCGAGCGTCGGCACGATCAGTCCCCAGTACGTGTCCACGCCGCCGAGCCGGGACACGAGGACGAAGTACGGGATGAGCGTCGCCTGGAACGGGACCATCAGCGTCGCCAGGAACGCCCAGAACAGCACCTCCCGCCCCGGGAACCGCTTCTTGGCGAAGGCGTACCCGGCCATGGACGAGAACAGCAGGATCAGCACGACCGAGACCAGCGAGTACACGAGGGAGTTGGCGGCCCAGCGGCCGATCTCCGCGCCGGACAGCACGGCGGAGAAGTTCTCCCACGTGGCGCGCGTCAGGTCGAACGCGCCCGGCAGGGTCTTCCCGCCCGGCGGCGCGAACGCGACCAGCACCATCACCACGAACGGCGTCATGGTCACCAGCGCCACCAGGGCCAGCAGAACCGGCAGCCGCACTCTCGCCATCAGTCGTCCCGTCCGATCAGCCGCCGCTGGATCAGCGAGAACACCAGGACCACCAGGAACAGCACCAGGCCCAGCGCGCTCGCGTAGCCGAAGTCGAAGAACTTGAAGCCCGAGTCGTAGAGGAAGTACACGAGGGAGTAGCTGGCCCGCACCGGACCGCCCGCCGTCATCACGTACATCGCGTCGAACACCTGGAACGCCCCGATCGCCTCGATGACGAGGACGAAGAACAGCACGGGGCGCAGCAGCGGCAGGGTGACCCAGCGCAGCCGCCGCCAGCCGGTGGCGCCGTCGATGACCGCGGCCTCGGTGACCTCGCGCGGGATGGACTGGAGTCCGGCGAGGAGGATCAGCATCGAGTAGCCGAAGCCCTTCCAGGCGGACGTGGCCGCGATGGCCGGGAGGACGAGGCGTTCGTCGCCCAGGAAGTCGACGGGGCCGAGGGAGAGGACGCCGAGCGCCGCGTTGAGCAGGCCGTCCTCCACGTCGTAGATCCACTTCCAGATGACGGCGGCGAGGACGATGCTGGTGACGTACGGGAGGAAGAACACGCCGCGGAAGAAGCCGCGTGCCCAGACCGTGCGGTGCAGCAGCAGGGCCGTGCCGAGCGACAGGGCGACCGTCAGCGGCACGAAGAACACGGTGTACAGGGCGGTGACGCCGAGGCTGGACCAGAACAGGTCGTCCTGGAGGAGCCGGGCGTAGTTCTCGGCGCCGATGAACCGCCAGTCGCCGCTGAGCCGGTAGTCGGTGAGCGACAGGAACGCCGCGCCGATCGTCGGGCCGAAGCGGAACACGACGAACAGCAGCAGCATCGGCGCGACGAACAGCAGCCCGACGCGTGCCTCGCGGCGGCGGACCGGCCGCGCCGGCCGGCCCGCCGGGAGTGGCGGGCCGGGTACGGCGACGGGCTCGGGGGTCGGTGCGGTCCGCTCACCGGCCGTGCCGGCCGTCAACGCTGCCGTGCCAGCAGGTCGTCGGCCTGCGCGGCCGCCGCGTCCAGGGCCTCCTTGGGGCTCTTGCGCCCGGTCAGCGCGGCCTGGATCTCGGGGGCGATCAGCGACATCAGCTGGCGGGCGACGGGGCTGGGCTCACCGGGGTACGCGAAGGGCAGCGCCTCCTGGAACTGCTTGGCGTACGGGGCGTCGCTGGGCACGGTCACGTCGGTGCGGGGCGACAGGAAGCCGCTGGCCTTGCCGAGGCTCTGGATGCGGGCCGGGTCCGCCATGAACGCGAGGAACTTCTCCGCGCCCGCGACGTTGCGGGACTTGGCGTTCAGGCCGAGGCCGCCGGGGACGCCGAAGGACACCTGCTCGACGTTGCGCAGGGGCTTGCCGACGACCACGTTCTCGGCGCCCCAGGTCTTGCGGGCCAGGTCGGCGTCGGCGAGGGTGCCGGAGAAGCCCATGGCGACCTGCTGCTCGCCCAAGGGGTGGTCGGCGAAGATGTTGGTGTTGGTGAGGGCCGACTTGGGGACGGCGCCCGCCTCGTAGAGGTCGGTGAGGAAGGTGAGGGCGGCGACGCCCTCGGGCCCGTTGAACGCGGCCTTCTTGCCGTCCTCGGAGAACACCTTGCCGCCCGCCTGCCACAGCAGCGGATAGAAGTTGAGGTTGAGGGTCGCCTCGTTGCTCGCCGAGTAGTCGAGGGTGGCGACCCCGGCGCGCTTCAGCTTGGGCGCCGCGGCCTTGATCTCGTCCCAGGTGGCGGGCGGCTTGTCGATGCCGGCCCGGTCGAGGAGCTTCTTGTTGTACAGCGTCGTGGTGACGGTGTGGTAGATCGGCACCGCGTAGAGCTTGCCGTCGTGGGTGAGCGCGTCGAGCGCGTTGGGCAGGAACGATTCCTTGATGCCCTCGACGGCCTTGTCCACGGGGCGCAGGGCGCCGTTGCCGAGGTACTGCGGGACCTGGTCCGGGTTGAGGAGGACCACGTCCGGGCCCTTGCCGCTGCCGAAGGCCGTGGCGAGCTTCTCGTCGCGGTTCTCCCAGGGCTGTTCCTCGATGGTGAGCTTCGTGCCGCTGTGGGCCGCCTCGAAGTCCTTCTCGATCTGCGCCCAGTAGGCGGAGTTGGCCTTGGGGTCCGCGATGACGGGATACATCCAGAGGGTGACGTCGTTCGGTCCGGACCCGCCGTCGCCGCCGCCGCAGCCGGCCAGCAGGGAGGCCGCGGCGATCAGGGCGATAGGGGTGATGGCGCGCTTGAAGCCTGTCGTCATGTAGGGCCTCCGCAGGGCCTGAGAAGGATACGCGAGCCCGGTCACTTTCGGTCGGGGCCGAAAGTAACCGGGCAGAAATCGGGCTGTCAATGGCACGGTGCGCGTGGTGTCAGGGGCGTACATCGCCCGGTTTCAACGGCGTACGTCTTCGTCGGCGTGGCCTCCGGCGGCCCGGCGTTCGACGGCCAACGTCTTCAGCGGCGTACGTCGACCTTGTACAGCTCGGGCCCCCGGCTGAGGTACAGCCACCCCTCGTGGGCGGCGAGCCGCCGGTGCGGGAAGTTGACCAGCAGGTGCGGGTCGCGGTCCGGGAACAGCGGGTCCACCCGGAAGATCAGCGCGCCGTCCACGGAGACGTACAGCTTGCGGCGGCTGACCACTATCGACCCGTCGTTGCTGCGGGTGCCCAGTTCGAGGCGGTGCAGGATGGTCGGGCCGTCCGGGTCGATGGCGAACAGCGAGTGCCCGGAGAGCGCCCAGACCACCCCGCCGACCACCTCGACGGCGCTGACCGACGCTATGCCCTGGACCAGTTCGAGCTCCCACAGCTTCTCGCCGCGGGTGACGTCCCAGGCGAAGACGGCACCTGCGGTGCGGGTGGGCGGGGTGGTGCCGAGTCCGCCGAAGATCGACGCGCCGCCGTAGACGACGCCGTCGTCGGCGGTGAGCGCGATGATGGACATGTCCTGGACGACGTTGCGGGTGAACGTCCACTCGCCGGTGGCCTTGTCGTACACCGCGAGCCCGCCGCCCAGGCGGTTGCCGTCCGGGACCGTGCCGACCGCGATCTTCCCGTCGGCCTCGGCGAGGCAGCGGGCCCGCGCCTGGAGTTCCGGCTTCAGGGTGACGACGACCTCGGGGTTGGCGGGGGTGCCTGGCGGGCCCTCCGGGGAGTACTCGGGGCTGTTCCACGGCTGGTCGGGCCGGTAGCGGAACAGCCGGGCGTCGGGGTACTGGCCGATCCAGACCGTGCCCTCCGAGTCCCGGAGGATGGCCTCGATCTGACCGAACCGGTGGAAGGACGGCGTGCCCGTGACGGTGTTCACGGCGGACAGGCCGCCGTTGAGGAAGCCGCCCGCGTAGATGGTCCGGCGCCCGCCCGCCGCGAGGGCCTGGATGTCGATGGGCTCCTTGCGGACCTTGGTCCCCAGGACGGCGTGCGCGCCGGTCGTCGGGTTGTACCGGAACATGTCGCCGCGCCACAGGGTGCCGACGACGCTCCGGCCGGGGTAGTCGGGCAGGCCGAGCTCGGCCCAGCCGAAGGAGCGGGCGTTCTGCACCTTGCCGCTGAGGACCAGGCCGGTGCCGGTGTTCTCGCCGGTGGCCGGGTCGTAGCGGCGCAGTTCGCTGCGCTGGAAGAAGTAGACCGCGCCATCCTCTCCCGGCGGGCAGACGCTCAGTCCGTGGACCTCCGGGATGGGGTCCGACCAGGTGCGGGTGGCGAGGTCGAAGACGTACAGCGGGTTGGGGGCGTCGGAGCCGATGCGGGCGTACAGCCGGTTGTCGTACGCGTTCAGGTCGTAGACCGGCTTGCCCGCGATCGTGCCGAGGCCCGGCGGGGTGGGGAGCCGGGTGAAGGTGCCGGTGGCCGGGTCGAGTTCGGCGATGTGGGCGGCCGCGTAGGAGCCGCTGTACACCTTGCCGCCCGCGCAGGCGATGCTGCGCACGTACGTCTGGCCGGGGACGGCCTGCCCGAAGTCGGTGAAGGCGCGGGTGGCCGGGTCGAAGCGGAAGACCTTGCCGCCGGGGAACGTACCGCCCCAGACCTTGCCGTCGGCGTCGGTGGCCAGCGCCCAGATGAACGTCTGCCCGGCGGCCGGGAGGCCCAGGTCCTCGGCGGTGTCGCCGGAGCCCGGGGTCCAGCGGTACAGGTGCGCGTTTCCGTAGGTGCCCGCGTAGACCCCGCTGGGGGCAGCGGTGACGGCCCAGGCGCCGTCGCCGCCGGTGAGCGGGGCGCTGACCAGCAGGTCCCCGGTCGTCGGGTCCATGGCGTTGAGGCGGGCGGGCTTGCCCGTCGAGGCGTTCCACAGGGCCTGCTTGCCGGTGGGTCCCGGGGCGACGGCGCCGCCGAGGAGCAGGACGTCGCTGAGGGGGATTCCGATGAGCTGGGGTTCACGCATGAGCTGGCTCCCGGCTTCGGCGTGGGCTTCGGGAGAGGAGGGCAGGAGGGTGGCGGAGATTACTGCGGTCGAGCCGGCGAGGAACGCGCGTCGCGTCGCCACAGAGGGAACACCTCCCTGGAAGGAGAGAGTTACGGCACTAGCCGAAAGTGATACGCCGCAGCTCATGGGCCGTCAACGGTACGCGTCGCCCCTGCGGTGTTCTGATCCGACACACGGCCGCCCCGCACACGTCACCGGGAGGGGCGACACCGTGGTCACGGGGTGTGCGGCGCCCTCCGGGCCGTGGTTTCGGCGATTTTCGGCCAAGTCGTCGGACAGTTGGAGAGAAACGTTCCCTCGGCCATTCGGACGCGCACGGGCCGACGACCGGAACCCGACGGCGGACACGGTGCCATTGGTACAGTCGGGATACGGACTGCCCGGCCACGAGGGGGCGAGGGACCATGCCGGTCGATGAACTGGACACACGGATCCTCCGGCTGTTGATCGAACAGCCACGCACAAGCGTGCGGGAGTACGCGCGGCTCCTCGGCATCGCGCGCGGCACCCTCCAGGCGCGGCTCGACCGGCTGGAGCGGGACGGCGTGATCACGGGTACGGGCCCGTTCCTCTCCCCCGCCGCGCTGGGCCACCCGGTGCTCGCCTTCGTGCACGTCGAGGTGACGCAGGGGCACCTCGACGAGGTGGGCGACGCGCTCGCCGCCGTACCGGAGATCGTGGAGGCGTTCTCGATCACCGGCGGCGGGGATCTGCTGACGCGGGTGGTCGCGCGGGACAACGCTCACTTGGAGGACGTCATTCAGCAACTCATCCAGCTCCCGGGCGTCGTACGGACGCGGACGGAGGTGGCGCTGCGCGAGCGGGTGCCGTTCCGGCTGCTGCCGCTGGTGGAGGCGGTGGGCCGGGACGCGCGGGCGTCCCGGACCGGCGGGGGTGAGGGCCGGTGACCGCCGTCGTCTTCGACCTGGACGGCACGCTGGTGGACAGCGAGCCGAACTACTACGAGGCCGGGCGCAGAGTGCTCGCGGCCTACGGCGTGACCGGCTTCGACTGGGAGCGGCACACGGACTTCATCGGCATCGGCACGCGCGAGATGCTCCAGGCGCTGAAGGCGGAGTACGGCATCGACGCGCCGCTGGAGGAGCTGCTCGCCGGGAAGAACCGGCACTATCTGGAGCTGGCGCGCGCGGCGACCGAGGTCTTCCCCGAGATGCGACTGCTGGTGGAGCGGCTGCACGCCGACGGGGTGCCGATGGCGGTCGCGTCCGGCTCCTCCCGGGCGGCCATCGAGGCGGTCCTGGCCGGCACGGGCCTGTCCGGCTACTTCCGCGTGCTGGTCTCCGCCGAGGAGGTCCCGCACGGCAAGCCGGAACCGGACGTGTTCCTGGAGGCGGCCCGCAGGCTGGGTGCCGACCCGGCCGAGTGCGTGGTCGTGGAGGACGCCCCGCCGGGCGCGGAGGCGGCGCACGCGGCGGGCATGCGGTGCGTGGCGGTGCCGTACGTCCCCGCGACGGCGGACGCCCCGGCGTTCCGCCTGACGGGCCTGCTGTTCCCGGGCGGCCAGAGCACGTTCCGCGCGTCGGAGGCGTACGACTTCGTGCTGGGCCGCGCGGGGGCGTGGGGGTAGCCGGGGGCGGGCAGCCGGGACGGGACCGCCTGTTGCGTCACAAGCGGGCTACGGGTGTGCGGCCCGCTACTGCTCCGCCGGTGACGCCTGGTCAGATGTTTCCTGTCACAACTGTCGTCGCAGAACCGCGTTCGTGCCGGGTCCGAGGTGAAGGGGCAGGCTCGCGCGGCAGCCTCGAAAGGCCGTCCGTCCGTTGAGCCGCATCCGGGCCGTCGACGACGGCTTGGTCCGCGGCGTCGCCGGGGGACGGAAGGCACGCCCGCGGCCGCCCCGGTCGAGTGGTCGCGGGTCGTGGCGGGCCCGGCCATCGGCCGGTCCCGCCGCCCCGGCTCGCCATCCGGGCCGGGGCGGTGCCGTGTCATGCCGGGTCGTGTCGTCAGCGCTGCGGTGTCAGCAGACCCGGTCGGTAGGGCCACTGGCCGTAGTCGCCGCCGGATCGGGGATCGCGTCCCTGGTAGAGCAGGCGCAGGTCGCAGGGATCGACCGTGAAGGTCTGATCGGCGCTGGTGCGGATCAGTTCGCCGTGGCTGATGTCGTTGGTCCAGGTGGCGCCGCTGTTGGCCTTGCCGGCGAAGGGGTTGCTCTCGGTCGTGGCCTGGGGCGTCCAGGTGCCGTTCAGGCTGGTGGCCGTGAACGAGCGGAAGTACCGGCCCTGCGAACCGATCGCCTCGACGATCATGAGGTATCGGTCCTGGCCCTGGAGCTTGTAGACCTGCGGGGCCTCGAACAGGTTGTTCGTGGTGTCGCTCATGACCACCGTCGAGGTCGTGCCGAAGCTGCCGGGGAAGTTCCCGATGGGCATGCTCGCCCGGTAGATCCTGCCGTTGTCGCCGGCGAAGAACAGGTACATGTTCGTGCCGTCACCGATGATCGTCTGGTCGATGGGACCCGTCGGCGAGTTGGCGATGGTTCCGGAGAACAGCTCCCGCTCCGCCGACCAGCCGTTCGGGTCGGTGGGGTCGGTCGAGGTCCGGTAGGAGAACGCGGTCCTGCCCCACTGGTAGGCGAGCACCCAGACGTCCTTCGGTGCGAAGTAGAAGAGGGTGGGCGCGACGACGGAACTCGACATCGTGTTCTGGCCGGCCGAGGCCATCTCCGACCAGTCGGTGAAGGGGATGAAGTTCATCGAGCCCCAGCCCGTTCCCGTTCCCGCGGCGCCATGCGTCGTCGCGTAGACGAGGTGCTTGCCGTTGTGGGGGGCGACGGTGAAGTCCTTGAGCGAGGCCCACCCGGCCTTGGGCTGTGCCAGCGCGCCCGTGGAGGACCAGCGGTACGTCGAGGGAAGGGCGCAGGTGCCGGGGGTGCCGCCGGCAATCTTGACGAGCCGCCACTGCTGGTTGGCGCCAGCCCAGTCGTCGTACTGGACGACGTTCGCGCCCTCGGCGGTGGAGGCGCCCTGCACTTCGAGGGCCTTGCCACTGTGGCGGGCGATGAGCCGTACATGGCCGTCCGTGCTGTCGGCGAGCCGCCACTGCTGGTTGGCGCCGTTCAGGTCTGTCCACTGGACGATCGCGCCGCCGTTGGCGGTGGAGAAGTTGTGGACGTCCAGGACCTTCCCGGAGTGGCGGGACTTGACGCGGTAGTAGCCGTCGCCGGAGGGGACGAACTGCCACTGCTGCTGGTTCTGGTCGTTCCTGGTCCACTGGGTGATGCGGGCGCCGTCGCCGGTCGCCAGATTGTAGACGTCCAGGGCCTTGCCGCTGCCGCGATTGACCAGCACGTACCAGGCGCTGCTATCGACGGTCGCCGCCGCGGCGGGCGGGGCGCTGACGAGAGCGGCCCCCAGCAGCAGGGACGACAGCACCGCGAGGACAAGGCTCAGGGCCAGGGGTGGGCGGCGAAATCTCATCAGAACAGCTCCTTCGGGAGTCGGGGGTGCGGTGACGGGGACGAACCGTGCGGCGGCCACGCCGGGAGGGCGGGGACGGGACAGGGCTGGAGAAGGCCGCACAGGCCGTGGAGCGGGACCCGCGGGCGTTCCGGCCGCGACGCCTCGCCGTGATCGAGGTGGGAGGGGTCCCCGGTCCAGGCGCCGAGCCCGTCCAGCATCGGATCCATCTGGGTGGATGCCGTGGCCCAAGGCCGGCCCACCGCCCTCGCTCCGCCGGGTTCCGCGCCAGAGCACGGCGTCGTACGCGTCGTCGCGGTACCAGTCCGTGACGCACCGCGCGATTCGGGGTCGGCCCGGGGCCCCGGTCGCGAGCCGGTCGCGCGGGTACCGGGCCCCGGAGCCGTACCTGTACTGGCACACCGCGCCCGCGACGGTCGGGCCCTCGACGGCTTGCGTGCGCGGGTGCACGAGGTCCGGGAGCCGCTCCGTGAGCATCGAGCGACCGTGAACGTCCCGGAGATCTCCGGGAAGAGGGACTTGCCGGGCTCGGTCGCGGCGATGCTCCAGCACGCGAAGGACACCATGCCCCCGGCCCCCGTCCCGCCCTCCGGTTCGTCGGCGCCGCAGGCTGCGGTGGGGGAGACGGAGAGGGCGGTCGAGCCCGAGGGCGCCAGGAACCTTCGTCGGCTCGGGAGGGTGCCGGCCATGGGGACCTCCGGGGTGGGGTGCCGGTTCGCGCCGCGCCCGAAACATTTCGAAACACTCTCGAACTCAGCGCTGCCACAAACTAGGAACGCGCGGCTTGCGGGTCAAGACCTCGCCCCAGAATGCTGACGCGTCAGGCCTGCTGTGAGGTTGACAGCTGGTTCGAGCCCCCGGAAACTCGTCGAAAGTTTGCGATACCTATCGCAGCCCAAGGTGTCCGCACAGGGAGAGAAATTGAGCGAGCAGCGCCCGACCCTGGCCGTCATCGCCGCGGAGGCAGGGGTCTCGCAGGCCACCGTGTCCAAGGTGGTCAACGGCCGCTCCGATGTGGCCCCCGCGACGCGCGAGCGCATCGAGGGTCTGCTGCAGGCGCACAACTACCTCCCGCCCGGCCGACAGGGCAGAGCCCGCAGATCGGGTCTCATCGACCTGATCATCGGTGGTCTGGACAGCGCGTGGGCGGTGGAGATCCTGCGCGGTGTCGAGGCCGAGTGCGCCCAGCGGAGCGTCGGCACCGTCGTGTCGCTCGTCCCGCCGGGCGAGGCCGCGTCGTCCAGTTGGACCGCGCTCCCGGCCCTGCACCACAGCGACGGCGTCATTCTCGTCACCGCCTCGGTCACCCGCGCCCAGCGCGCCCAGGTCGAGCGGACCGGGGCGGCGCTGGTCGTCATCGACCCGATCGACCTGCCGGGCGGCGGCGTGCCGAGCGTCGGTGCGACCAACTGGGCGGGCGGCCTCGCGGCCACCGAGCACCTGCTGGAGCTGGGGCACCGCCGGATCGCCGCGATCGGCGGGCGCAAGGAGATGCTCTGCAGCCAGGCCCGCATCGACGGGTACCGGGCCGCCCTGGAGCGGGCCGGGATCGAGGTGAACCGCGATCTGATCCGGTTCGGCGACTTCCAGCACGAGGGCGGATTCCGTTGCGCCCAGGCGCTGCTCGCCCTCCCGGAGCCGCCGACGGCCGTCTTCGCCGGTAGCGACCAGCAGGCGATGGGTGTGTACGAAGCCGCCCGGCAGTGCGGCCTGAGCATCCCGCAGGACCTCAGCGTGGTGGGCTTCGACGACCTGCCGATGTGCGACTGGCTGTCACCGCCGCTGACGACGGTGCGTCAGCCGCTGGAGGAGATGGGGCGGGTCGCGGCCCGCACCCTGTTCCAGCTTCTGGACGGCCAGCCCCTGGTCAGCCCGCGGATGGAGCTCTCGACCGAACTCAAGGTCCGGCTCTCCACCGCCCCGCCTCGTCCCTGGGGGAACCCTTGAACGGGCCCTGGCGCGACCCCCGTCTCCCCGCGCCCGTGCGCGTCGTCGATCTGCTGGGAAGGATGACCCTCGCGGAGAAGGCGAGGCAACTCGCGGATACTGGGCGCTGCCCTCGGAGCCGGGAGCACCCGCCGTGCCGATGGAGGACGACGTCGGTGAACCGGCGCCCGGTCTCGACGACATCCTCGCCCACGGGCTCGGCCAGCTCACCCCGGGCGTACGGCACCGCCCCGGTCACCGCGGAAGCCGGGACGGAGCGCCTCGCCTCGCAGCAGCGGCGGGGGTCGGATCAAGTCGCTTCGGGTTCCGGCCGCCGCTCACGAGGAGTGCCTGACCGTGCGCTCCAAGGCTCGGCGGGCACACCGTCTGGAGTTCGGTGGGCCCGCTTCCGTCCACGACGACTTCACCGCCCTCTCGGCGGACTGGAGCACCCTGCGCAGCCCGCGCGCACCGTTCCGGACCACCGGCGGCGCTCTCAGCCTCCAGCTCCGCGCCGGGCGCTCTCCGCATGGTTCGACATCACGTACCCGCATCGGCGCGGACCGCCGTGACGGCGGTAACGTCGGCGGGCGGCGCCCGCAACGTGCCAACGCCCCGGAGACTCGCTCGGAGGGGCGCTCGTCCTGGGGAACATTCGGTAAGAAACTCCCGGACCGGGCCTGGATTTCTACGCGCCCGCCCCAACGAAAAGATTCGGACGCCTCAATGGCTGATGTTCCGCAGGCGCCTTCCGCGTCGAAAGATTTCGACGCGGAAGGCGCCCACTGATTCCTCTTCCGGCCTCTCTCCGAGTGGCGGGAATTCGAAACTCCTTCGAAATCATTGACATGCTCACGCCGTTCTTCCCAGACTGAATCCCGAGGCGGTGGTACTTCTCCACTGTCGTGCCACGGTGCCGGTCTCGAATCGCCACGCCCTGCCGGCACGCACTCCTTTCGTGGGGGCGCGGACAGCGCAGACGCGAATTCCTTCTGCCGCGCTCGCACCCTTCCGTGATTTCCGCCCTGGAGGCTCAGCCATGCGCTCCCCTATCGTTCGACCGCCCAGGCTCCGCAGAAAAATCGGCGGCCTGTGCGCGGCACTGATCGTCGGCGTCCTCGGTTCGGCCACCGTCCTGGTGGCGCCGGACTCCCAGGCCGCCGAGAGCACGCTCGGTCGCGCGGCGGCCCAGAGCGGCCGCTACTTCGGCACCGCCATCGCCTCGGGCAAGCTCGGCGACTCGACGTACACGACGATCGCCGCCCGCGAGTTCGACTCGGTGACGGCCGAGAACGAGATGAAGATCGACGCCACCGAGCCGCAGCAGGGCCAGTTCAACTTCACCGCCGCAGACCGCGTCTACAACTGGGCCGTACAGAACGGCAAGCAGGTGCGCGGCCACACCCTGGCCTGGCACTCCCAGCAGCCCGGCTGGATGCAGAACCTCAGCGGCAGCGCGTTGCGCCAGGCGATGATCAACCACATCAACGGCGTGATGGCCCACTACAAGGGCAAGATCGCGCAGTGGGACGTCGTGAACGAGGCGTTCGCCGACGGCACCTCGGGAGCCCGGCGCGACTCCAACCTGCAACGCACCGGCAACGACTGGATCGAGGTCGCCTTCCGCACCGCGCGCGCCGCGGACCCGGCCGCCAAGCTCTGCTACAACGACTACAACGTCGAGAACTGGAACTGGGCCAAGACGCAGGCCATGTACGCCATGGTCCGGGACTTCAAGCAGCGCGGCGTGCCCATCGACTGCGTCGGCTTCCAGGCGCACTTCAACAGCGGCAGCCCGTACGACAGCAACTTCCGCACCACCTTGCAGAGCTTCGCCGCCCTCGGCGTCGACGTGGCCATCACGGAACTCGACATCCAGGGCGCCTCCCCCACGACCTACGCCAACGTGACCAACGACTGCCTGGCCGTCCCGCGCTGCCTCGGCATCACCGTCTGGGGCGTGCGGGACACCGACTCCTGGCGAGCCGAGCAGACGCCGCTGCTGTTCAACGGCGACGGCAGCAAGAAGCCCGCCTACACCTCCGTCCTCAACGCGCTCAACGCCGTCTCCCCCGGCCCCACCCCCACTCCGACGCCGCCCCCCGGCTCCGGACAGATCAAGGGAATCGCCTCGGGCCGCTGCCTGGACGTGCCCGGAGCCAGTACGGCCGACGGCACCCAGGTCCAGCTGTGGGACTGCAACAACCGCGCCAACCAGCAGTGGACCCACACCGCCACAGGCGAGCTGCGGGTCTACGGGGACAAGTGCCTGGACGCCGCAGGCACCGGCAACGGCGCCAGGGTGCAGATCTACAGCTGCTGGGGCGGAGACAACCAGAAGTGGCGTAACTCCGACGGTTCCATCGTCGGAGTCCAGTCCGGCCTCTGCCTCGACGCCGTCGCCAACGGCACCGCCAACGGCACCCAGATCCAGCTCTACTCCTGCTGGAACGGCGCCAACCAGCGCTGGACCCGCACCTGATCCGGTGCGGTGGCACCGGCACCATGGAGGGGGCCGGGATGATCCTGGCCCCCCTTCGAGGAGCCTCCTCCGGCGCCTCGTCCCGCGCCGTACGCACCTCCGCGGAACGTCTGAGCCGCCCGTTCACGGCGCCTGGCGCCCCTGAGCGCTGCGCGCTGCGCGCTCCGGGGCGCTGCGGGGCGGCGTAGCGGTGCGCCGGCGCCCGACGATCTCATACCACGCACGTCCTCACCGCGTCGCCCGCTCGGGACGGGACCACACGACGCGTCCGCCGTCAGGAAACCGAGGTACAGCCATGCGCCACACCATCCGCGCCCTCGTCGCCTCCCTCGCCGCGCTGCCACTCGCGCTCGCCGTCGCACCGCCCGCCCACGCGGCGGACCCCACCACCATGACCAGCGGCTTCTACGTCGACCCCCACTCCAGCGCGAAGCAGTGGGTCGCCGCCAACCCGGCTGACGGCCGGGCCCCCGCCATCAACGCGTCCGTGGCCAACACGCCCACGGCCCGCTGGTTCGGCGCCTGGAGCGGCACCATCGGCACCGCCACGGGTGCGTACACCGGGGCGGCGGACCACGCGGACAAGCTGCCCGTCCTGGTCGCCTACAACATCCACCTCCGGGACTCGTGCGGCGGGCACTCCGGAGGCGGAGCCTCGTCGCCCTCCGCCTACGCGACCTGGATCGCGCAGTTCGCCGGGGGGATCGCCAACCGCCCGGCCCTCGTCGTCCTCGAACCCGACTCCCTCGCGGACTACGGCTGCCTGAACCAGAACCAGATCCGGGAACGCCAGGGCATGCTCAGCGGCGCCCTCGCCGAATTCAACCGCCAGGCGCCCAACACCTGGGTCTACCTCGACGCGGGCAACCCCGGCTGGGTGAACGCGGCGACGATGGCCCAGCGCCTCCACGAAGCCGGGCTCCGCCAGGCCCACGGTTTCTCCCTCAACGTGTCGAACTACTACACCACCGCCCAGAGCAGCGCCTACGGCAACGCCGTCAACAGCGAACTGGCCGACCGCTACGGCTACACGAAGCCGTTCGTCATCGACACCAGCCGCAACGGCAACGGCTCCAACGGCGAGTGGTGCAACCCCGCGGGCCGCCGCATCGGCACTCCCACTCAGCTGGGTGGCGGCGCCGAGATGCTGCTGTGGATCAAGGTGCCGGGCGAGTCCGACGGCAACTGCGGCGTCGGCTCCGGCTCCTCGGCCGGACAGTTCCTCCCGGAGGTCGCCTACAGAATGGTCTACGGCTACTGACATCCGCTCCGGTGGCCCGGCGGCGCCGGGCCACCGCCGCACAACGTCGGTCCTGACCGGCTCGGTCAGCCAGAGAGCTGAGGCGGACATCGCGGTCCAGGTAGTCCCTGCCGTCCCAGATCACGAGTCGTAGCGTTCGGTCACCACCATCGCCGTCCCCGCGCGTACTGCTCCCGCCTCCGAGGAAGTTCCCGGGAAGTCCGCGAGTCCTGCCCGCGACCCGTTCTTCCCTGCCTCCAGTTCGGATCGGATCGCCCTACTGGCCGTGCCGGGGAGAGCCGCCACGGCACTGTCCAGGTCGGCGAGCGCCTGGTGAAACCGCGGGCAGACATACTCGTACCACAGACTGTGGGCGCCGCCGAGAAGAGCGGTGCCGGCTGCAGGGTCGGTCAGCGCGGCAAGGTGCGTGCACGGGTAGTAGCCCACACCCCGTTCCCGGCGGTCGCGGATGCCGACAGGGAGGGTGGCGAAGGCCGAGATCCGATCGAGGGCGTCGACGTCATCGCCCGGCCCGCCTGGTCCTGACCCCGGCGGGCGTGTCCCCGGCCACGTGGTCGGGCCTGCGCAGAGACCGGAACGGGTCGTCCAGCCCGGAATGGTGGCGGAACTCGGCTGTCACTGGGATCCGTATCCTGCTCGACTCGCCGGGCGACCGGGAGAACCACGCGTACGACTCCTTCCGAGGCATGCCCGCGCCCGGCGGGCGGGCGCGGGGCCTGGAATCGGCACTTGCCTTGGAGTCCTCTCCAACTTCTAACGTCACCTCCGCCGGACCGGAGTCAACCGCCCGGCGCACGCTTCTCCCCCTCCCTCAAGGAGCTTTGTCATGCGTTATCGCGCTCTCGGCGGCACGGGCATCGAGGTCAGCGCCTTCTGCCTGGGGACCATGATGTTCGGCGCCGTCGGAAACCCCGACCACGACGAATGCGCGGCCATCCTCCACGCGGCGCTCGACGCGGGCGTCAACTTCGTGGACACCGCCGACATGTACTCGGCGGGCGAGTCGGAGACCATCGTCGGCAAGGCGCTGCGGGGCCGCCGGGACGAGGTGGTCCTCGCCACCAAGGCGCACTTCCCCATGGGTGAGGGCCGCAACCGGAGCGGCAACTCCCGCCGCTGGATCGTGCGGGCAGTGGAGGACAGCCTCCGGCGGCTGGACACCGACTGGATCGACCTGTACCAGGTGCACCGGCCCGACCACACGACCGACGTGGAGGAGACCCTGTCGGTGCTGGGCGACCTGGTGCGGGCCGGGAAGATCCGGGCGTTCGGCTGCTCGACCTTCCCGGCCTCCGAGATCGTCGAGGCCCACCACGTCGCCGAACGGCGGGGGCTGATGCGCTTCCGTACGGAGCAGCCGCCGTACTCGCTGCTGGCGCGGGGCGTCGAGGCGGACGTGCTGCCGGTGGTGCGACGGCTCGGAATGGGCGCGCTGACGTGGAGTCCGCTGGCGTCCGGTTTCCTGAGCGGCCGTTACCGCAAGGGGCGGCCGATCGACCTGGGCAGCGGCCGGGCGGCCCTGACACCGCACCGGTTCGACCCCGCGCTGCCGGTGACGCTCGCGAAGCTGGACGCGGTCGAGCAGCTGGTGGCCGTGGCGGACGGGCTCGGCGTCACGCTGCCCGAGCTGGCGCTGGCGTTTCCCCTGGCGCACCCGGCGGTCACGTCGGTGATCATCGGCCCGCGTACGCGCGAACAGCTGGAAGACGCGCTCAAGGGGGCATCGCTCGTGCTCGACGACACGGCCCTGGACCGAATCGACGAGATCGTGCCGCCGGGCACCGACCTCTACCGCCCCGACGGCGCCTGGCAGCGCCCGTCCCTCACCATCACGACGATGCGCCGCCGCTACCCGCTGGAAGACCGCCCGGCCTCCTGACCGCCCGACGTCAACCGGCCGTGCGCCCGTCCGGTGGGCGAGCGCCCGACGGCGGGGCGCCACACTCACGCGGGGCTGAGTCGGCCTGATCACCTGGTGCGGCCGGGAGCCGCCTTCCCAGCCGCGGCTGCCTCAGGCCTACCCCAGGAAGCTGGGGCGGACCTCGCGGTCCGGGTTGTCCTCGTCGGTGTCCGCCAACCTCTGCGAAGGCAACCCCCAGGGCAGCTGCGACGAGCAGCACGCCCCGGCCCGTGGACCGCGCGGGAGCACCGCCACCGCGACCCCCGCGCTCCGTGCGGAACCGGCGACGGCTCCCAGCATGCGGCGTACCGGCTGGCGGCCGGCGGCCGGCGCCCGGCTTCGCGGCCGTGCCCCCGCGGGGACCGGGTCAGGCACCGGTGTGCACGGCGTCGCCGCGCAGGAGGGTTTCCGCGGGGGCGTGGGCCGGGTCGGCGCCCTGATCGGTGACGCGGTTGTGCCCGTCGACGAAGAGCACACGCGGGCGCAGTTCACGGGCCTCGGTGTCCGTGACGGTGACGTAGGCGACGATGATCACCAGGTCGCCGGGGGAGACCAGCCGCGCGGCCGCGCCGTTGATGCCGATGACACCGCTGCCGCGGGGTCCCTCGATGGTGTAAGTCGACAGTCGGGCCCCGTTGTTGATGTCGACGATGTCGACCTTCTCTCCGGGCAGGATGTCGGCCGCTTCCAGCAGGGCCGCGTCGATGGTCAGCGAGCCCACGTAGTGCAGGTCGGACTGGGTGACGGTGGCTCGGTGGATCTTGGACTTCAGCATGGTGCGCAGCATGGGGACGCGGCCTTCCGGTGAGAGTGGAACGACCCTTCAGGAGTAGCCGCGGGCGCCGGGCACTCACAAGCGGACCGTTCGGGTATGTCAACGCGTCCGGCGTCTGGTGCGCGCCGTTGACACTCCCGGCACCCGGCGAGCCCGCATAGCTTGGCGGGCGTCGGAGAGCGCCGAGTGCCGGGAGGTGGAAACGCGGTGCGTGCTTCCCGCTGTCAGAGCAGCCCGATCTTGATCGCGGTGATGACCGCGGTTGTCCGGTTGGGCGCCCCCAGCTTCAGCAGGATGGAGCCGACCAGGCGCTTCGCTCCGTGCGCGGATATGCCGAGGCAGCGGGCCACCTGCTTGTTGCTCAGCCCGTCGGCCAGGAGCAGCAGGGTCTCGGTCTCCCGTGGAGTCAGCGGGATCGTGACCGGCTCCGCGTCCCTGCGCCGGCTGCGGTTGCTCATCAGCAGACGCTTGGCGAGCGAGGCGGGCATGGGCACCTCGCCCATGGCCAGCCGCTGCAGGGCGTTCTCCAGCGAGCGCGCGGAGAGGGAGTCGAGCGGAAGGAATCCGTCGGCGGGAAGTGAGGCTAAGTCGGCGCCGTTGCGGTCGTACAGGTCATTCCCCAGCACCAGGACGGGCGGCAGGCCGTCGCGCTGCCTCTCGTCGAACTCGCCGAGCAGTCCCCACTGTTCCGCCGCGACGATCAGCACGTCATAGCCCTCGGCGGCCACCGCCACCGATTCGGCGTCCAGGGGAAGCGCTCGTACGGTCCTCACATCCGGCAGCTTGCGCAGCACCGTCTCCATCCCGGTCCGCACCACTTCGCTTTCGATGAGGATGGCTACATCGAGCGCGTCCTTGGACCCCTCAGCCGTTATCGGTCCTGCACTTCGGTCCTGCACCAGTATTCCCCCGCGGCTCAAACGTTCACCAAGTTAAACATCGGACAATCCGACTACGCAAGACGTTTCTGCAACCTTCAGCAACTCTTTTCGTGGTCTCACCAAGAAGGACGGCAGATGGAGCAATCGCCCGCAGCCGCCGCGGATATGGCGGATCGTCAGGAGTCACTCGCCGACTGGTTCCGCCGCGGTCTCGCGGTGAATCCCGAGGGCGTCGCGGCCCGTGACGCGACCACACGGCTGACCTACCGCGAAATGGACCGCCTGGCCCTCGCGCTCGCCGGTCTGATCCGCCGGACGGTGCCTCGGGCAGAGCGGATCGGTGTGCTGATGGACCGTGGCGCGCATGCCTACGCGGCCCTGCTGGGCGTCCTGTACGCGGGCGCCACCGTCGTTCCCATGAACCCCGAGTACCCGGCGGAGCGCACCCGCTTCATGGCGGAGTCGGCCGGGGTCCAGGCGGTCGTCGCGGACACCACCGGGCGGGCGGCGGCCGGCTCCTGGGGGGAGGTTCCGGTCGTGCGCGCCGAGGACTGGTTGGGCAGCCCCGGGGAGGGGCTCCGGTCACCCGAACCCCCGGCGGAACTCGCCTACATCGTCTTCACCTCGGGGACCACAGGCCGGCCCAAGGGCGTGCCGATCGCCCAGCGGAACATCGCGCACTACCTCGAAGTGATCCACGCACGCTACGCGTTCACCCCGGACGACGTGTTCTCGCAGATCTCCGACCTGACCTTCGACCTGTCGGTCTTCGACCTCTACGCCGCCTGGGGCGCGGGCGGTTCGGTCGTCACCGTGAAGCCCGCCCACTTCCTGCGGGTGGCACGGTTCATCGCCACCCACGGCATCACCGTCTGGCTGTCCGCGCCCAGTCTGGTAGCCCTGCTGCGCAGACACTCCGCGTTGGTTCCCGGCTCCCTCCCCGGCCTGCGCTGGAGCCTGTTCTGCGGCGAGCCGCTGCTGGAGCGGGACGCCGCCGACTGGCTCCGGGCCGCGCCCGGTTCCACGGTGGAGAACCTCTACGGCCCCACGGAAGCGACGATCACCTGTTGCGCGCACCGCTACGTTCCGGAGGCGTCCGCGCGGCTCGTGGTGAACGGCGTGCTGCCGATCGGCGCCCTGCACCCGGGCCTGGCGGCCGTCGTCGTCGACCCCGACGCGCCGGAGGAGGAGAACCCGCACAGTGACGGGGAGTTGTGCGTCACCGGTCCCCAGACGTTCGGCGGGTACCTGGATCCGGCCGATGACGAGGGCCGCTTCCTCACCCTCGGCGGTCGGCGCTGGTACCGGACCGGTGACCTGGTCCGGCGGCTGCCCGGCGGGGAACTGGCCTTTCTCGGGCGGCGCGACCACCAAGTCAAGGTCCGTGGACGGCGGATCGAACTCGCGGAGGTCGACTGGGGGTTGCGCCGCTGCGCCGGGGTGCGCGAGGCCGTGACCGTGCTGGTCGACGGTCATCTCGTGGGCTTCTGTACCGGAACGGACGCCGATCCCGGCCTGATCCTGAAAGAGCTGGCCGGGATCCTGCCGAGTCACAGCCTGCCCCGTCGCGTGGTCGTGCTGACGGAGTTCCCGCTCACCCACAACCGGAAGATCGACCGGCGGGCCCTGACCGAACTGGCCCGCACCCCGGCGTGACGCGGGGGTGCCGTCACGGCCCTATCAGATGCTGCCGGGCGAGCAGGTCCTCGGGACGGTCGCGTTCGCGGACCAGGTGCGGCCGGCCGTCCCGCACCAGGACCTCGGCCGGGTAGCCGTGGCTGAGGAACTGCACGGGCGAGGCGGTCGGCCCGTACGCGCCGGAGCGCAGGACGCCGATGAGGTCGCCGGTGCGCAGCGGCGGCAGCGGGACGTTCTTGCCGAGGGTGTCGTTCGGGGTGCACAGCGGACCGGTGACCTGCCACGGCACCGGCTCACCGGAGGTCTCGCGGCTGAGCAGGCGCATCGGGAAGTTCCGCTTCACGAAGGAGCCGATACCGACGGCGGCCATGTGATGGTGGGTGCCGCCGTCGACCACCGCGAAGTTCTCGCCCCGCGACGTCTTCAGATACCGCACCCGCACGAGGTACACCCCGGCCGGCGCGGTGAGATAGCGGCCCAGCTCCATGATGAGCCGGGTCTGCGGATGGCGCGTGTGGAACTCCTCGACGACCGGGTTGAGACCGGCCGCCAGTTCGGCCGTGTCCAACTCCTCCTCGCCGTCGAAGTAGGGGATGCCGAGCCCGCCGCCCACGTCCACGGTCCGAAGCGGGATGTCCAGCTCCGCGCCGACGCGTTCGGCCAGTTCGAAGATCCGCCGGGTGTTCTCCGTGACCACCGCCGCGTCGAGGATCCGGGTGCCCATGTACGCCTGCACGCCGATGATCCGGGTGGCCGGGAACTCCTTGGCGAGACCGGGGCGGGCCAGCAACTGCTCCTCGTCCATGCCGAACTGGCGGGGCCGGCCGCCCATGGTCAGCCGGGAACCCTTGACCGAGAAGGCCGGATTGACCCGCAGGATCACTGGTGCCCGGGTGTCCCGGGCGCGCGCCAGGCCGTCCAGCAGCGCGAGTTCGTCGAAGGACTCGCACACCACCGCGTGAATGCCGTGCTCCAGGGCGGCGGTGAGTTCCGTGCGGCTCTTTCCGGGGCCCACGAAGATGATGTCGCCGGGATCGACGCCCGCCCGGAGAGCTGTCAGCAGCTCGGCGGCCGAGCACACCTCGGCACGGGCCCCGCGCGAGGCGAGAGCGGCGAGGACGGAGATGTTCGGGTTGGCCTTCAGCGAGTAGAAGTACTCCAGTTTCGGGTGGAGCGCCCTTCTGAGCGTTCCGTACTGCGCGGCGAGGACGCCCTCGTCGTACACATAGAGCGGGGTACCGAACTCCTCCGCGAGCTCGGTGTAGGTAATGCCCTGGACACGGGGTCGTCCGTCGGTCACGTGACCGGTCCTTTCCTCAAGTGGGGCCGATACGGATTCACAGTCGGCTGAGCCGGGCCCCGGCGGGGTCGAAACGGAACGGCTGCTCCGGCATGCCGTGCACCGCCATCGCCGCGCGCACCCCCTCCCGGGCCGCGGCCGGGACATGCAGCAGGAGAAAGCCGCCGCCGCCCGCGCCGAGGAGCTTGCCGCCGGTCGCCCCGGCCGCCAGCGCGTCCCGGTAGGCCCGGTCCACCCCGGGCAGGGAGACCCGGGCGCCGAGGCCCCGCTTCAGCTCCCAGTGCCGGCCGAGGATCCGGCCCACCTCCGTGCTGTCGCCCCGGGTCAGCGCCTCCCGCAGCGGGCCGGTCAGCTCCTTGATCTCGTGCAGCCGGGCCTCGGTGCCGCGCTCCCCGGAACCGGCCGCGCGGGCCTGGTCGCCGAGGACGGCACCCGCGTCCCGGCTGGTCCCGGTGAAGTGCAGCACCAGTTCCTCGTCGAGGCGCCGTACGACGTCATCGGCGACGGGGACGTCCTCCACGGTGACCCTGCCGTCGGTGGCGAAGTGCAGCTGACGGAAGCCGCCGAGAGCGGACAGGAAGTGGTCCTGCCGGCCCACCGGGCGGCCGAGGCCGTCCATCTCGATGCCGCTGGCCGCCATGGCGAGGTCGTGCGGGGACCGCTCCTTCCCGGACAGCCCCGCGACCAGGGCCACGCAGAACGCCGCCGAACTGCCCATACCGCTGCCGCCGGGCACGTCGCCCGCGGAGAACAGGTCCACCGGGGAGCCGTCCCAGTACCGCTTGAGGGCCTCGCGGGCGTAGGGGTTGGCGAGGCCGTCGACGGAGTCGGCGCTGCCGCACGAGTCCAGGCAGGCGCGGATCACCGTCGCGGTACGGGCTCTTCTGCCGAACACGGTGACCCGCAGGTCGACGCTGGCGCCGAGCACAGTGCCGCCGAACCGATGCGCGTAGGCGGGCAGGTCGGTGCCGCCGCCCGCGAGGGAGATCCGCAGCGGAGCGCTGCTCACCCACAGGTCCGCCGCCCCGCTCACGCGCTCACCCCCTCGTGTTCCCAGGCCGGATCGGCGGCCCTCAGCGCCTCGGCGGTGCGCTCGGGGCTGGCCTCGCTGACGAAGGCGCCCGCGCCCAGCTCACCGGCGGCCGGGCGCTTGACCACGGTCGGGCTGCGGTGGCCGGAGAAGACCTGGGCGCGCACATGCGCCAGATGCCGTTCCCGGCGGGCGGCCGCCTGCACCCACACCGCCATGTAGGGCAGCGGAGCCTCGGCCACCGACTCGAAGCGGTGCAGCAGCGAGCGGTAGATCCGGGCGAGGTCGTCGCGTTCCTCGTCCGTCAGCGCGTCCAGGTCCGGGACATGGCGGCGGGCGTACAGATGGACCTCGTACGGCCAGCGGGCGGCGAAGGGGACGAACGCCGACCAGTGCGCGGTGCGCGCCACGACCCGGCTGCCCGCCTCCTCCTCGGCCTGTCGCACCCGGCAGAACACACAGCTCTCGCCCCGCAGTTCGGCGGCCCGCGCGGACTCGTGCATCCGCCGGAACCGCTCGGGCATCCACGGGTAGGCGTAGATCTGCCCGTGCGGGTGGGACAGGCTCGCGCCCACCTCCGCGCCCCGGTTCTCGAAGCAGACGACCTGCTCCACCGCCGCCATCCGGTTCAGCTCCCGGGTGCGGTCCGCCCACGCGTCCACGACGGTGCGCACCCGGGCCAGCGGCAGCCGGGCCAGCGGCGTGTCGTGGTCGCTGCTGAAGGAGACGACCTCACAGCGGCCCGGCGCGGGCGCGCTGGCCAGCAGGGCACGGTCGCCGCCGGCCGGAGGCCCGCCCGGAGCGCCGAGCGCGGGGAAGCGGTTGTCGAAGACGGCGACGTCATAGGCGCCGCCCGGGATCTCCATGACCTCGGGCGGGGACGAGGCGCACAGCGGGCAGTGCGGACCGAGCGCGGTGCGGGCGGCCCGGTGCGGGGCCATCAGGACCCAGTCCTCGGTCGTCGGGTCCCAGCGCAGGGTGGAGGGCACCGGAGCGGCGGGCGGGGCGGCGGGCGCGGACGGGCGGGCGCGGCCCGGCTGCTCGTCGTAGTAGTGGATGCTGCGCCCGTCGGGCAGTGTGGCGCTGATGCGGTGTGTGCGGGTCAACGGCCGCTGCCCTGCGCGGAGGCCGACACGATCCGGCCGGCGCGGACGAACTCGCGCATGTGGCGGGTCAGCAGATGGGCGATCATCATGTGGATGTCCTCCTGCTCCTCGATGGACTCGGCCGGAGCCGTCACCCAGCGGTCGCACAGCGCGGCCGCCCGCACCGCCGTCGGGCCGAGCAGCCCCACCGTCATCGCGCCGAGTTCGCGGGCGTGCCGCAGCGCCTCCAGCACATTGGGGGAATTCCCACTGGTGCTGATGCCGATCACCACATCGCCCTCCCCGGCCAGACCGGTGAGCTGGCCGCTGAAGACCGACTCGTAGCCCACGTCGTTGGCCCAGGCGGTGATCGCGGGCACGTGGTCGACCAGGGACATCACCCGCAGCGGCGGGGTGCCGGTCAGCCGGGTGTTCTTCGACAGATCGACCGCCAGATGCGAGGCGGTGGCGGCACTTCCACCGTTGCCGCAGGTGAAGACGGTACGTCCGGCGGTGTAGGCGCGCTCCAGGATGGCGGCCACATCGCTGAGCTCGGTGAGCGAGACCTTGCCCACCGCCCGCTGTACGTCCGTCAGATAGTTGTGCATGTGTGCCGTGCGCCGTCGGGTGTCGTCCAGCATCCTGTCGCCTGTCCACTCGGAGAAGGTCGGGGTCCGGTGCGGAGCCGGTCCGTCAGTCATGCGCCACCACCTGTTCGTACAGCCGCGCGGTCTCCCGGGCGGTGCGGTGCCACGTCCAGTCCTGGTCCATCAGCCGCCGCCGGGTCCGCTCGACCTGGCCGGGGCTTGAGCCAAGCCACCGCGCCGCGTCGGCGACGGTGTCCTCGACGGCCTGCGCGGTGAGCGCGGCGAACCGGAAGCCCGTGCCCTCCTGCGGCGCGCCGCGCAGTTCGCTCACCGTGTCGCGCAGCCCACCCACGGCGCTGACCAGCGGCACTGTCGCGTACGCCATGGCGATGAGCTGGTTCAGCCCGCAGGGCTCGACCCGGGACGGCATGAGGGTGAAGTCGGAACCCGCGTAGACCAGCGACGCGACGTCGTGGTCGAAGCGCGGCAGGTGGTGGACGGCTCCCGGGGCGAGGCGGTGCAGCTCCGCGAGCGCCCTCATGTACGCGGTGTCCCCGGAGCCGACGACCACCAGCTGGGCGGTGCCGTCCAGCAGCCGGGGCCCGAGGGCCGTCAGCATCAGGTCGACGCCCTTCTCGGGCACGAGCCGCGCGCACACCCCGAAGAGCGGGACGTCGGGGTCCTCCCGCAGCGCCACGAGGTGTTGCAGCTCCCGCTTGTTGGCGCGCTTGCCCGAGGTCACCGCGTCCCGGTCGAAGGGCATCGCAAGCCTTCCCGGCGCCGCGGGGTCCCAGACCCGCTCGTCGACGCCCGCGACGATGCCGGTCAGGGCGAGCGGTTCGAGCACGTCGCCGAGGGGCGAGCCCGCGAAGTCCGCCCTGAGTTCCCGCGCGTATCCGGGGCTGCCCGTCGTGGCCGCGTCCGCGGCCAGCAGCCCCGCGAGCAGCAGGCTCGGCCGTCCGCGCGCGGCGGTCAGGAACGGCTTCCGGAACGCGTCCGGCAGACCGAGCCCGGCGACCTCGGCCACGCTCACCTCACCGGGGTAGGCGCCGTTGTGCACGTTCATCAGCAGCGCCGGCCGCGCGGCGGATCCCCGGGCCTGCCGCAGATGGGCCAGCGCGGCGCCCGACTGCCAGTCGTTGCCGTGCACGAGGTCGTAAGGCCGTCCGGAGATCTCGGTCCAGCGGGCGGCGGCCCACCCGAAGAAGGCCGCGCGGGCGGTGGCGTCGGCGAACTCGACGTAGCGACCGTCCCGGTAGATGCCCTCACGGTCGTACCAGACGTCCGCGCGCAGCAGGAAGACCTCGCAGGAGCCGTCGTGGTTCAGCACCTGCTCCACCGTCGCCTCGGCGGTGACTCCGGCGATCCGGATCCCGGGCAGCCGCGCGACCTCCTTGGTGCGCAGCCCCCGTTCCGCGACCAGCCACGGGTAGTACGGCACCAGCAGGTCGTGCTCGATCCCGTGGTCCCGCTGGAGGAGCTCCGGCAGCGCCCGCGCGGCCTGCCCGAGGCCGCCCTCGGCGAAGTAGGGCGCCAGCTCCTGGACCAGATAGAGGCATCTCATGCCACGGCCTCCCGGACGACCCACACGCGGAACAGATGCAGATCCGGGTTGTACGGCAGCTCCAGCACGGAACAGGACGCGGCGGCGCGGCAGTTCACGGTCGTCTGCCACAGGTGGGGACGGGCGTCGGTGATGGCCTCGCCCTCGGCGTCCAGGAGGTAGTCGCCCTCGGCGCAGCAGGTCTCGCCGGGCAGGGGGCGCAGGGACAGGGCGTCGCTGAGGCCCACCAGCAGATCCGTGCTCGTTCCCTCGGGGGTGCGCAGTCGCAGGACGTCCTGGACGTTTCCGTAGGTGCCCGCGCCCACGACGTGCAGCGCGGTGACGGCTCCGGTGCCGGGGAGGGAGATGCGCTGGCCCTCGCAGGTCACGTTGTCGGGGACGCCTGATCCCCAGCCCGGTGGCAGGCCCAGGGTGTCGGCGATGGCGTCGAGGATGCCGGCGGGGAAGGTACGGCCGTAGCCGTCGAAGCCCTCACCGCCGGCCGGCTGGCCCTTGGCCGAGGTGCCGGTGTTGTTGCGGTGGGCCGAGACATCGACGGGTACCGCGCCGGCGGGCAGCACGATGCCGTTCACGCGTGTGCTCCCGCCGCCGTGGCCAGTCGGGCGGATGTCGCGGCGAGGGCGTCCCGCGCGGTGCCGAGCCGGGCGTCGATCTGCCCGCGGAAGGTCTGGGCCCGGGGTGAGCCCAGGGGCATCACGCCGAGGCGCATCAGCAGGTTCCGCACCACGAGCACGTCCCGGCATGCCTGGTCGGCCGAGGCGGCGGGCTCCGGGCCGAGCGGCACGGTGCCGTCGTCCGCCAGCGCCCCCAGGTACCGGGCGAACCAGCGAAGCACGTTGTGGTACCACCACAGGCCGAGCAGCAGGTTCTGGCCCGCGCCCCAGTTCAGCTCGTTACCGGTGGCGCCGCGCGGCCGCTCCGCCACCAGCTCCACATACACGGCCAGCTGGGACCGGATGCCCTCCAGGAACTCGGCACCGCCGAGAAACCCGCCCTCGCCGCCTCTCAACTCGCGCGCGGCGCGAGAGAGTTCGTACCGGATCAGGTCCTCGTGCGGAAGGGGTGCAGCGGTCCGGGGCAGCATCTCCATCCAGGACTGCCCGGCCTCCTCCGCACACATCGCCGCTTCGATCTCGGCAAGGGGGACCCGGCCGTCGTGGAAGAGTTCCAGACCCGGGTCGAGCAGGCGCAGGGTACCGGTGACCGAGTCGGGGTCGCTGACGACCACCGCGTGCAGGGCGTGGCTGCGGCCGCGGTTCGGCCAGAAGTGGGTCAGGTGGAAGCCGTCGGCGGCGGCGACGACCGTGTGGCCGCGCTCCAGGTGGCGCAGCGCCTGGAGCCAGCTTTCCCGGTCGTGCACCGGATGCTCGACGAGCCGGTAGCCACGCCGCTCGGCCATCGCCGAGAACGGTACGAACGGCTCCGCGAAGGCGAGCAGGCCGTCGGTGTCCCAGGTGGCGCACGTCGAGGCGCCGCTGCCCAGCACCAGAGCGGGATCGACGGTCGGGTCGACGGCTCTGAGCAGAGCGGCGACGGCCGCGTGGTAGCAGCTGGGGTCGACGAGGGGCGAGGCGTCGTTGACCAGGGGGGTGGCGTCGTTCACCTGTTCACTCCAGAGAAGGGGGCGTCGGTGCGGGCGCTCGGACCCAGGGCCGGTTCCCACCAGAAGCGGTTCTCCCGGTACCAGGCCACCGTCCGGGCCAGGCCCTCGGCGAAGTCACGGCGTGGCGCGTACCCGAGCTCCCGCCGGATCTTGGACCAGTCGACCGAGTAGCGGGCGTCATGGCCCTTGCGGTCCGCCACGTGCTCGACGCTGCTCCAGTCGGCACCGCAGACCTCGAGCAGCCGCTCGGTGAGCTGCCGGTTGGAGAGCGCGACGCCGCCGCCGATGTTGTAGACCTCGCCCGCCCGGCCGCGGTCCAGGACCAGGCGCACGGCACGGCAGTGGTCCTCGACGTGCAGCCAGTCCCGGACATGACTGCCGTCCCCGTAGAGGGGCACGCTCCGCCCGTCTAGCAGCCGGGTGATGAAGCGCGGGATCAGCTTCTCCCGGAACTGGTACGGCCCGTAGTTGTTGGAGCAGCGCGTGATCCGTACGTCAAGGCCGTGGGTGCGGTGGTACGACAGCGCGAGCAGGTCGGCCGCCGCCTTCGAGGCCGCGTAGGGCGAGCTGGGCGCGAGCGGCTGTTCCTCCGTCCATGATCCGACGGCGATCGAGCCGTACACCTCGTCCGTGGAGATGTGGACGAAGGGGATCGGCGCCGGCCGCCGCAGTGCCGCCTCCAGCAGGACCTGGGTGCCGAGGACGTTGGTCGAGACGAAGACCCCGCCCGCGGCGATGGAGCGGTCCACGTGCGACTCCGCCGCGAAGTGCACGACGGCGTCGTGCCCCGCCACGAGCGTGTCCACCAGGTCGGCGTCGAGGATGTCCCCCCGGACGAAGCGAAGACGTGAATCGGACGCGACCGACGGCAGGTTGGCCCGGTTGCCGGCGTAGGTGAGGGCGTCCAGCACCGTCACCGCCGTCGGAACGGTTTCCCGCGCCGCCTCGGACGCCAGCAGGGACCGGACGAAGTGCGAGCCGATGAAGCCGGCGCCCCCGGTGACCAGAATGCGCATGATCTGCTTGGAGCCTTTCTGTACAGCGGTGGCGCCGTCGTCTGTCCGGCCCGTCCACCGTGTGAACCGCCGCACCCGGTCGCTGGGACCAGCGGTACTCCGTCACGGCCGACTGCCGCTGACCCGGCCGGTCGCCGTACTGACTCGATTCTGCGGTGAGCGGGCCGGGAAGTAGACCTCCTCTTTGGGGCATGCCTGCCCCAGCGTCCTGGTGGGGCGGTCGGCGAGCCTTGTCCGGCGCATCCGTCTCGGGGATCGTCGCTTCGTCGCCCCCGGTGATCAGGTCCGGGGGACGGCGAAGGAGAGGAGACCCGCCGTGCGCAAGCCGTCCGAAGCGGGCGTGGGAACGGCCCGGCCGACCCCGGGCGAGGACCCTGAGGGGCCGCTCGTCCTGCTGGGGAACTTCGAGGTCGAGGATCACTGGGCCGAGGGCGAACTCGGCCTGCCCAGACCGCCGTTCAGCGGTGGCAGAGCCGTCGTCAACCGCCTCGACGAGCTGACGCTCCTGCTGGCCGGACCGCGCGACCATGTGGTGCTCAAGGCACCGCCCGACGACGACTGGCTGGCGTATCTGCGCACGCTCGGCGTCGAGTTGCCGGGCATCCTCGCCGTGCGGGACCAGGACCCCGGCCGCACGGTCGGGGAGGATGCGATCGAGGACACGGCGCTGAAGGCCGAACTCGCCCGTCTCGCGGAGGGCGGGGCGCGGCTGTGGCCGCACGGGGTCTCGCGAGTGGAGGAGCGCCTGGCCGACCTCACGGGACTGCGTCTGGCGACCGCGCCCGCCGCCGTCTGCAAGGCGGTCAACAGCAAGATCTACAGCCGGAGTCTGAACGACGAGTACGGCCTGCGCCAGCCCGAGGGCAGGACCTGCCAGGACCTGGACGAGTTCGCGGATGCCTGCGCGTGGGCCCGTGAGCGACTGGACCGGGGCGGCACCGTCGTTCTCAAGGACGCGTTCGGGGTGTCCGGCAAGGGCGTCCTGGTGGTCGCGGAGACCGCCGCGCTCGACCGCGTCCAGCGCATGATCACGCGGCGGGCGGAGCGGCAGGGGCGCCGGGACCTGGCCCTGCTCGTCGAGGACTGGGTGGCCAAACGGGCCGACCTCAACTATCAGTTCACCGTCGGCCGCGACGGCACCGTGCGCTTCGACTTCGTCCGCGAGGCGCTGACCGAGGGCGGCGTCCACGCGGGGCACTGGATGCCCCCGCGCCTCACCGCCCGCCAGCAGTCGCAGGTGCGGGACGTCTCGGCCGTACTGGGCCGGCGCCTCGCCGCCGACGGCTACTTCGGTGTCGTGGGCGTGGACGCGATGGTGGACCCCGACGGCGGGCTGTACCCGGTGGTGGAGATCAACGCCCGCAACAACATGTCCACGTACCAGGAGCGGTTGCGCTCCACCCTCCTCGCCGACGCGGCCGGGACCGCCCTCGCCGGTCACTTCCCGCTCCGGCTGGGCCGGCCCGTCCCCTTCGCCGAACTCCAGGACCGGCTCAGCGGCCTGCTGTTCGGCACCGACACCGGCACCGGCTTCCTGGTGAACGACTTCGCCACGGTCAACGCCGCCGCCACGCGGCCCGAGCGGCCTGAGGGCCCCTTCGACGGCCGTCTCTACGGCATCACCGTGGCCGCCTCACGCCAGGGGGCCACCGCACTGCACCGGGCGGTCGCCGACCGTCTGGGCGATCTGTCCCGGCCGGGAGGGATCCGGACCGGGGAACCGCATCGAGAACGGAGCACAGCATGACGGACAGGGCAACCACGCACCGTGACATCGCCGTCGAGGTGATCGCTTCGCTGGCCGCGATGGTGGGTCGCGACGTATCCGAACTGTCGGAGGAGACACGGCTCTTCGATGACCTCTACTTCGACTCGACCAGTGTCCTGGAACTGCTGATGAGGCTGGAGGAGGACCTGGGGGTGGAGTTCGACCCCGAGACCCTCCAGCCGGCGGACTTCGAGAAGGTCGGCAGCCTCGTCGCGTACGTCCGGCGCGAGGCCGGGGCGTAACGGTGGCAGAAGCCCTGGCCGGGGCCCCGGCACTGGAGGAGACGCTGCACCGGGCCGGGCACGCGGCGGCGAGGTCGCGGGGCCTGGTCCCCGCCCTCCTCCTGCTGCACGCCGGGCTCGGCGAGGGGACCGCCGTCCGCGGGGCGGGCGGATGGATCGTCGCGCCTACACGGGTCACCCGACGGCTGTGGAGCGGCGAGGGGTACGTCGGCCTCCCGGCAAAGGACGCTGTGGAGGCCACACCCGCCGTTCTCGACGGCCTGGGACTGACGGTCCTGCGCTGCCGGACGCCGGGGCCTGCCGCCGCCGGACCGGCGTACGGGGCCTGGCTCGCGGCCCTGGCCTGGACCCGGCTCGGCCACTCCCGGCACCTGCTCGACCTGGCGGTGGCGCATCTCGGCAGGCGCACCTTCGACGGCGCCCCGCTGCTGCACCGGCAACTGGTCAAGGGCACGCTGGCTGACGCGGTCGTCACCCACCTGGAGACCGAGAGCGCGCTCGACGGCGCCGCTTCGCACCGCGCCGCCCTGGCGGAAGCACACACCCGGATCACCGCCGTGGACCGTGAACTGGTCCGCCTGTTCGGGGCCGGCGGATTCACGGCGGACGGACCGGGCCGCTCGGCCCACGCCTCGGAACTGCTGGCCGATGTCTACGCGGGAGGAACGCCGTGCACACGGACGACGACGAGCGCCTGACGCCCCTGCGCGGGCAGGCCCGGGAATGGGCGGCGGACATCGAGCCCCACATCGCCGAACTGGACCGCGACCCCGGCACGGTGGCCCGCCTGATCCACCTGCCGCTGCTCTCCCGGCTGGCCACCCTGGGCATCCCGCCGGAGTACGGCGCGCCGCCGCTCACTGTCGGCGGACAGCGCTACCGCCTGCGTACGGCCCTGGAGAAGGCGGTGTTCTTCGAGGAGGGCGCACGGGCCGACCTCGGGCTGCTGTTCTCCGTACCCGGCCCCGACATGTCCGGCACCCTGGTGGACACCCTCGGCGACCGGGCCCAACGGGACTGGTTCTACAGCCGTCTCCTGGAGCGCCCGACCTGGACCTGCTTCGCGATGACGGAGGCGGGGCGGGGCTCCGACGCGGCCCGTATGTCCACCACGCTCACCCGCGCGCCGGACGGCGGCTCACTGGTCCTCACCGGCGCCAAGCGCTATGTCGGCAACGCCGTCCGCGCCGGTGTCGCCGTGGCGTTCGCCCGCTTCGCCCCCGGTCCGCTGGGCATCCGGGCCGTCCTGGTGGACACCGCCTCCCCCGGCTTCTCGGCGGAGCCCGTCCCCACCCTCGGCCTGCGCTGTCTGCAACTCGGCGCGATCACCCTGGACGCGGTCGAGGTGCCCGAGGACCAGTTGCTCGGCCGTCATCTGCCCGCCGTCCGGCAGGGCATGTGGGGCTGGCTGCGCACCTTCAACACCTGGCGTACGGTGATCGCCGCCATGGGCGTCGGCGCGGCCGCCGCGGCCCACGCCTACGCCCTGCGGGAACGGCCGGCGGCCACCGGGGCGGACCGGGAGCACTGGGACGCGCTGGCCCGGCGCATCGAGGGCGTCCGCGCGCTGACGTACCGGGCCGCCCGCGCGGTGGACGACGACCCCGCGGACGGCGAACTCGCCTCGGCGGCGAAGCTCACCGCGGCCCGCCTCGCCGACGACCTCTGCCGTGCGGCGCTACGCCGGCTGGGCCCGGCGGCCCGTCTCGAGCACCCCCGGCTGGACAAGATGGCCAGGGACGCGCAGGGTCTTGAGCTCATGGAGGGCACGGCCAATGTGCAGCGCCTCGCGGTCTTCGGCGCCCTGGTGCGCGGCGGGGGCGCGCGGCGCCGGTGACAGCCGCCGCCGATGAGGTGCATCTCTGGCAGTTCCCGCTGGATCTGCCGCCCGGCGCCTACCTCGCCCTGCTCGACCCACGGGAGCGCGCCCGCCACGAAGCCCAGCCGAGCGGCACGGGCCGGGACCGTTACGCCGTGGCGCACGGCACCAAGCGGCTGATCCTCGGAAGCTGCCTCGGCCTGCCCCCCGCGCGGGTCCCGCTGCGCGTGGGCCGCTGGGGCAAGCCCGAAGTGGCGGGCCACGGGCTCCGGTTCAGCCTTGCCCACTGCGGGGGTCGGGCCCTGCTCGGCGTCTGCGGCCACCGTGAGATAGGCGTCGACCTCGAGCGTCCCCGGTCCGGTCTGGACCCCGTCCGCTTCGCCGCCCGCTGGTTCCGCCCGGAGGAGGCGGCCCGGGTGGCCGAAGCCGAACCGGCGGACCGCTGGGGCGAGTTCCTCAAGCTCTGGACTCGCAAGGAAGCCTGTGTGAAGGCGGCTGGAGGGCGGCTCGCCCAAAGCCTGACCCTGCCGGTCGGCCACGGCCCGCACGCCGTGGCGGATCCCTCGGGACGGCTGCCGGGTTCCTGGTGGGTCGACGACGTCCAGGGCCCCGACGGCTGCGCCGCGGCCGTGGCACTGGCGGGCACCGGGCCGTTCCGCCCGGTCCCGCGCTCGTGGGCGCCGGTCACACATGGACCTGGCTGTGATCCCCCAGGATGAGCTGGTGCGCCACCGGTCGGCGCCGCGCGGACGTCACCATGACCTCCCGCCCGATCAGTGACGACTCGACCCGTCGCACACCCTCGAGCCGGGCCCCGGTCAGCACGATCGAATCCTCGATCTCGCTGTGCCGCACCTGGCAGCCTTCAGCGATCGAGGCGTACGGGCCGATGTGCGAGTCGCTGATGACGGACCGCGCGCCGATGACGGCGGGCCCGACGATCCGGGAGTTCAGCACCCGTGCCCCGCGCTCGACGACGACCTGGCCGACCAGCTCGGAGGAGTCGTCGACCTCGCCCTCCATCCGCGCCCGGCTGGTGTCGAGGACCGTCCGGTTGACTTCCAGCATGCCGACCGCGCTCCCGGTGTCCTTCCAGTAGCCGGTCAGCCGGGTGGCGCGCACGGAACGGCCCGTGCCGACCAGCAGGCTCAGCGCGTCCGTGATCTCCAGCTCGCCGCGCGCCGAGGGCCGGATGGCGCGTACGGCATCGTGCACGGCAGGGGTGAAGACGTACGCGCCGACCAGGGCGAGGTCGCTCCGGGGCCGCTCGGGCTTCTCCTCCAGCGCGGTGACCGTGCCGTCCGCGCCGACCTCGGCGACCCCGAACGCGGTCGGGTCGGGCACCCGCGCCAGCAGTACCTGTGCGTCCGCCTCACCGGCCCGGAAGTCGTCGACCATCTGGTTGATGCCGTCCTGGATGAAGTTGTCGCCGAGGTACATCACGAAGTCGTCGTCGCCCAGCCACTCCCGGGCTATCAGCACCGCGTGCGCCAGACCGAGCGGCATCTGCTGCGGCAGGTAGGCGGCGCGCAGCCCGAACGCGGAGCCGTCGCCGACCGCGTCCCGGATCTCCCGGGCCCCGGCGCCGACGACCAGTCCGACCTCCCGCACCCCGGCCGAGGCGATGGCGTCCAGGCCGTAGAAGAGCACCGGGCGATTGGCGACCGGCACGAGCTGCTTGGCGAAGGTGTGGGTGATGGGCCGCAGCCGGGTACCCAACCCTCCCGCGAGGACGAGTGCTTTCACTGGGTGACTCCCGCCACGACGGTTCGGACTTCGGTGACTACGACTGCTGGGCGACGGGTTCCGGACGGGCAACCGCGGAGCGCAGGCGCGGGAATCCGGCGAGCGCGACGATCAGGGCGAGGCCGGCCGCCGCACCGGGCAGCCAGTGACCCGCCTCCGGGCCGAGCCGGTCGATCGTCCAGCCGCCGGTCGCCGAGCCCAGGGCGATACCGCCGAGCAGCGCGGTGGTGGTCATGGCCATGCCCTCGTTGATCTGGCTGCTGGGCACGATCTCCTGGAGCAGGCTCATGCTGATGATCATTGTGGGCGAGGAGGCCATGCCGGCGACGAACATCAGCCCGATCAGCGAAAGCATGCCGTCGGCCAGGACCAGCGGCAGCATGCACACCGTCATGCCCGCGAGCCCCAGCAGGAAGTGCCTGCTGGTCTCCCCGCGCAGCGTCACCAGACCGAACAGCAGGCCGGCGATGGCCGATCCGACGGACTGCAGCGCGAGCACCACGCCTGCCGCGCTCTCGTGCCCGAGGTGCTCGGTGTAGGCGACGGTCACGACCTCCAGGGAGCCGAAGATCGTGCCGGTGAACAGGAAGGTGCTGACGATGACCTGGAGCCCCTCGTTGCGCCACGGCGAGACGGCGGTGTCCTCGTCCGGCGTCTCCAGCGGCGGCTCGGTGCCGCGCTGGGCGGCGAAGAGGCCGGTTCCGACGAGGGTCAGCGCCGCCGCGGTCAGCACACCGGCCGTGGGCGAGAGGCTGGTGCACAGGGCCACCGCCAGGATCGGGCCGACGATGAAGCACACCTCGTCCAGCACCTGCTCGAAGGAGTTGGCGGTGTGCAGGGACTGCTTGTCGTCCCGGTAGATGTGTGCCCACCGGGCACGTACCATGCCGCCGGTGTTGGGAGCGGTGGACAGGACGCTCGTCGCGAAGAGGGTCCAGTCCGGGGCGTCGTGGTGGGCGCACAGCACCAGGGCGACCGAGCCGATCGAGGAGATCACGACCGCGGGCACCGCCACCCTGGCCTGGCCGTACCGGTCGATCAGCCGGCTGATACGGGGCACCAGCACCACGGTGGCCGCCATGTCCACGGCCGCGACCGTGCCGGCCAGCAGATACGAGTCGCGCAGCGTGGCGATCATGATGACGGTGCTGACGCCGTACATGGACAGCGGAAGCCGGGACAGGAAGCCCGTGACCGTGAAGGCCACGGTCCCCTTGGGGGTGAACAGACGGCGGTACGAGGCTAGCAAGGGGGAGATCTCCTAGTGATCCGAGTGAGCTGGTGATCCTGGTGTGCGGGAAGGGGTCCGGCGGACCGCAGCGCGATCTCACGCAGAGCGTGTGCGGTGTCGGCGGCGCTCAGGTCCGGCCGGGGGCCTTCGGGGGTTCCCCGCGTCGCGGCGAGCCCGACCAGCGCCGTACGGCAGCCTGCCCGCAGCCCCGCCTCGACATCGGTGGGAAAGTCCCCGACCATCCACGACCGGCCCAGATCCAGGCCGAGTTCCCGCCCGGCGCGCAGCAGCATGCCGGGCGCGGGCTTACGGCACTCGCAGGCCACCGACAGCTCCGGCACGGTGCCGTCGAGGTGGTGCGGGCAGACGTAGATCCCGTCCAGGGCGATGCCCGACGCGGCGAGCAGCGCCCGCAGGTGGACGTGCATGGCGTCCAGCGCCCGCCGGTCGAACAGACCACGGGCCAGGCCGGACTGATTGGTGACAAGGACGAGAGCGTACCCAGCGTCCCGCAGTGCGCGCAGCGGGGGAGCGACTCCCGGCTGGAGCACCAGGTCCTCGGGGCGGCTCGGATAGTGGCGGGGCTCGGTCAGGGTGCCGTCGCGGTCGAGGAAGACCGCCGCCTTGGTCGTCATGTCGCGCAGTCCACCCGTTCCCCCAGACACAAGAAAAGCAGTGCGTCCTCTCCCGCGAGGTGATCGAGCGGAGACGCTCCGGCGGATGAGTGCCGAGAGACTATGAGCCCCTCGTCAGCCGCCGCAACCGACCGTTTCGGGTATGGCCCTTAGGCCACCGCTTAGGCCGCGCCTTGTGCTCCAGACCCCGCGCCGGACCGCCCCGACAATGACCGCACCGGCCCCGGGACAGCGAAGGGAGTGCGCACACCTTGGAAACGCAGCAGCGCGTCGGCACGGTCGGCTCGTGGTGGACGGTGAGCCTGCCGCGCCACACCGACGGCCGCGGCAGTCTCTCCGCCGTCGAGGCCGACGAGGCACTGGGGTTCGAGATCCGGCGGGTGTACTACCTCTACGACGTGCCCGGCGACGCGGTGCGGGGAGCGCACGGCCACCGCCGCCTCGAACAGCTCCTCCTCGCCGTGCACGGCAGCTTCCGGATCACGCTCGACGACGGGTTCTCCCGGGACACCATGGTCCTGGACAACCCTGCCCGCGGCCTGCGCATCGGCCCGATGGTCTGGCGGGAGCTCACCGACTTCTCCCCGGGCGCGGTCGCGCTCGTCCTGGCCTCCCGGCCGTACGAGGACGCCGACTACTACCGCGACCACGAAACGTTCCTGCGCGATGCCAGGAGGCAGCCGTGAAGGTGCCCTTTCTCGATCTGCGGCCCGACTCGCTGGGTCTCGCATCCGAACTCGACGACGCGGTCCGCCGGGTGGCCGCCTCCGGGCGGTATCTGCTCGGTCCCGAACTGCGCGCGTTCGAGGCGGAGTTCGCCGCCTACTGCGAGAGCAGCCACTGCGTGGGCGTCGGCAGCGGCTTCGACGCGCTGGAGCTGACGCTGCGCGCGCTCGGCATCGGAGCCGGGCACGAGGTGATCGTCCCGGCGCACACCTTCATCGCGACCTGGGGCGCGGTGGCCGCCGCCGGCGCGGTTCCGGTCCCGGTGGAGCCGGACGAGCACACCGCCGGCATCGACCCGGCCCGCCTCGACGCCGCGGTCACCCCGCGCACCCGGGCGATCATGCCGGTGCACCTCTACGGCCATCCCGTCGACCTGGACGCCGTGCACGAGGTGGCCCGCCGGCACGGCCTGCACGTCGTGGAGGACGCGGCCCAGGCGCACGGTGCCCGCTACCGGGGCCGCCGGGTCGGCCACGGCGCCACGGCGGCGGCGTTCAGCTTCTACCCGGGCAAGAACCTGGGCGCGCTGGGCGACGGCGGCGCGGTGGTGACCTCCGACCCGGAACTGGCCGACCGCATCGCGCTGTTGCGCAACTACGGCTCCCGCGAGAAGTACCGGCACGAGACCGTGTCCCGCAACGCGCGGCTCGACGAGATCCAGGCGGCGGTGCTGCGTGTCAAGCTCGGGCACCTGGACGAGTGGAACGAACTGCGGGCGAAGACGGCGGACCGCTATCTGACGGGGCTGGCCGGTCTGGACGGCCTGGTGCTGCCGACGACCGCCGAATGGGCCGAGCCGGTCTGGCACCTGTTCGTCGTGCGTACGGCCCACCGGGCCCTGCTCCAGCGGCGGCTCGCCGAGGCAGGGACCGAGACCCTCGTCCACTACCCGGAACCACCGCACCTCTCCGCCGCATTCGCCGACCTGGAGTGGGCGCCTGGAAGCCTCCCCCTGACCGAGCGGCTCGCCCAGGAGGTCCTCAGCCTGCCGATGGGCCCCCACCTGACGCCGGAACTGACGGACCGGGTGATCGCCACGGTACGCGAGAGCCTCGGCGCGAGCTGAGGGTCGGGGGCCCGTCGACCTCCGGAAAGCGCCTTGCGGTGCTGGTAAGCCCTTGTCACTCGCCCTTGGACAGCAGCGCCGCCACCTCGGCCGCCCCCGGCGCCGTCATCAGCCGTTCCAGGGGCACCGCCCGCCCGACTGAGTCCGCCAGGGGCCAGCGCCAGCACGGGTAGCCGGAGCGGACGCCGGGGAGGTTCTGGGTGCGGAGATCGCCGACGGTGTCGGGGAGCCAGACGCAGAGCAGCCGGGCGGGGGTACGCAGCAGGAACCGGTGGAAGGCGGCGACCACCGGGTGCAAACCCAGCTCGGCCGAGGAGACACCCTCCCGCCCCGGCGCGGGGGGCAGCGCCCAGCCCTCGCCCGGAGCCGGCCCGTCGGCCGGCAGCAGCCCCTCCCGGTCCAATGCGGCCAGCCACTCGCGGATCTGAGCGAGTTCGGCGGTCCGGTACTCCTCGACGGAGCCGTCCCGGAGGCCGTGGCGGTGCAGCACCTCCACATGGGCGCCGCTCAGCCTGGCGGTGGTCGTCGGCAGATCGTGGTTGGTGAGCGCGGCCAGGCAGTTCTCCCGCCACAACGGCGCCGGCAACGGCCGATCAGCTTCCTCGGTGTCGCCGGTGCGCTCCAGCCACAGCACCGAGGCACCGAGCACCCCGCGCTCGGCGAGCCGCTCCCGCACCCCGGCCTCGACGGTGCCCAGGTCCTCCCCGATCACCGCCACCCCGGCCCGGTGGGCCTCCAGCAGCAGCACGCCCAGCATGGCCGCCCAGTCGTAGCGCACATAGGTGCCTTCGGGGATCGGCACGCCGTCCGGGATCCACCACTGGCGCCACAGGCCCATCGCATGGTCGAGGCGCAGCGCGCCCGCGTGCCGCATGACGCCCCTGAGCAGCCGGGCGTACGGGGCGTACCCCTCCTCGGCGAGCCGGTCCGGGCGCCAGGGCGGCAGATGCCAGTTCTGGCCCTGCGCGGTGAAGGTGTCCGGCGGGGAGCCCATCACCACACCGGCTGCCTGCAGCCGCCGCAGCGCCCAGGACTCGGCCCCGCGGGGGTGTGCGCCGACCGCGAGGTCGTGGATCACGCCGACCGCCATTCCGGCGGAACGGGCGGTCCGCTGTACGGCGGCGAACTGCTCATCGGCGATCCAGGCGGCCCAGCGGCGGAACTCCACCTCCTCCGCGTAACGCTCCAGCCCTCGCGCGGTGGCCGGGTCGCGCAGTTCCTCCGGCCAGGTGGACCAGTCCGGCCCGTGGGTGTGCGCGAGGGCGCACCAGGTGGCGAAGTCGACGAGGTCCTGTCCCTCCCGTTCGACGAAGGCCCGGTACGCCGCGTGCCGTTCCGCGCTCGGCTCCACCCGGTGCAGCAGCCGCAGCGCGGCCAGCTTCACCGCCCACACCGCGTCCCGGTCGATCAGCCCGCCTTCGCCCAGTGCCGCCTCGCGCAGGGCACCGGCCCGCTCCAGCAGCTCCGCCATCGCCGCACGATCCGCGCCGGCCAGCGCGCCGTACTCGGGGACGTCGGTGATCCGGACATGCACCGGGTCCGGGAACCGGCGCGTGGACGGCCAGTAGGGGGAGTGGTCGGAGAACGTCGCGGGCAGCAGCGTGTGCAGCGGGTTCACCAGGCAGAATCCGGCCCCCTCGGCGGCGGACCAGCGCACGACGTCTGCCAGGTCGGCCAGATCACCCATGCCCCAGGAACCGGCCGACAGCAGGGAGTAGAGGTGGGCGGCGAACCCCCATTCCCGCCGCTCCGGCCCGGCGATCCGGTCCGGTACGACGATCAGCGGCGCCTCGGTGCTCCGGGCGCCGTACCGCACGTACAGCCGGTGATAGCCGAGCGGGAGGTCGGCGGGGACGCCGCGGCCGGATATCGCCCGGGTACCGCCGTCCTCCAGGACGACACGGGCCTCGGCCCTCTCCGGCAGGTCCAGCAGGGCGGGCGCGGCGGGCCGGGAGATCACACAGGCGGGAAGCAGCCGGGTGGCGGTCAGTCGTCGGTGGTCGGCGAGGGAGGCGGCGACGGCCTCGGGGGTGGCGGCGTCGACGTCCAGCGCGGCCAGGACGGCGACGACGGTACGCGCTGGTACGTCGACACGGTGGCCCTTCTCGGTCAGGTACCAGGTGTCCACACCGTGTGCACGGGCGAGTTCGGCAAGGTCCTCGGACAGGGGTGAGGTGGGCACGGTGGCTTCTCCCAGGGAGGTCGGACGGGGCTCAGAGGGGGGTGACACGGGCGGGGGAAACCGTGTCCCAGGCCGATCTGCCGTACGGCAGGGTGAGCAGGACGACCAGCGGAGTGTCCTGGTACGGGCCGGGGAACGTGGCCCGGAAGACGTGGTCCGCGCGTTCCGCGACCACGGCGAGATGGCCGTCGGCGCCAGGGAGGAACATCTCCACCCGCTCGGCGAGCGGGAACCGGTACTCGGCCGTCCAGGAGTCGGCGCCCCGGCGCGCGGCCAGGCGTTCGCGCACGGTGGCCGCCAGGTCCTCGTCGCCGAGGTGGTGGGCGAGCGTGGCGCAGTCAGCGAAGCGGGCCCGGTCGTAGGCGTGCCGGAATGCCTCACGCAGCAGCGCGGGATCGTCGGGGGCCTCGCGCACCAGGACGTCCGCCGCGCCCGTGGCGACGGCGGTCCGTACGAGGAGGTCGCGGTCGGCGGCCCGCGCGGCGTCGTCCAGCAGGTCGTACCAGCCGCGCGCGATCAGCAGGGGCACGGGTACGGACCGCGCGAGCTCCCCGTGCTCCACCAGCCGCAGGAAGGCCGCCTCACGCAGCGCGCCGCTGCGCGCCCAGGTGAACCGGCGGGCGCGGGCACGGGCGTTGCCGGACAGCCGCCGGTACTCGGACCGGTCCCCGTGGAACAGGCTGATGGCCTCCTCGAACCGGCGGACCAGGGCTGCGCGCAGCAACTCGTCGTCGGTGCGGAAGGAACGCGGCACCGCGAACCCGGTCGCCTCCGGCTCGCGCGGATCGAAGGACTGCCCGAAGTGACGGGTGACCTCCTGCCCGGTAGCGATCGGCACCGCCCCGCAGGCCATGGCCTCGCCCTGGGCGATGAGGAAGGTGTCCTGCTCGTACTTGCCCGGGAAGACGCAGAAGTCGGACGCCGCCGCGTGCTGGAAGAGGGTGTCCTCGTCGACCATCCGCCAGTCGAGATGGATCCGCCCCGGGTGCCGCGCGGCGATCTCCGAGAAGAACGCGTCCCCGCTCCCCTCGGGGGGCCGGGCCGCGGTACCGAGCGAGAAGCGCAGCAGGAAGTTGGCGGCGCCGCCCGCGGTCAGCACCTCGTCCACGGCGCGCATCAGCTCCAGCTGCCCCTTGTGCTCCACGGAGTAGCGGGCCGCGTGGTAGAAGGTCGGCAGGTCCGGGTCCAGGCCCAGGGAGGTGAGCACCGCCCGCCGGTCGACCGCGGCGGGGTCCCGGGCGAACCAGCTCTCCGACATCGCGCAGCCGCCGACGAAGAACTTGTGGGCGTTCTCCCGGATCACCCGTGAGACGGCCAGCCGCCGGAAGTACTCCTCGAAGGGCGTGTCGCCGAAGGTGGTGTACGTCTCGGCCTGGCCCTCCACCATGAAGTCGACAGCGTCGGCCTGGTCCACCGTCAGCGCGTACACGCACACATCACCGGGGCCGGCCCGACGGGACGCCCGGACCGACGCCAGGTGATCGCGCATGACCCGTCCGGGCAGGTCGTCCTCTGCGAGCGGCACGTCGGTGCAGCGGTCCAGGTCAGCCTCGGCCCCCAGCAGCTTCAGCACCGCTTCGACCTGCGGCCGGTACACCTTCAGGTTCACCGGCATGTTGGTCGCCACCGTGCTCACCACCGGGCACCCCGGCTCGGCCCGCAGCGCGGCCGGGACCGCGTAGTGATGGACCGGCTCGTATGCCTGCACGACATCGGCACCGGCCCCGAAGAACGCCCTGATGAACCGGACGCCGTCGGCCTGGAAGGCCAGGGTCTTGAAGTACGACAGATCCGCTCCCTCGGCGGACTCGTCCGGATAGAAGGTGTCGGGCAGCCGGTCCAACAGATCGTTGGAGAGGAAGTACAGCTCGACCCCGTTCCGCTCCATCCGCAGGGCCGTGGTCCGCAGGGGTACGCCGGTCTCGGCCGGGAAGCCGGGCCAGACGGCGGGGTCCAGGCTCAGGGGGAGGACGTAGGAGTCGTGGTACTCCACGTCTGTGGCGCCGTGGACGGAACGCAGGTGGTCCGCGCGGCCGTGGGCGGGGGTGACGACGGACACCCGGTGACCGCGCGCGGCCAGCTCCCGGGCGGAGTGCCAGACGAGTGACGAGGTTCCGCTGCGCATCAGTGCGGCGTCGAACGCGCCCGCCTCGAAGGCCAAGTTCACCACGTGCATGCCCAGCTCACCTCATGACTCGCGCATCACCGGACTCTCAGTCTGGGCCCGTGACCGGGCCGCCCAGCAGACCTCTTTGAGGTATGCCTGACCAGCCGGCTCCTCCGGACGGCCCGGCGGGGGGAGCGGACTTCGGTGGTCGGCAGCGCGCCGACGAGTCGCGAAGTCGAGCAGGAGACTCTTCTGTTCATCGCGCACCGGTCCGGTGAGGACCGGCATCAGCGTGGCAGCGTGGCGGGAGGTCCGGGACAGCGTCGGCACGTCCTGTCGTCCGAGGTTCGCGGGGAGTGGCCCGGCTCCGTGTTCGCCGTGCCTGTCCGGGCACGGTCGCGCAGCCGGGCGGAGCGGGTCGGGTTGTGCGGTGCCACAGCTCCCGGGCGGTCTCGTTCGGATCAGTCGGTCGTTGGTCCGGATGTGCCGTTGACCGATGCGCAGTGGGCTCGGATCGAGCCTTTCTCCCGGACCGGACGCCGAAGCGGGATGGCCGCTGGCGGGACCATCGCGAGGCGAGGTCGCCGGCGGCCCGGGGGCGAACCGGCTGCGCCACTGAAGGTCGGCAGCGAAGATCGGCAGCGAAGATCGGCTTCGGGAGACAGGAACACTCCCCCGTGGCCGTCGTGCCCGCCCGGCACCACGAGCCTGTCACCGAGTTCGTCGCGGGTGGCATCCTACCCGGGCGTACATCGCCGCGCAGGACTGCTCTCCGAGCCCTGCCCAGAGCTCGGGCTCTCTCACTTCCTGCGGCCGGTCATCACTCCTACGGTGGCGGCGGACGCGGCCCTACCCGAGGAACGACAACCGCACCTTCCGCTCCGGGTTGTCCTTGTTGGTGTCGACCAGGCAGACCGACTGCCAGGTGCCGAGGGCGAGGCGGCCGTTGACGACCGGGAGGGTGGCGTGGGGCGGGACCAGGGCGGGGAGGACGTGGTCGCGGCCGTGGCCCTGGGAGCCGTGGCGGTGCTGCCAGCGGTCGTCGGCGGGCAGGAGGGTGTGCAGGGCGGCCAGCAGGTCGTCGTCGCTGCCGGAGCCGGTCTCGATGAGGGCGACGCCGGCTGTGGCGTGCGGAGTGAAGACGTTCAGCAGGCCGTCGCGGCCGGCCGCCACCTCGTCGAGGAAGGCCGCGCACGCGTCCGTGAGGTCGTGGACCGTTTCGCGGCGTCCGGTGGTGATGTCCAGCGTGCGGGTCGTGAATGCGTCGCTCATGCCTCCATGGTGCCCGTTCGGGGCGGCGGGAAGATCCTTCGCCCCGTGACGGTTGGTGGAAACGTGAACGACATCGACGTGGTCGTCGTAGGGGCCGGGCAGGCCGGGCTGTCCGCCGCGTACCACCTGCGGCGCACCGGATACGTGCCCGACCGGGACTTCGTGGTGCTGGACCACGCGCCGGAGCCGGGCGGGGCCTGGCAGTTCCGGTGGCCCTCGCTGACGTACGGCAAGGTCCACGGGATGCACGCGCTGCCCGGCATGGAGCTGACCGGGGCGGACGCGGGCCAGCCGTCCTCCGAGGTGATCGGCGGGTACTTCGCCCGGTACGAGGAGGCCTTCGGCCTGCGGGTGCACCGGCCCGTCCATGTGACCGCGGTGCGGGAGGGCGACGGCGGGCGGCTGCGCGTCGAGACCTCCGAGGGCGTCTACGCGGCGCGGGCGCTGATCAACGCGACGGGCACCTGGGACCGGCCGTTCTGGCCGCGCTACCCGGGGCAGGAGACGTTCCGCGGGCGGCAGCTCCACACGGCGGACTATCCGGGGCCGGAGGCGTTCGCCGGGCTGCGGGTCGTCGTGGTCGGCGGCGGGGCGTCCGGTACGCAGCACCTGCTGGAGATCGCCGACGTGGCGGCCGGGACGACCTGGGTGACGCGCAGCGAGCCGGTGTTCCGCGAGGGGAGCTTCGGGGAGGCCGAGGGGCGGGCGGCGGTCGCGCTCGTCGAGGAGCGGGTACGGCAGGGCCTGCCGCCGCGCAGCGTGGTGAGCGTGACGGGGCTGCCGCTGAACGACGCGATCCGTCGGGCGCGGGCGCGCGGCGTCCTGGACCGGCGGCCGATGTTCGACCGGATCACCCCGACTGGTGTGGCCTGGGACGCCTCGGATGACGGTGAGGCGCGGGCCGTGGACGCGGACGTGATCCTCTGGGCGACCGGTTTCCGGGCCGCCATCGACCACCTGGCGCCGCTGCGGCTGCGCGAGCCGGGCGGCGGCATACGGGTGGACGGCACCCGCGCCGTACGGGACGAGCGGGTGCACCTCGTGGGCTACGGGCCCTCCGCCTCGACGATCGGCGCCAACCGCGCCGGACGCGCCGCCGTCCGCGACGTGCGGAGGCTGTTGCAGGGCCGTGGCGTGACGGGCGGGGGCCGGGTGATGAGCGGGTCGTTGTGACGGCTGCGGCGGATCGAAGCCCCGGCCCTGTGCGAGGTCGCAGGCGTCGGGCACTGGGCCTGGAGGGCTCTACGAAGTCGCCGTGCGGCGGTTGTGGTTGAACTCCGCCACGTTTGCCAGGTGCTCGTCGTAGTCGGCGGTGAAGCGGGTGTCGCCGGGATCCACCGTGACGAAGTACAGCCAGTCGCCGGGTGGTGGGGCGATGGTGGCGTGGACGGCCTGTTCGCCCGGGTTGCCGATGGGGGTCGGGGGCAGTCCGGCCGTCGTGTAGGTGTTGTACGGGCTCTCGATGCGGGTGTCGGCGTGCGAGGTGTCCAGGGTGGAGCGGTCCAGGGCGTAGTTGAGCGTCGAGTCCATCTGGAGGGGCATGCCGCGGGCCAGGCGGTTGTGGATGACGCGGGCGACCTTCCCCATGTCGTCCTCCGTGTCGGCCTCGGCCTGCACGATGCTGGCGACGGTGACCGTCTCGTAGAGGCTGAGGCTGCTGCGCCGGGAGCCCTGTGCGACCTTCGGCGTCCCGAACCGCTCCCCCGCCGTCGTCACCATGTACCGCAGCAGGCCACCCGGCGTGGTCTTCGAGTCGATCGGATACGTCGCCGGGAACAGGAAGCCCTCGGGGTTGCCCTTGGCGGCGGCCGGCAGGCCGAGCCGGGCCGAACCGGCTTCGGCGCGGGTGGTGCCGGGCGGTACGTGGAGGGCCTTGTCCACGGCGTCGTACACCTGGCCGGCGCGCCAGCCCTCCGGGATGAGCAGAGTGCGGGTCTTCTCCGGCGGCCTGGGCGGCGGAGCCGGGTCGCGGATGAGGAGCAGCGGCACCAGTGCGCCCGCGGTGACGACGGCGAGCACGCCGGTGATCAGCACGACCCGCCCCCGGCGGGTCAGCCGGGGTCTGCCGCGTTTCCGGTGCCTGTGACGGGGCGCCTTCAGGGTCACGAGCCTCATGCGGGCACGCTAACCCGAAGATCCTCTTAAATTCCGCATATGGGATATGTCGGCATGTGTGACGGATGAGGCTGAACGGGCGAACGATGGATTGAATGTTCGCCGGAACGTGTGGCCGTACCGGCATTCCGCTGTCCCGATCCGCCGTGGCGCGTGATGCTTACGGTGCGCAAGTGACGGGCTGCAGTCCGCGACCGCGTGATCCCCCACATGAACCAGTCGCAAGGAGAACCCCCGATGGACCTCATCACCAAGCTGCTCACCGGTGTCATCGACCTTGTGAGCGGGCTTTTCTGACGCTCGCTCCGTCGGGCGCCGCCGCACTCCCGTCCCACGGGAGCGGCGGCGCTTCCGCGTCCGCGCCCACCGCGCCCCGTCGTGGGGCGTCGTCCATCTCCGCGTCGCCGTGGACCAGCGCCGCGTACCGCTCGCCACGGGCGAGCAGTTCGGCGTGGGTGCCGCGCTCGACGATGCGGCCGCCGTCCAGGACCACGATCTGGTCGGCGTCGCGGACGGTGGAGAGCCGGTGGGCGATGGTGATGGTGGTGCGGCCCGCCGACAGGGCGTCCATCGCCTGCTGGACGGCGAACTCGGTCCGGGTGTCGAGGGCGCTGGTCGCCTCGTCCAGGATGAGCACGGGCGGGTCGCGCAGGATGGTCCGGGCGATGGCGAGGCGCTGCTTCTCGCCGCCGGAGAACCGGTACCCGCGCTCGCCGACCAGCGTGTCGTACCCGTCGGGCAGCGAGGCGATGTGGTCGTGGATCTGGGCGGCCTTCGCGGCGGCCTCGATCTCGGCGTCGGTCGCGTCGGGCCGGGCGAAGCGGAGGTTGTCGGCGACGGACGCGTGGAACAGGTACGTCTCCTGCGAGACGACGCCCACCGCGCGGGCGAGGCTGTCGAAGTCGAGGTCGCGCACATCGACGCCGTCCAGCGTGACCCGGCCGCCGGTCACGTCGTACAGACGGGGCACAAGATAGCTGAGGGTGGACTTGCCGGAGCCGGTGGCGCCGACGACGGCGAGGCGGCTGCCCGCGGGGACGACGATGTCGATGCCGTCGAGCGTGGGGCCGCTCCTCGTGTCGTCCTTGTCGTAGTGGAAGGCGACGTCCTCGAAGCGCACCTCGCCGCGGATCTTCTCCAGGCGCACGGGGCGCTCGGGCTCGGTGATGTCCACGGGCAGGTCGAGGTATTCGAAGATCCGCTGGAACAGGGCGAGCGAGGTCTGGATCTGCACGCCCGTGGAGAGCAGGCTGACGGCGGGGCGGAACAGGCCCTGCTGGAGGGACACGAAGGCGACGAGCGTGCCGATGGAGATGGTCGGCCCGCCCGCCTGGAGCGCGAGCCCGGCCGCCCAGTAGAGCAGCGCGGGCATGGCGGCCATGACGATGGTGACGGACGCCATCCGCCACCGGCCGGCCATGGAGGCGCGGACCTCCAGACCGACCAGGCGCTCGGACTCGTCGGCGAAGGAGCGGGTCAGCGAGTCGGCGCGGCCCATCGTGCGGCCCAGCAGGATGCCGCTGACGGACAGGGACTCGGTGACCGTCGCGGCCATGACGGCCATCTGCTTCTGCCGCTGGGTGGTGATCGCCTTGCGCTCCCTGCCGACCCGGCGGCTGATCCACACGAACACGGGGAGCAGCAGGAGCGAGACGACCGTGAGCCGCCAGTCGAGCGCGAGCATCGCCACGATCGTCGCGACGACCGCCGTCACGTTGGAGACGAGGGACGTGGCCGTGGACGTGACCGTGGCCTGCATGCCGCCGATGTCGTTGGCGATGCGCGACTGCACCTCGCCCGTGCGCGTACGGGTGAAGAAGGCGAGAGGCATCCGCTGGAGGCGGCCGTAGACCGCCGTGCGCAGGTCGTGCATGACCCGCTGCCCGACCGTGGTGGAGATCAGCGTCTGGAGGACGCCGAAGACGCTGGTCACCACCGCGGTGAGGATCATGCCGAGCGCGAGCAGGCTGAGCAGCCCCGTACGCCCCTGCGGGATGGCCGTGTCGAGGATCTCGCGCAGCAGGAACGGCGAGGCGACCCCCACGAGGGAGGAGGCGCCGACGAGCAGGCCGACGAAGGCGAGCCGGCCGCGGTAGGGGCGGAAGAGGCGCAGGATGCGCCGGATCTCCGCCGGGGGCTGGTCCGGATCGGGGGGTGGCGGGGTCCAGGTGGACTCGGCGTGGATACGCATGGGCTCCTTCCGGCCGGTCGGTCGGTCGCGCCCCCGCCGGAGGGGACGCGGCCCTGCGACGCAGAGCATAGCTCTTAGTTACCTATGTACACAATGAGCGGGGTCCTGATACTGTCCTGATTATGAACGCACCCGACGCCGACGGCCTGCTCGCCGAGCAGCTGCTGCGGCTGACCCGCCGACTCCACCGCAGCCAGAAGCGGCAGCTGGAGGCCGCGGAGGTCAGCATCACGCCCGCGCAGTCCCGCCTCCTGCGCACGGTCGCGCACTACGAGAGCCCTCCCCGCATGGCGGACCTCGCCGAGCGGCTGGAGGTGGTCCCCCGCGCGGTGACCAGCCTGGTGGACGGGCTGGAGGCGAGCGGCCGGGTGCGCCGCGTCCCGGACCCGGCCAACCGCCGCGTGATCCGGATCGAGCTCACGGACGAGGGCCGCGCCACGCTGAGGCAGCTGAGGAGCGCGCGCCGGGCCGCCGCAGAGGACATCCTGGCCCCGTTGACCGCCGAGCAGCGCGACGTGCTCGGCGGGCTGCTGTCCGCTCTGGTAGACGGAGTGCCGGAGCGGCGCTGCTGAGCCGCCGTGCGCCCCGCGTGCACCGTCGAGGGGACGTGACATGCCGCTGCTGGAGCCGAAGCCGGACCCCCTGCGCCCGGGCGACCCTGCCCGGACCCCCCGCCCCGACCGGCTGCCCGACCTGCTGGCGCACGGCGCGTCCTCGCGGCTCCGCGAGGAGCTGGCCGCCATCCTCGGCCCGGACAAGGTGCTGGCGCGCGTCTCCGACCTGGTGCGGTACGCCTCCGACGCCAGTCCGTACCGGTTCGTGCCGCGGGTGGTGCTGGTGCCCGAGGACCTGGACGACGTGTCGGCGATCCTGTCGTACGCGCACGGCAGGGGCCGCGAGCTGGTCTTCCGCGCCGCCGGGACGAGCCTGAACGGGCAGGCGCAGGGCGAGGACATCCTGGTGGACGTGCGGCGGCACTGGGAGGGCGTCGAGGTGCTCGACGGCGGCGCCCGGGTGCGCGTACGGCCCGGCACGACGGTCGCCCGGGTGAACGCCGCGCTCGCGCCGTACGGCCGGGTCCTCGGCCCCGACCCGGCGAGCGCGGCGGCCTGCACGGTCGGCGGGGTCGTCGCCAACAACGCCTCGGGCATGACCGCCGGGACCACGCGCAACGCGTACCGGACGGTGGCGTCGCTGACCGTCGTCCTGCCGAGCGGCACGGTCGTGGACACGGGCGACCCGGCCGCCGACGAGGTGCTGGCGCGCGCGGAGCCCAAGCTGTGCGAGGCGCTGCTGGACCTGAAGGCGCGGATCGAGGCGGACGCGGAGCTGACGGCCCGGATCCGCGCGAAGTACCGGATCAAGAACACCAACGGCTACCGGCTGGACGCGTTCCTGGACGGGGCGACTCCGGTGGAGATCCTGCGGGGGCTGATGGTCGGCTCGCAGGGCACGTTCGGGTTCATCGCGGAGGTCGTCCTCGACACGCTGCCGCTGGACCGGAAGGTGTCGACGGCGCTGCTGTTCTTCCCGTCGCTGCCGGCGGCCGCGGCGGCGGTGCCCCGGTTCACCGCTGCGGGGGCGCTCGCCGTGGAGCTGATGGACGGCAACACGCTGCGCGCCTCCGTCAGCGTGCCCGGGGTGCCCGCCGACTGGGCGGACCTGCCGCGTGACTGCGCGGCGCTGCTGGTCGAGTTCCGCGCCCCGGACGCGGCGGCGCTGGACGCGCAGGAGTGGGCGGCGGTGGAGGTGCTGGACACGCTGGAGCTGGTCGCGCCGGTGGAGTCGGTGACCAACACGTTCACCCGCCGGGCCGGCACGATCGCCGGGTACTGGAAGGCCCGCAAGGCGTTCGTCACGGCCGTCGGCGGTTCCCGCCCGCCCGGTACGACGCTGATCACCGAGGACTTCGCGGTGCCGCCCGCGCGGCTCGCCGAGGCGTGCGCGGCCCTGCTGGGACTCCAGGCGGAGCACGGCTTCACCACGGCGGTCGCCGGGCACGCCGCCCACGGGAACCTGCACTTCCTGCTGGCGTTCGACCCGGGCTCCCCGGCGGACGTGGAGCGGTACGCGGCGTTCATGGAGGCCTTCTGCCGGATGACCGTCGAGCGGTTCGACGGCTCGCTGAAGGCGGAGCACGCGACGGGGCGGAACATCGCGCCGTTCCTGGAGCTGGAGTGGGGGCCGCGCGCCACGGAGCTGATGTGGCGGACGAAGCAGGCCATCGACCCGTACGGGGTGCTCGCCCCGAGGATCGTCCTCGACCGGGACCCGAGCGGCCATCTGCGGGGCCTGAAGTCCGTCCCCGCGGTGGAGCCGCTGGTGGACGCGTGCATCGAGTGCGGGTTCTGCGAGCCGGTCTGTCCCAGCCGGGACCTGACGACGACGCCCCGTCAGCGGATCACGCTGCGCCGGGAGATGGTCCGCCAGGCCCATGGCTCGCCCGTGGAGGACGCGCTGGTGGCGGAGTACGGGTACGACGCGGTGGACACGTGCGCCGCCGACGGCTCCTGCGCGGCGGCCTGCCCGGTCGGCATCGACACGGGCGCGCTGATGAAACGGCTGCGCCATCTGCGGCACTCCGCGCGCGAGGAGCGGGCCGCGGCGGCGGCCGCGCGGAACTTCGCGGTGGTGGAGGGCGCGGCCCGGCGGGCGGTGGCCGCCGCGTACCGGTCGGGACGGGTCGCGGGCGACCGGCTGCCGCGGGCCGTGACGGGCGCCCTGCGCAGGGCCGTACGCCCCGATCTCGTACCGGAGTGGCTGCCCGGGCTGCCGGACGCGGCGCCCGTCGAGCTGCCCCGGACCGACCGGGCGGGGGCGGCGGCCGTGTACTTCCCGGCCTGCGTCAACCGCGTGTTCGGCGGGCCGGACAGGCACCCGGACGGCCCCTCGCTGCCGGGGGCGGTCGTGGCCCTCTCCGCGCGCGCGGGGCTGCCGGTGTGGATTCCCGGTGACGTGCGCGGCCTGTGCTGCGCGACGGCCTGGGCGTCCAAGGGGTACGAGGAGGGCGCCACGGTGATGGCCCGGCGGGTCGTCGAGGCCGCCTGGGGGTGGACCGGCGGCGGGCTGCTGCCGCTGGTCGTGGACGCCTCGTCGTGCGCTCTCGGGCTCGGCCGCGAGCTCGTGCCGTACCTGGACGGGCGGACGCGGGAGCTGCACGGCGAACTCACCGTGCACGACGCGGTCGTGTGGGCGGCGGACCGGCTGCTGCCGGGGCTGACCGTGCGGCGGACGGTGGGCTCCGCCGTCGTCCATCCCACGTGCTCGGCGGCGGCGATGGGCGTCGGTGACCGGCTGGCCGCGCTCGCCGCCGTGTGCGCGGACGAGGTGGTCGTCCCCGCCGACGCGGGCTGCTGCGCGTTCGCCGGTGACCGGGGGCTGCTGCACCGGGAGCTGACCGAGGCGGCGACGGCGCGGGAGGCGGCCGAGGTGCGGACGCGGGCCTTCGACGCGTATCTGTCGGCCAACCGGACGTGCGAGATCGGGATGCAGCACGCGACGGGCCGCCCGTACCGGTCGGTGCTCCTGGAACTGGAGCGGGCCACGCGCCCATGAGGCCGGTGGCGCGAAGGCCGCGGGAGCGGCGGGCATGCGGGCCACCCCCGGCCGGGCACGAGGGCCGCACCCCGGCCGGGGGTGGGCTCGGAGCGCCCGGCGGAGGCGTAACGGACCGGCACGGGGGACGGCGGGCCGCCGCGCGTGACGACGACGGCGGCCCGCCGTGCCCCGGACTCCGGGCGGCCGGAGCCCTGCACCCGGCTCGGAGCCTGCCCGGGCGGTTGGGCCCCGGGCGGCTCAGCAGGCCGCGCGGGCCGGGGCGCGGGCGCGGGCTCCGGAGGCCGCGCGGGAGCCGGAAAGGGGCTCGTCAGCAGCGGGCGCGGTCCTCCGTCAGGGCGCCCTGGGCCGTGCGGAGCGTGCGGTCGTGGCATCCGGCGGAGTCGTGGAGCCGGTACCGCTCCATCGAGGTGCCCACCGCGCGGCGCTGGTCGCGCGGGACGCCGAGGGTGAACGTGGCGTCGCCCGTGTACGTGTTGTCGAGGCGCGAGAAGGTCAGGCGCCGGCCGTCGCGCTCCACGTCGGTGCGGGCTCGGTCGGCGAGGCTCAGCACCGTGCGCAGCCGGTCGCCCGCGCCGAGGGTGGTCTCGCCGTCCATCGTGTACGTGCGCCGGGTGCGGGTGGTGGTGGCGCCGGTGGTGACCGTCTCGTGGTCGGTCCAGGTGGCGTCGAGGGCGTCGGGGTTCTCGTCGGCGCCCCAGCGGTGGACGGAGGTGTGGCCGACGGAGCGGGTGACGCTGGTGGTCACCCGGCCGTGGGACGTGTCGAGGTACCCGGCGACGGTCAGCCGGTGCGCGGCCGTCGTGTCGAGGCGGTGAGGGGCGCCCGGGGTGTGGACGGAGCTGTTGGCGAGGCCGCCGTCCTCGTGGCGGGTGAGGGCGCCGGTCACGACGTCGCGGCCCTCGTCCTGCCACAGCAGCAGGTTGGTGGGGGTGCTCCAGCCCTGCTGTCCGGCCGGGGCGCCCGCGACGGAGACCTCGACGCGGTGCGGGCGGCCGTCGTTGAGGAGTCCGGCGAAGGGCGTCAGGTCGTAGACGACGGGCTTGACGTCGAGGGCGCGGGGCCCGGGGATCACGTACCAGAGGAACGGGTTGGACCAGCCGCCCGTCCAGACCGTCGGGAAGGGCGCGGCGATCCCGGCGAGCCGCCCGTCCACGGTGATGCGGACCTCGCGGTGAGGGCCGTCGGCGGCGGTGCAGGAGTAGGGCGCCCCGGTCGGGACGCTCATGTACCAGTACTCCTCGCAGCCGCCGCCGGAGCCGGTGGCGTAGACCTCGGCGAGGAGGCGCTCGGTGTTGCGCGGGGTGGTGACGGTGCCGTCCGCGCCGAGCGGCAGGACGCGCTCGGGGGTGGTGGCCGGGTCGGGAGCGGGGCCGTCCGGGGCGCGGGTCGCGTAGAAGGTGAGGGTGACGGTGACGTCGATTACGCCCGTGTACGTGTCGTTGACGACGTTGCCGATGAGCATCTCGACGGGCTGCGGGCGGCTCAGCGTGTCGCTGTAGCGGGTGACGTCCTTCTCCACCGACCACGTGATGCCCTCGGGCGAGGGCTGTGGGGTGGAGGTGCGGAATACCTCGACGCCGCCGATGGAGAGGTGGCCGAGCCGGTCGTACTGGCGTCCCTTGACGTTGCCGTCGAGGCGCAGCACCACGGCGCTCCACCGGCTGCCGCAGCCCTCGGGCGGCGTGTAGGAGCCGCGGTACGGGGTGAAGTCGCGGAACTGGGCGCGGGCGACCGTCACCTCGCAGGAGCGCACTCCCTCCGGCCGGGGCACGGGCGGCGCGGCGCTCACCGGGTCGTGCCAGTCGGAGCCGAACTCGGCGGGCACCGCGGGCCGCTCGGCCGCGATGGCGGCGGCCGGCCCTCCCGCGAGAACACCGGCGGCGAGCACCAGACCGGTGATCATGCTCATGATCGTTCGTTGTCCCATGGGGAGGGAGTGAAGCGCGGGGCCGGACGTGGGCGCCAGAGGCGGGACGTACATCGGCTGGTTCTGTACGCGCCCCGACGGAGGAAACGCGGCAGACCGGGCCGAATGCCACAGGAAGTCCGGCGAACCGCACCAGGGCGGGAAGGCCCCGCCGACCGCCCCAGGGCCAGGGACGGCCCGGCGGACCGGCCCCCGGACGGGGAAGGCCCCGCCGACCGCCCCAGGGCCAGGGACGGCCCGGCGGACCGGCCCCCGGACGGGGAAGGCCCCGCCGACCGCCCCCGGCCGGGGAAGGCCCCGCGGAGCGCCCCGCCTCACCGCGGAAAGCCCGGCGGGCCGGACCTCGGCACGGGGACAGCCGAGGACCGCCCCGCGCCGTGGGCAGCTCCGCGGACCGCACAGCCCGCCCCGCACGCCTGTCTCAGATGACGTTCAGCGCGACCACTCCGCCGAAGCCGCCGAGCACCATGAAGACAGGCATCAGCACGCGGACCTCGACCCAGCTGCCCGCCTTGAAGCGCAGCGCCTTCGGCGGGCCGATCGGGTACCAGCGCTTCTTCTTGATCGGCAGCGGCCACAGGATGGGGCAGCCCGACACGGTCAGCGCGTCGCCGATGTCGTGCACCAGCGCGCCCAGCACGATCGGCAGTCCCAGCCACATGTACTCCTGCCCGGGCGCGTCGAACAGCCAGTTCGCGCCGTTGCCGGGATGGTCCAGCACCCCGGCGAGGATCCAGGCGCAGCTCGCGCCGAGCAGCCACACGAGGACGTCGCTGGAGACGCGGGCGGCCCGCCACAGCAGGCCCTCGACGGCGAGGACCAGGTGGACGAAGAGGATGCCGAGGACGGCCCAGCGGCCGCCGGTGACCGCGATGACGGAACCGCCGACACCGATGGCGACCGCCCAGAGCGCGGTGTGGGTCAGCGTGCGGTGGCCGCCGCTGCGGCGCGGGTCCGTGCGCGTGCGGGTCGCCTTGTAGACGGCGTACGACAGCTTGTCGACGACCTCGCACAGCCAGCGGGACAGCGGCCCGAAGGCACGGGAGATCGTCGCCGACTTGTGGTCGAGGTCCGGGGCGAGCGCCGCTCCGGCGCAGATGAGCGCGCCGACGACGAGAACCGGCCACGGCATGGGATGTCCGGCGGCGGTTGCCGCGGCGCCCACCCCCAGCCAGGCTGCCGCCCCGGAGAGTGAGTGCGCCGGTCCCATCATGTGCGTGCCCCGCCCCAGTCCGCTTTTCGTGTACCCGAGTTGACGGGACAGGGTACCGCTCGTGATCTTCGGGGCGGTGGCCGGTTCCCGCTTCCCGGGCGAAGCCAGGCAAGATGGAGGCGTGACCCTTATCGATCAGCTGCCGCAGACCGCCGATCCCGATGCCCTCTTCGAGGCCTTCTCGTCATGGGCGTCAGCCCGGGGCATCTCGCTGTACCCGGCCCAGGAGGAGGCGCTGATCGAGGTGGTGTCCGGCGCCAACGTGATCCTCTCCACCCCCACCGGCTCGGGAAAGAGCCTGGTCGCGGCGGGTGCGCACTTCACGGCGCTGGCGAATGACCAGGTGACGTTCTACACGGCGCCGATCAAGGCGCTCGTGTCGGAGAAGTTCTTCGACCTGTGCAAGCTGTTCGGCACGGAGAACGTCGGCATGCTGACCGGCGACGCGTCGGTGAACGCCGACGCGCCGGTGATCTGCTGCACGGCCGAGGTGCTGGCGTCGATCGCGCTGCGCGACGGCAAGGACGCCGACATCGGCCAGGTCGTCATGGACGAGTTCCACTTCTACGCGGAGCCGGACCGGGGCTGGGCCTGGCAGATCCCGATCCTCGAACTGCCGCAGGCGCAGTTCGTGCTGATGTCGGCGACGCTCGGCGACGTGTCGATGTTCGAGAAGGACCTGACGCGCCGCACGGGCCGCCCCACCGCCGTGGTCCGCTCCGCGACGCGCCCGGTGCCGCTGTCGTACGAGTACCGGACGACGCCGATCACGGAGACGCTGACCGAGCTGCTGGACACCAAGCAGGCGCCGGTCTACATCGTCCACTTCACGCAGGCCGCCGCCGTCGAGCGGGCGCAGTCGCTGATGAGCATCAACATGTGCTCGCGCGAGGAGAAGGACAAGATCGCCGAGCTGATCGGCAACTTCCGGTTCACCACCACGTTCGGCCGCAACCTGTCGCGGTACGTGCGGCACGGCATCGGCGTGCACCACGCGGGCATGCTGCCGAAGTACCGGCGGCTGGTGGAGAAGCTCGCCCAGGCCGGTCTGCTGAAGGTGATCTGCGGTACGGACACGCTCGGCGTCGGCGTCAACGTCCCCATCCGCACGGTGCTGTTCACCGCCCTGACGAAGTACGACGGGAACCGGGTGCGCACGCTGCGCGCCCGGGAGTTCCACCAGATCGCCGGGCGCGCCGGGCGGGCCGGGTTCGACACGGCCGGGTTCGTCGTCGCGCAGGCGCCCGAGCACGTCATCGAGAACGAGAAGGCGCTGGCGAAGGCGGGCGACGACCCGAAGAAGCGCCGCAAGGTCGTCCGCAAGAAGGCTCCCGAGGGCTTCGTCAACTGGACGGAGAACACCTACGAGAAGCTGATCGCGTCCGAGCCGGAGCCGCTGACCTCCCGTTTCCGTGTCACGCACACGATGCTGCTGTCCGTGATCGCCCGGCCGGGCAACGCGTTCGAGGCGATGCGCCGCCTGCTGGAGGACAACCACGAGCCGCGCAAGAACCAGCTGCGGCACATCCGCCGCGCCATCGCGATCTACCGGTCGCTGCTGGACGGCGGGGTCGTCGAGCAGCTGGACCGGCCGGACGCGGAGGGCCGCACGATCCGGCTGACCGTGGACCTCCAGCAGGACTTCGCGCTGAACCAGCCGCTGTCCACGTTCGCGCTGGCCGCGTTCGAGCTGCTGGACCCGGAGTCGCCGTCGTACGCGCTGGACATGGTGTCGGTGGTGGAATCGACGCTGGACGACCCGCGGCAGATCCTCGCCGCGCAGCAGAACAAGGCGCGCGGCGAGGCGGTCGCCGAGATGAAGTCGGACGGCGTCGAGTACGAGGAGCGGATGGAGCGGCTCCAGGAGGTGTCGTACCCGAAGCCGCTGGAGGAGCTGCTGTGGCACGCGTACAACGTCTACCGGAAGTCGCACCCGTGGGTCGGTGACCATCCCGTGTCGCCGAAGTCTGTGATCCGCGACATGTACGAACGGGCGCTGTCCTTCACGGAGTTCACCTCGTTCTACGAGCTGGCCCGCACCGAGGGCATCGTGCTGCGGTACCTGGCGAGCGCGTACAAGGCGCTGGACCACACGATCCCGGACGACCTGAAGACCGAGGACCTGGAGGACCTGATCGCCTGGCTGGGCGAGATGGTCCGCCAGGTGGACTCCAGCCTGCTGGACGAGTGGGAGCAGCTGGCCAACCCGGAGGTGGAGACCGCCGAGCAGGCGCAGGAGAAGGCCGACCAGGTCAAGCCGGTCACGGCCAACGCCCGCGCCTTCCGCGTCCTCGTACGGAACGCGATGTTCCGACGGGTGGAGCTGGCCGCGCTGGACCATGTGGAGGAGCTGGGCGAGCTGGACGGCGAGTCCGGCTGGGACGCCGACGCGTGGGGCGAGGCGATGGACAAGTACTGGGACGAGTACGACGACCTGGGCACCGGCCCGGACGCGCGCGGGCCCAAGCTGCTGTCCATCGAGGAGGACCCGGAGCACGGCCTGTGGCGGGTCCGGCAGACGTTCGCCGACCCGAACGGCGACCATGACTGGGGCATCAGCGCGGAGGTGGACCTCGCCGCGTCGGACGAGGAGGGCCGCGCGGTCGTCCGCGTCACCGACGTGGGCCCGTTCTGACCGCCGCCCGCCGTTTCCCGCCCCGCCCTTAACGAGAGGAAGAACCGGAGAGCCCATGACGACGAACCCCGCCGAGAGGCTGGTCGACCTGCTCGACCTGGAGCAGATCGAGGTCAACATCTTCCGCGGCCGCAGCCCCGAGGAGTCGTTGCAGCGGGTCTTCGGCGGGCAGGTCGCCGGGCAGGCCCTGGTCGCCGCCGGCCGCACGACGGAGGGCGACCGCCCGGTCCACTCGCTGCACGCGTACTTCCTGCGGCCGGGCATCCCCGGCGTGCCGATCGTGTACCAGGTGGAGCGGGTGCGCGACGGCCGGTCGTTCACGACGCGGCGGGTCACGGCGGTGCAGCGCGGCAAGACGATCTTCAATCTGACGGCGTCGTTCCACCAGCCGGAGGAGGCCGGGTTCGAGCACCAGCTGCCGCCGCGCCTGGACTTCCCGGCGCCGGAAACGCTGCCGCCGGTGGTGGACGAGATCCGCGAGCACCTGGGGGCGCTGCCAGAGTCGCTGGAGCGGATGGCGCGCCGCCAGCCGTTCGACATCCGGTACGTGGACCGGCTGCGCTGGACGGCCGAGGAGATCAAGGACGCCGACCCGCGCAGCGCGGTGTGGATGCGCGCGGTGGGCCCGCTGGGCGACGACCCGCTGGTCCACACGTGCGCGCTGACGTACGCCTCCGACATGACCCTGCTGGACGCGGTGCGCATCCCGGTAGAGCCGCTGTGGGGGCCGCGCGGGTTCGACATGGCGTCGCTGGACCACGCGATGTGGTTCCACCGGCCGTTCCGCGCCGACGAGTGGTTCCTGTACGACCAGGAGTCCCCGATCGCCACGGGCGGCCGGGGCCTGGCGCGCGGCCGGATCTACGACCTGGAGGGCCGGCTGCTCGTCTCGGTGGTCCAGGAGGGCCTGTTCCGTCGGCTGCGCTGAGAACCCGCCCGGACCACGCCATGACCATCGGGCCGCCCCCGCCCCCGGCGCTCCGGTGTCGGAGCACGGACCTCTAGGATCACTCCGTTTGCTCTGACTTCGCGAATGCGCAAGGGGGAAAGTCATGGCTGACGGCACACGAAAGCGCCCGCGGGTCATCGGCGGTTTGCTCGCGGGCGCGCTCCTGGCGACCGGGATCGGCCTGTACGCCACGGACAGCGGGCCGTTCCGGGACAGTTACTGCTGGGGCGCGTGGCAGGAGAACAGCGGCCCGTCGTTCCTCGGCGGCGAGGCGGTGGCGGAGTCCGGATCGGCCCGCACGGGCACCGAGTCCGCGCCGCCCTCCGCCGGCCGCCCGCGGGGAACCTGCACGGTCGCCGTGGCCTCCACCGTCGAGGACGACGACTCGGACGAGCCGCTGACCTTCGACGAGCGGGTCGTCGTCGAATACGGCCCCGTCCCGGCGGCGAAGGACCGCCACGCGTGGCTGGCGCAGTACCTCGACGGCTCCATGACCCCGCTGCCGGACGGGCTCGACGGTCTGGTGGCCGGGGACCGGGCCATGCTGGTGCTGCCGGAGGCGTGCGATGTGGACGGCAGGCCGTCCGTGGTGACGATGCGCGGCGAGGGCTGGGGCGACGGCCATCTGGGCCGCGTCACCATGCCGTTCAGCATCGGCACGTACTCGGCGGTCACGCGCATGCTGCTCGACGTGGCCAACACGGGCATGAGCCACACGGGTTGTTCCCCGGACCAGCCGCTGCGCACGACGTCGCCGCTGGTCACCGTCGCGGAGCGGAGCGAACTCGCGGCCACGCCGCTGTGCCGGATACCGGGCGTGAGCTTCGAGTTCGGCTCCGACGCGTACTACCAGCAACAGGTGGGCGCCGTGACGACCCGGCTCCAGACGTGCACGGCCACGGCCAGGTCACGCGGCGGGTCGGAGATGCCGGTCGTGCAGTACGTCATGACGGGCACGCCCCGGATGGCCGCGCTGTTCGAGGGGCTGCCCGAAGGGACCGCCCACGGCCTGACCCGCGCCACCTGCGACGGCCGGGCCACCGTGTTCTACGGGCACGTCGACAGCTCGCTCACCGCCGACCAGGCCGTCGTCCAACGGTCCTTCAGGAACTTCGTCGCGTCCGTGGGCACCCGCATCGGATGCGGAACAGGGGGCAAGGCATGACGACCGGCGAGCACGACAAGACGCTCGGGGCGAGCGCCGAGAGCGCCGAGGCTTGCGCGACGGAGGCGCGGCAGGAGCCGGCCGTCCGGGCCGGGGCCGGGGCCGGGAAGGACGAACCGGACCGGGCCGGGGCAGCGCACGACGACGCCCCGGACGACGCCGTGGCCGCGCACGACGGTACGGCGGACACGCCCGCGCCCGACGGGGCACCGGCGGCCGCCCCCGACCGGCCGTCCGCGCTGCGCCGCCTCCTGCGCAACCGCACCGTTCTCGCCGCGACCGCCGCCGGGCTCGCCGGTGTGCTGCTCGGCGCCGGGACGGTGGCCTGGCGGACGGACACCCTCCCGCTGCTGAAGCCCGCCCCCTGCTGGGACTCCCTCAGCGGGGCCGGGACGTCCGCCCTGTTCGGCGACCGCCGGCTGGAGGTGGACGAGCAGGACCTGCGGCGTGACCCGCGCACCGCCTCGCTCTCGTACGGGCAGTGCCGGATCACCAGCTTCAAGGGGGACCGGGCGCGTCGGCAGGTGATCGTGCGGGTGCACGCCCTCGACGGGCTGTACGGCACCGACGACCGCCGCTGGCCCGCCGAGTTCCTCTCGAGCCGCATGGTCCCGCTGGGCGACGGCCTGCCGGGCATGGTCTCCGCGTCCCGCGCGTGGCTCGCCGTACCCCAGAGCTGCGTGGGCCGCCCCGGGCTGTCGGAAGGCGCCACCGTCGTCGATGTGGCGCTGGGCGAGCACGACTTCGACTCCCCGAGCGACTACGACGGGCCGGACCGCGACGCGCTGGCGCGCGTGACCGTGGAGGCGGCCAACGGCGTCATCCGCGAGCTGGGCTGCTCCGGCGCCTACAAGGCCCCCGGGAAGCTGGCCCCCCTGCCCGACTGGGAGGACGTGAAACCGGACGCCTTCTGCGGGGTCAAGGGCCTCCGGCTCCCCACCGCCTACCGCGAGCCCCTGGAGCGGTACCGCGTGAGCGGCGAGGGCGGGGTGGCCCGGACCTGCGAGGCGGGCGGTAGGCGCGACCCGGACGTGCGGCTGTCGACGGTCGTCGATCCGGGCGTTGCCGAGGTGTACTCACGGGAACTGCTCAAGGGAGGCGCCCGCGTCCCGGGCACGAGGGGCAGCGGGGTGATCGCCCCGAACCGCGCCGTGTACGAGGTGACGTGCCAGACGGGCCCCGTGGTGATGACGGTGGAGAACCTCGACACGTTCCGCAGCGACGCGGACATCGTCCGGGACCTGCTGCCCGGCTACGTCAGAGCGGAGGCCGAGCGCATCGGCTGCGGCCCGGTGCAGGTGAGACTCCCCGCTCGCTGACCGGGTTTCGCCCCCGCCGAGCCTCGTGGCCCCGCGGCCGCTACGGGGGCGCCTAGAACAGGCGGTCCTGCTCCACCTCGTGGCGGCGGGGGCGGATGTCGGGGCGGTCCGGGTGGAGTTTCGCGTCGCAGGCGGGGCCCAGGCCGGTGCGGCGCGAGGCCCGGCCGGTCAGCGGGCGCCCGCACATCCGGCACAGCACGGGCGGGCGCCCGGCCCCGTCGGGTGCGGTGCCGCCGAGTGCGGTGTCGCCGGGTGCGCAGTCCGGAAGTGGCTCGTCGTTCATGCGTACGTGTCTACCCTGTCGTCTGATCCGATGACGACGAGGAGGGCCCATGAGCCTGTACGACATCCCGCTGCGCACCCTGTCCGGTGAGCCGACGAGCCTGGCCGACCACCGGGGCCGGGCCGTGCTGGTGGTGAACGTGGCGTCGCGGTGCGGGCTGACCCCGCAGTACGCCGGTCTGGAGAAGCTCCAGCAGGAGTACGGCGAGCGCGGCCTGACCGTGCTGGGCGTGCCGTGCAACCAGTTCGGCGGGCAGGAGCCGGGCAGCGCGGAGGAGATCCGCACGTTCTGCTCGACGACGTACGGCGTGTCGTTCCCGCTGCTGGAGAAGACGGACGTCAACGGGCCGGGCCGGCACCCGCTGTACGCCGAGCTGACCCGGGTCGCGGACGCCCAGGGTGAGGCCGGTGACGTGCAGTGGAACTTCGAGAAGTTCCTGATCTCGCCGCAGGGCGAGGTCACCCGCTTCCGCCCGCGCACGGAGCCTGACGCGCGGGAACTGGTGGAGGCGATCGAGGCCGCGCTCCCCGCCTGACCTGGCCACTCCGCCCCGGGGCCGGTCGCGCGGTCAGCGCCCGCACCGGCCCCGGACGGCCGGGACAGCCGGGGAGGCGAGGTCGGCCGGGCGGCGAGCCGGACGCGGCGAGGCCGGACCGGGCGGGCCTGTGCGGCCTTCCCCTCCCGCTCGCCCCGGTCAGGCGTACGCGGCGAGCGTGTCGGCCAGTCTGCGGCGGGCGGACCGAACCGCGGGCACTGCCGCCAGCGCGACGGCGCCGAGCACCGCCGCGGCGGCGACGGCCAGCAGGTGGAGCGGTGACGGGCCGTGCGCGATGCCCGCGCCGATGCCGCTGGTACGGCCCTCGTGGTCGATCAGCCAGTGCGCGAGCGGGACGCCCAGGGCCGTACCGGCGACGGCGGCGGCCAGGGCCGTGCAGCCGACCGCGCTCACCGTGACGGCGGTGACCTGCCGGGCGGACAGGCCCATGGCCTTCCAGGCGAGCAGGTCGCGCTCCCCGTCGCGCACCGCCCCGCCGATGGCGGTGCTCACCTCGGTGAGGCCGATCAGGGCGAGGACGGCGATCAGCCCGGCGACCACGCCCCGCAGCGCGGCGAGCCGGTCCGCGGGCCCTGACACCTCGTGGATGTCGAGGCGCCCCGCTGCGGCCTGGAGCAGTTCGGCGCGTACGGCGTGCGGGTCGGCGCCGGGGCGCAGCCGCAGGTGGTAGACGGTGGGCCGCAGGTCCGGGTCGTTCTCGCGCAGGGTGTCCAGGGAGGTGGAGATGGTGCGGCCGCCGTTCTCCGGTTCGATGCTGCGGCCGACGAGGTGCAGCACCTGGGGGCGGCCTCCGACGGTGACGCGCACCCAGTCGCCGACCTGGACGCCGAGGAGGTCGAGCAGGCCCTGACCGGCGACCGCCTCGTCGGGCCCGCGCGCGGGGCGGCCCTCGGCGACGGAGTACGGGTAGGGGTCCTGGCGGGTGCCGAGGCCGCGCAGGGCGATGGTGCCGGTCTGGCCGGGGACGAGGGCGGCGACCTCCAGGCCGCGGTGGGCGGCGAGCACGTCGGGGCTGCGCTGGAGCAGGGCGCGGGCCTCCCGGTCGCCGACTCCCTCGGTGGGGCGGGCGGTGAGCGCGGCGGGCAGGCCGAGCTGTTCGGGCCGCGAGCCGAAGCGCTCGATGGTGGTCCACGCGCTGAGCGCGACGGTGATCAGCAGCAGCGGCAGGGCGAGCCGGGCGACGGTGGCGGGGGCGTGCCTGCCGCGGCCGAACGCGCGGTGCCAGCCGAGGACGAGGGCGGGCGGCACGCCGGGCAGGGCCAGGGCGCGCAGTGCGGGCCGGGACAGTCCGCGGCCGGTACGGGGTCCCGCCGATGTGCCTGCGGGTACGGGCGGGACGCGGCCGGCGCGCCAGGCGGCGAGGCCGGTGGCGGCGCCGATGAGGACGACGACGGCGGCCGGGACACCGAGGAGCGCGGCGGTGTGCCCGGGCAGGCCCTGCCACACACCGACGGCGTCGCCGACCCTGCCCGGTATGCGGCCGCCGAGGGCCTGGGTGAGGGCGGTGGCGAGGGCGGCGCCGAGCACGGCGTACGCGAGGTGCTGGGCGAGGAAGACACGGACGACCTGGCCGGGGGTGAAGCCGATGGCCTTGAGGACGGAGATGTCGCGGAGGTGGCCCCGCACGCGGGTGCTGATCGCGCCGAAGACGGCGAGCGCGGCGGCGGCGAGGGCGCCGAGCCCGAACAGGCCGAGGATCCGCCCGAGGAGCCGGGTGTCGTCCTGGGCTTGGGCGCGGGCCCGCTGCCAGGGGGTGATGTCGGTGACGGCGCCCGCGCCGAGGGCGGTGACGGCGCGCTGCACGGCGTACTCGGTGTCGTCGGCGTCGGTGAGGCGCAGTCCGGTGACGCGGCCGGGCAGGCCGGGGGTGGTGCGGACGGTGGCGGGCGGGGCCCAGACGGTGCCGGGGCGTTCGCCGGGTTCGTAGCGGGGTTCGGCGGTGTCGGCGACGCCGAGGACGGTGAGGGTGCGGCCGGTGCCGCCGGGGAGGGCGAGCGTGTCGCCGGGGCCTGCGACGAGCGCGTCGGCGAGGCCGGACTCCAGGACGACGCCGTCGGGTACGGCCGGGTCGAGCCAGCGGCCCGCGGTGAGCAGGGGGCGGCCGGTGGCGGGCGGTTCGGGCGCGGCGGCGCGCAGTGCGACGGCGGCGCGGGCGCCGCGCGAGGCGACGGTGGTGGCGACCGTGTCGTACGGTCCGGCGAGAGAGGCGACGCCGTCGAGGGAGACGAGGCGTGCGGGGTCGGCGGCCCGGCCGGTGTGGAGCCAGACGTGGGCGCCGTGGGACTGGGTGAAGATCCGCTGCCAGGGGTTGGTGGCGTACCCGAAGAGGGCGGCGGCGAGGAGGAGCGAGGCGACGATCCCGGCGGTGGCGGAGACGAGGAACAGCGCCTCGCCCCGGTGCGTCCGCAGATCGGCGTGCGCCCAGCGCAGCATGGCCCGCACGGCGGTCAGTCCCTCAGCTCGACGACGCGGGCGGGCCCGGCGGTGCGCGGCCCGGCTTCGGGGGTGTCGTCGTGGTCGTCGTCGCCGCCGAGGGTGACGTCGTCGGTGATCCGACCGTCGAAGAAGCTGATGACGCGGTCGGCGGCGCTGGCCAGCCGGGCGTCGTGGGTGACGAGGACGATGGTCTGGCCGCGCTGGTGGAAGCGGGACAGCAGCCGCATGACTTCGCGGGTGCCCTTGCTGTCGAGGCTGCCGGCCGGTTCGTCGGCGAGGAGCAGCCGGGGGTGGTTGACCAGGGCGCGGGCGAGGGCGACGCGCTGCTGTTCGCCGCCGGAGAGTTCGCCGGGCATGCTGCGGGCCTTGGCGGCGAGGCCGAGTTCGGTGAGGAGCTTGTCGCGTTCGGCGCGGGCGGTGCGGGCGGAGGCTCCGGCGAGGAGGGCGGGCAGCTCGACGTTGTCGGCGACGGTGAGGTTGGAGACGAGGTTGAAGAACTGGAAGACGATGCCGATGCTGCGGCGGCGCTCCACGGCCCAGCGGGCCTCGGTGTAGCCGTCGGTGGGCTCGCCGTCGATACGTACGGTGCCCTCGTCGGGGCGCTGGAGGCCGCCGAGGAGGTGCAGGAGGGTGGACTTCCCGGCGCCGGACGGGCCGGTGACGGCGATGAACTCGCCGCGTCGGACGGTGAGGTCCACTCCGCGTACGGCGTGGACGGGGCCGCCTTCCCCGTGGTGGGTCCTGACCAGGCCGCGGGCCTCCAGGAGCGGCACGGGCTTCTCGGGGGTCGCGGGCGTCGCGGCGGGGGTCCCGGGCGTCCCGGCCTTCCCGGCCTTCCCCGTGGGCTTCCTGGTGGTCTTCCCCGTGGCCTTCCCCCCGGAAAAGGGCCACCGGGCCGCGGGCGTGGCGCTCATCGCCGCTCCTCCAGCCCTTCCAGTTCCTCCTGGCAGCGCTCCAGCCAGTCCAGGTCGGCCTGGAGGTGGAGTATCGCGCCCTCGATGAGCAGGTGCGCGGTGCGGTTGTCGCGGTTCTCGGTGGCGGCCAGCTTGGAGAGGGTGCGCATCGTCCTGAGGTACTCGCGTCGCTGTCGGTTGATGAGGGTGATCTGGTCGGCGAGGCCGGTCCGCGGGGCGAGGGCGAGCTTCATGAAGAACTCGTCCCGCACGCGTGGCTCGTCGGCGGTGGCCTCGAACCAGGCGCGCAGTTCGTCGCGCCCGGCGGCGGTGAGGCGGTAGATCTTCTTGTTGGGCCGGCTCGACTGGGCGACTTCCTCGCCCTCGATGAGTCCCGACTTCTCCAGACGGCCGAGGGTGACGTAGATCTGGCCGACGTTGGGCTGAGGGTACGCGGCGCCCAGGAGCTGCTCAAGGTCCTGCTTGAGCTCGTAGCCGTGCGCGGGCCCGTCCGCGAGGAGAGCGAGGAGCTGCATGCGCACTCGTGGGCTCTCCTTCTGTCGCGATCCGGGCTCGATGTGCTCTGCGCCCTAGTATCGCCCAATGCCTAACAGGTATACATGCCCCTGACCTGACGAAGGTGTCCGGGCGGGTGCTCCAGGGAGGAACCTATGCGGTGGACGAGTGCCGCGGGTAGGGGCCTCCTCGTGGTGATCCTGCTGCTGGTGGGGTCGGTGGCGTCCGGTGTGCCCGGGGACGGGCGGCGGGACGCCGGGCGGGGGCCGGTGACGCTGGCCACGGCCGGGGACCTCACCGGCTATCTGCGGCCGCTGCTCGACGACTGGAACCGGGCGCGCCCGGCGGAGCGGGTCACGCTGGTGGAGCTGCCGGACTCGGCGGACGAGACCCGGGCGCAGATGATCACCGACCTGCGGTCGGGTGACGGCAGGTTCGACCTGCTCAACATCGATGTGGCGTGGACGTCGGAGTTCGCGGCGGCGGGGTGGATCGCGCCGCTGGCACGGGACCGGTTCCCGCTGGACGCCTTCCTGCCGCCGGTCGTGGACACGGCGACGTACGAGGGGCGGCTGTACGCCGTGCCGTACGTGACCAACGCCGGGATGCTGTTCTACCGCTCCGACCTGCTGGCCGCGGAGGGCGAGCGCCCGCCGCGCACCTGGGCGGAGCTGGAGCGGCAGGCGCGGACGGTCGCCCCGAAGCACGGCGTCGGCGGGTACGCGGGCCAGTTCCTGCCGTACGAGGGGCTGACGGTCAACGTCACGGAGGCGGTGTACTCGGCGGGCGGCACGGTCCTCGGCGACGAGGGCGGGCGGGTCGCGGTGGACTCGGCGGCCGCGCGGTCCGGGGTGGAGTTCCTGGCGCGGGGCGTGCGGGAGGGCTGGGTGCCCCGCGAGGCGCTGACGTACACGGAGGAGGAGTCCCGGCTCGCGTTCCAGGAGGGGCGGCTGCTGTTCCTGCGGAACTGGCCGTACGCGTGGGCGGGCGCCTCGGGCCCCGGTTCGAAGGTCGCGGGCCGTTTCGGTGCGGTTCCGCTGCCGGGCCGCGACGGTCCTGGCACGAGCGTGCTGGGCGGCTCGAACCTGGCGGTGAGCAGCCGGGCGCGGCACGCGGAGACGGCGGCGGAGCTCATCTCGTACCTGACGAGCGACGCGGTGCAGCGCCGGGTCCTGGTGGAGGGCGCGCTGCCGCCGGTGCGGGCGGCGCTGTACGGGGACGCGGCGCTGGTGCGCAGGTTCCCGTACCTGCCGGCGCTGCGGGAGGGCGTGCTGGCGGCCAGGCCGCGCCCCAAGAGCCCGCGGTACGAGCAGGTCAGCCTCGCCGTGCAGGCCGTGATGCACGACGCGCTGGCGCAGCGCCAGGAGCCCGCGGCGGCGGTGCGGCGGCTCGCGGCGGAGCTGGACGCGATCGCACGCCGCCGCTGACGGCGTTCTCCCGCCCCCCTCTAGTTACTTGTTAGGTATCCCTTCCGGCGCTCAGCCGTCTCTTCGCGAGGACAAACCCGCACATAGTCGGGTAACTGGCCGGTGTTTATGACTTCGTCGTTGACACGAGGTTAAGCACGCTACCTAACATGCATGCAGAACCGCCGCCCCGTTTCTCTCGGGGCGGCGCGCACCCTTCACGCAGAAACAAGGTCAACGGGTGATGCTCACAGCCCCGGCCGGTGACGGCCTCTCCCACCGCCTGACACGCCCCTGGTGGCGTGACGCGGTGATCTACCAGGTGTACGTCCGCAGCTTCCTGGACAGCACCGGCGACGGGATCGGCGACCTCGCCGGCGTCCGCTCCGGCCTGCCGTACCTGAAGAAGCTCGGCGTCGACGGCATCTGGCTGAGCCCCTTCTACCCCTCGCCGCAGCACGACCACGGCTACGACGTGGCCGACTACCTCGACGTGGACCCGGTCTACGGGGACCTGGACGAGTTCGGGCTGCTGGTCGCCGACGCGCACCGGCTGGGGATCAGGGTGCTGCTCGACATCGTCCCGAACCACTGCTCCAGCGAGCACCCGTGGTTCCGCGAGGCGCTCGCCGCGGGTCCGGGCGGCGCGGCCCGCGCCCGGTTCCACTTCGCCGACGGCCGGGGCCCCGACGGCGACCTGCCGCCCAACAATTGGCACGCGATGTTCGGCGGCCCCGCGTGGAGCCGCGTCACCGAACCGGACGGCACCCCCGGCCAGTGGTACCTGCACATGTTCACGCCCGAGCAGCCCGACCTGAACTGGCGCAACCCCGAGGTGGCCGCCCACTTCGACGAGGTGCTGCGGTTCTGGCTCGACCGGGGCGTGGACGGCTTCCGCATCGACGTGGCCGCCGGGCTGTTCAAGCACCCGGACTTGCCGGACTCCCCCGACCCGGAGGCGGACGCCCGTACCCGCGACTCGGTCAACCCGCTCGCCTGGAACCAGCCCGAGGTGCACGACGTGTGGCGGCACTGGCGGAAGGTGTGCGAGGAGTACACCGCCCGCGACGGCCGCGAGCGGCTGCTGGTCGGCGAGGTGTCCGTGCCGACCGCCCGCGAGCACGCCCTGTACGTACGCCCCGACGAGCTGCACCAGGCGTTCTTCTTCGACCTGCTGGGCGCCCCCTGGGACGCGGCCGCGTTCCGGGCGGTCATCGACGAGGCGCTGCGGGACATCGCCGGTACCGGCTCCAGCGTCACCTGGGTGCTCAACAACCACGACCAGGTCCGCACCGTCACCCGGTACGGCGAGTCCGGCACGGAGGGCACCGGTCTCGGCGCCGCCCGCGCCAGGGCCGCCGCGCTGCTGATGCTGGCACTGCCGGGCGCCGCGTACATCTACCAGGGCGAGGAGCTGGGCCTGCCCGAGGTGGTGGACCTGCCGGACGAGGTGCTGACCGACCCGATCTTCCGCCGCACCGGCAGCCGGGCCCGGATCCGCGACGGCTGCCGCGTGCCGCTGCCCTGGTCGGGGCACGCCTCGCCGTTCGGGTTCAGCGCGGGCGCCGAGGTGCGGCCGTGGCTGCCGCAGCCCGGCTGGTTCGCGGAGCACGCCACCGACCGGGCGCTCGCCGACACGCGCTCGTTCTGGCACCTGTACCGCGAGGGCCTCCAGCTGCGGCGCGGCCTGCCGCAGCTGGGCGAGGGCACCCTGCGCTGGCTGGAGGCACCGCCCGGCGTCCTGGCCTTCGAGCGCGGCGACGGGCTCGTGTGCGCCGTGAACTTCGGTACGGCCCAGGCGCCCGCCCCCGTGACCGGGACGCCGCTGCTGTCGAGCGGCCCCTGCCCGCCGGGCGCGCTGCCCGGGTCCACCGCGGCCTGGTGGATCACCACCCCATGACCGCCTTCTCCCACCCGAACCGAACCCCTGCGAAAGGTACGGACATGACGAGACGACGCTCCACCACCGTGTGCGCCACCGCCCTCACCGCCGCCCTGGCCCTGGGCACCACCGCCTGCGGCGGCGGCCCGGTGGCCCCGGCCGGCGGCGACGGCAAGGACAAGGAACTGGCCGGGCAGACCCTGACGGTCGCCGGTGTCTGGTCCGGCGCCGAGCAGAAGAACTTCCAGAAGGTCCTCGACGCGTTCTCGGCCAAGACCGGCGCGCAGACCCGCTTCGTGTCGACCGGCGACAACGTCTCCACGGTCGTCGGCAGCAAGATCGAGGGCGGCAACGCGCCGGACGTGGTGATGGTCCCGCAGGTCGGGGTGCTCCAGCAGTTCGCCGCGAAGAAGTGGCTCACGCCGCTGTCGAAGGACGTCGAGAAGTCCGTGGACGGCAACTACGCGCCGGTGTGGAAGGGGTACGGCTCCGTCGACGGCACCCTGTACGGCGTCTACTTCAAGGCCTCGAACAAGTCCACCGTCTGGTACAGCCCCGACGTGCTCGACCAGGCCGGGGTGAAGCCGCCGAAGACGTACGACGAGCTGCTCGCCGCCGCGCGTGCGGTCGCCGACTCGGGCACGGCCGCGTTCGCGGTCGCCGGCGAGGACGGCTGGACGCTCACCGACTGGTTCGAGAACGTCTACCTGTCGCAGGCGGGCCCGGAGAAGTACGACAAGCTCGCCAAGCACGAGATCAAGTGGACCGACCCGAGCGTCGTCGAGGCGCTGAAGACGCTGTCCAAGCTGTTCGCCGACGACAAGCTGCTGGCCGGAGGCCGCAACGGCGCGCTCGCGACGGACTTCCCCGGCTCGGTCGAGAAGGTCTTCGGTCCGAAGCCTGAGGCCGGGATGGTCTACGAGGGCGACTTCGTGGCGGGCATCGCGAAGGACGAGTTCGGGCGGAAGATCGGCGACGACGCGACGTTCTTCCCGTTCCCGGCGGTCGGCCGGGGCAAGGCGCCGGTCGTCAGCGGCGGTGACGCGGCGGTCGTCCTCAAGGACGGGAAGAACCAGAAGGCGGCGATGGCGCTGGTGGAGTTCCTCACCACGGCGGAGGCCGCGTCCGTGTGGGCGGCGGAGGGCGGTTTCATCTCCCCCAACAAGGGCGTGGACCTCGGCGCGTACGGGGACACGACGCTGCGGTCCACCGCCGAGTCCCTGATCAAGGCGGGCGACTCGGTGCGGTTCGACATGTCGGACCAGGCCCCGGCGGCGTTCGGCGGGACGAAGGGCGCCGGTGAGTGGAAGATCCTCCAGGACTTCCTGCGCGACCCGTCCGACCCGGCCCGGACGGCGGCCGAGCTGGAGGCCGCGGCGGCCAAGGCGTACCGCACCGCGAACCAGGGCTGAGCGCGCCATGACCACAGTCACCGAGACCGCCCGGCGGGGGGCCGCCGACGCGCGGCGCCGCGCCGGGCGGCGCCGGCGGGTCATCGCCGTCGCGTTCGTCCTGCCCGCGCTGCTGCTGCTCGGCGCGCTGGTCGTGTACCCCGTGCTGTTCTCCGTCGGGCGGAGCTTCTTCGACGCGTCGGGCACGCGGTTCGTCGGCGGCGGCAACTACGTCGAGATGTTCCGGGACCCGGCCACCCTGAAGGCCGTCCGCAACAGCACCATCTGGGTGGTCGTGGCGCCGACGCTGCTGACGGCGCTGGGGCTGATCCTCGCCGTGCTGGTGGAGAAGATCCGCTGGGCGGCGGCGTTCAAGCTGCTGCTGTTCCTGCCGATGGCGGTGTCGTTCCTCGCGGCGGGCATCATCTTCCGCCTCGCGTACGAGGAGGACCCCGACAAGGGCGTCCTGAACGCCGCCGTGGTGGGCGTGCACGACCTGTTCGAGGACGGCGCGTCGTACCCGGGGGCGCGGGCCCGCGAGGGCGAGGGCGTACGGCACGCCGAGGGCGGGGCGTACGAGACGACGGCGGCGCTCTCCCCCGGCGGTACGGCCCTGCCACTGGGCCTCGTGGGCGTCAAGCCCGCCGAGGTGCCAAAGGACGCGCGTCCCGCGGCGGATGCGGCCGCGGCGAAGGCGGGCCCCGGCGAGTTGCGGGGCGTGGTGTACCTGGACTTCACGCCGGGCGGCGGGGGGCGCCCGGGTGAGGTGGACGCGGCGGAACGGGGCCTGCCGGGGCTGGCCGTGGAGGCGGTGAGCGGCGGGCGTACGGTCGCCACGACCACCACGGGCGCGGACGGGGCGTTCCGCTTCGAGGGCCTGGAGGCGGACGGGTCGTACACGGTGCGGCTGCCCGCGGCGAACTTCGCGGAGCCGTTCACGGGCGTGTCCTGGCTGGGGCCCGCGCTGGTCACCCCGGCGATCATCGGCGCGTACCTGTGGATCTGGACGGGCTTCGCGATGGTCCTGATCGGCGCCGGTCTGTCGGCGCTGCCGCGTGACGCGCTGGAGGCGGCGCGGATCGACGGGGCGAACGAGTGGCAGGTGTTCCGGCGGATCACCGTGCCGCTGCTGGCGCCCGTGCTGACGGTCGTCTTCGTCACGCTGGTGATCAATGTGATGAAGGTCTTCGACCTGATCTACATCATCGCGCCCGGCCCGGTGCAGGAGGACGCCACGGTGCTGGCCACACAGATGTGGCTCGTGTCGTTCGGCGGCGGCAACGACCAGGGGCTCGGCAGCGCGCTGGGTGTCCTGCTCCTGCTGCTGGTGATCCCCGCGATGGTCTTCAACGTCCGCCGTTTCCGCAGGAGTCAGTCATGACCGCGACCGCGCCGCCCGTCCCGGTGAAGCAGGCGCCCCTGGCCGCCCCGCCGACGTCCCCTTCCCCGCGCCGCCGTGAGCGCCGCCTGCGCCGCTGGCTCGGCAACGGGGTGGTGCAGGCGTTCCTGCTGGTGGTGGGCCTGATCTGGATCACGCCGGTGGCGGGGCTGCTGCTGTCCTCGCTCCGCTCGGCGCAGGACAGCGCGTCGAGCGGCTGGTGGACGGCGCTGGCCGATCCGGGGCAGCTGTCGCTGGCCAACTACGCGGCGCTGCTGGACAACGCGGGGATGACCCGGGCGTTCTGGAACACGGTGCTGATCTCGGTTCCGGCGACGGCGCTGGTGGTGGTGCTGGCGGCACTGGCCGGGTACGCCTTCGCGTGGCTGGAGTTCCCGGGCCGCGACTGGCTGTTCCTGCTGGTGGTGGCGCTGCTGGTGGTGCCGGTCCAGGTGGGCCTGCTGCCGGTGGCGAAACTCTTCGGCCAGCTGGGCCTGTTCGGCACGATCCCGGGCGTGGTGCTCTTCCATGTGGCGTACGGGCTGCCGTTCGCGATCTTCCTGCTGCGCAACTACTTCGCGGAGATGCCGCGCGAGATGCTGGAGGCCGCGCGGATGGACGGTGGCGGCGAGTGGCGGATCTTCACCCACCTGGTCCTCCCGGTGGGCCGCCCGGCCATCGCGTCGCTGGCCATCTTCCAGTTCCTGTGGGTGTGGAACGACATGCTGGTGGCCCTGCTGTTCGCCGACTCGTCGTCCCAGCCCCTGACGGTGGAACTCCAGTCGCAGGTCCGCCAGTTCGGCAGCAACATCGACGTCCTGGCCCCCGGCGCCTTCCTCTCCCTGGTGGTCCCGGTCATCGTCTTCCTGGCCTTCCAGCGCCACTTCGTCCAGGGGGTGATGGCGGGCTCGGTGAAGTGAGGCGCACCCGACCGGCCCGGTGCTCCGCCCCGGCGCCGGTCGGGGCTCCGCACACCGCCCCCCTGCCGTCATCACGATTCCGTCACCAGCGGAAGGAAGTCCTCCCTCGGCTGTTCCCGGCCGCTACGTTCGGGGCTTCGGGACACACCCAGGGGGTTCGATGAACACACCGTCACCGGAGCGGCCTCAGCCGCAGTGGGCACCGCAGCCCGCGGCGTCGCCCGCGACAGGACCGAAGTGGGCGCGCAAACGCGTGGCCGTCCCCGCGGCGGCCCTGCTGTTCCTCGTCGGCGTCGGTGTCGGCGCGTCGGGCGGCGAAACCGGCACCGGCACGAGCGCGAGCCCGGCACCCGTGCCCACCGTCACCCGGACGGTGACCGCGGCTCCGCGGGCCGACGCCAAGCCGGCGGCCGCCGCACCCTCCCAAACCCCGGAGGCGGCGAAGCCCGCCACCTCGGAGCCGCCCGCGGAGCCCGTGAGGATCACCGTTCCCGACTTCGCCGGCATGGGGCTCCAGGACGCCCAGGACCACGCCCAGGCGCAGGGCCTGTTCCTCCTGAGCTCGCACGACGAGACGGGCGCGGGCCGAGCGCAGGTGCTGGACCGGAACTGGACCGTCTGCTCGCAGAGCCCGGCGGCGGGCACCGGTGTCACGGACGACACCACCATCGACTTCGGGGCGGTCAAGCTGAACGAGACCTGCCCCTGAGAGCGGGTACGGCGCTGTCCCCCGGCACCCCCTGCCGGGCTCCGGGGGCAGCGTGGTCGCGTGCGGTCAGCGGATGGGCAGGCCGGAGAGTGTGCGGGCTATGACGAGGCGTTGGATCTCGCTGGTGCCTTCGAAGATGGTGTAGATCGCGGCGTCGCGGTGCATGCGCTCGACCGGGTACTCGCGGGTGTAGCCGTTGCCGCCGAGGATCTGGATGGCCTGGGCGGTGACAGTCTTGGCGACCTCGCTGGCGTACAGCTTCGACATGGAGCCCTCCGCCGACGTGAAGGGCTTGCCCGTGGTGGCCATCCAGGACGCGCGCCATACGAGGAGGCGGGCCGCGTCGATCTGGGTGCGCATGTCGGCGAGTTGGAAGGCGACGCCCTGGTTGTCGATGATCGGGCGGCCGAACTGCTCGCGCGTCGTGGCGTAGTCGAGCGCGACCTCGTGCGCCGCGCGGGCCGTGCCGACCGCCATCGCGCCGACCGCCGGGCGGGACGCCTCGAAGGTGGCCATCGCGGCGTTCTTGACGCGCTCCGTCCCCTTCCTCGCCTTCTCGCGGGCGCGGGCCAGGCGTTCGTCCAGCTTGTCCTTGCCGCCGAGCAGGCACGAGCCGGGGACGCGCACGTCCTCCAGGACGACCTCCGCCGTGTGCGAGGCCCGGATGCCGTGCTTTTTGAACTTCTGGCCCTGCGACAGCCCGGGCGTGTCCGGCGGGACGATGAAGGAGGCGTGGCCCTTGGAGCCCAGCTCGGGGTCGACGACGGCCACGACGACGTGGACGTTCGCGATGCCGCCGTTGGTGGCCCAGGTCTTGGTGCCGTTGAGCACCCACTCGTCCTTCGCCTGGTCGTACACGGCGCGGGTCCGCATCGAGGCGACGTCCGACCCGGCGTCGGGCTCGGACGAGCAGAACGCGGCGACCTTCACGTCCTGCGGCGTGCCGTACATCTGGGGGATCCAGGTGCCGATCTGCTCCTCGGTGCCGTTGGCGAGGACGCCCACCGCCGCCAGGCCGGTGCCGACGATGGACAGGGCGATGCCCGCGTCGCCCCAGAACAGCTCCTCCATCGCCATGGGGATGCCGAGTCCGGTCGGGTCGAAGAACTGCTGGGCGTAGAAGTCCAGGGAGTAGATGCCGACCTTGGCGGCCTCCTGGATGACCGGCCAGGGGGTCTCCTCGCGCTCGTCCCACTCGGCGGCGGCCGGGCGGATCACGTCCTTGGCGAACCCGTGCAGCCAGTCACGGACCTGCCTCTGGTCGTCGTTCAGCTCGAGTGTGAACTCGGCCATGGTTCCCTCCCGGCGGGCGGCGCATGTTACTAACGGTAACCGCAGTCTGTTACCGGTAAGTAGAGGCTGTCAACCGGCAGCGTTCGCCGCGACGGTGTTACGTTGCGGCTGCCTTACGGAACATCGACGGGCGGGGAGAGACGCTATGGACACCACACACCGGACCGAGCAGCAGCGATCGGCCGAACAACGGCGGCGCGAACTGCTCGAGGCGGCGGACCGCGTCGTCCTGCGCGACGGACCGCAGGCGTCGATGAACGCCATCGCCGCCGAGGCCGGGATCACCAAGCCGATCCTCTACCGCCACTTCGGCGACAAGGGCGGGCTGTACCGGGCACTCGCCAAACGGCACACCGACGCCCTGCTCGCCGCCCTGCGCGCCGCGCTCGACGCCCCCGCCGACCGGCGCAGGCGCGTGGAGGCCACCCTCGACACGTACCTCGCCGCCATCGAGGCGCGCCCGCAGGTGTACCGGTTCCTGATGCACCCGTCCGAGGAGGCCGGCCAGCCGTCGGAGCAGGGGTTCGACGTGGGCCGGCACTCGGCGCCCGTGCTGCGCCGCATGGGCGAGGAGCTCGCGGACGTCATCGCCGAGCGCATCGACCTGGGCGAGGGCGGCGAGGCGATGGCGCGGGTGTGGGGGCACGGCATCGTCGGCATGATGCACGCGGCCGGTGACTGGTGGCTCGGTGAACGGCCCTGCGGCCGCGCCGCGTTGGTGTCCGCCCTGGCCGACCTCCTGTGGGGCCGCCTCGCCGAGGCCGACGACCGCGTGGACGGGCCCCGCTTCTGAGGGCGGGCGCCGGGAGGGAGGCCGCGGTGCGGGGCACTGCTCGCGCCCGGCCAGGCGGCGATCCGTGGGCGGTACCGGCTCCGGGCCGTACGGGACGGCTCGTACCGACTCCGGGGCGGCTGGGCCAGGCGGTACGGCTCCGGGCCCGTACCACCGGGCTCGTACCCGGCCGCCCCGGCTCGTACCCGGCCGACCACGCTCGTACCGGCTCCGGGGGCGCGCGCCCTCACGCTCCGTCAGCCGCGCCGTCCCCACGGGGCCCGGCGGGCGGCGCGCAGGACCCGGGCCCGGCGCCAGCCGCTCAGGCGGTCGGGGTACACCATCCCGTCCAGGTGGTCGCACTCGTGCTGGAGGCAGCGGGCGAAGAAGCCCGTGCCCTCCACCCGCACCGGCTCGCCCCGCACGTCGACGCCCTCCACGACGGCCCGGTCGTACCGCTCCGTCCCGGCCTCCAGGCCCGGCAGCGACAGGCACCCCTCGGGGCCCCGCACCGTCACTCCTTCGGCCTCCACCAATCGCGGGTTGACGACGTGCCCGAGGTGGCGGACGTCCTCGTCGTCCGGGCAGTCGTAGACGAAGACGCGCAGGCCCACCCCGATCTGGTTCGCCGCGAGGCCGACGCCGTTCGCCGCGTACATGGTGGCGAACATGTCCTCCACCAGACGGGCCAGGGACGGCCCGAAGTCGGTGACGGTCTCGCAGGGGGCGTGCAGCACGGGCGAGCCGAGCAGGCTCATGGCCCGCACGGCGCCGGAACTGCCGGGGATCGGCCGGTTTCGCATGGCGTTCAGAGTACGTTCAGGCCCGCCACCTGCTTTCCGGCAGGTGGCGGGGTTCGGGCCCGCGACCGGATCTCGATAGGCTGAGGCGACCCACGCTAGGAGGAACAAGGACGATGGCAGGCAACTCGGAGCCGCTGTCGCCGCGCGCCAAGCTGGCCGTGACGGCGGGCAAGGCCGCAGCGGCGGTGTCTCGCGCGGCGGGGCGCGGCAGCGGATCGGTGATCGGCGGCCGGGTGGCGCTCAAGCTCGACCCCGACCTTCTGGGCCGGCTCGCGCAGCATCTGGACGTGATCCTGGTGTCGGCGACCAACGGCAAGACCACCACGACCCGGCTCATCGCCGAGGCCCTGCGCGCCAGCGGCCCGGTCGTCTCGAACGCGCTCGGCGCGAACATGCCCGCGGGCATCACCTCGGCGCTGGCCGGCGGGACGGACTCGAAGTACGGCGTCATCGAGGTCGACGAGAAGTACCTCGCGGGCGTGGCCCGCGACACGGAGCCGAAGGCGATCGCGCTGCTCAACCTCTCCCGCGACCAGCTGGACCGCGCCGCCGAGACCCGGATGCTCGCCGAGAAGTGGCGCGAGGGCCTCGCCGGTACGAAGGCCGTGGTCATCGCCAACGCGGACGACCCGCTCGTCGTGTGGGCCGCCTCCTCCTCCCCCAACGTGGTGTGGGTGGCGGCCGGCCAGGAGTGGAAGGACGACGCCTGGTCGTGCCCGGCGTGCGGCGGTGTGATGCAGCGCCCCGGCGACGACTGGTTCTGCGGCGAGTGCGGCTTCCGCCGCCCCGCCCCGACGTGGGCGCTCAGCGGCGACCACGTGCTGGACCCGCACGGCTCCGCCTGGCCGATCCACCTCCAGCTGCCGGGCCGCGCCAACAAGGCGAACGCCACGACGTCCGCCGCCGTCGCCGCCGTGTTCGGCGTGCCGCCGCAGGTGGCGCTGGAGCGGATGTACCAGGTGCAGGCCGTCGCGGGCCGGTACGACGTCGTGTCGTTCCTCGGCCGGGACCTGCGGCTGCTGCTGGCGAAGAACCCGGCGGGCTGGCTGGAGACGTTCTCGCTCATCGACCAGCCGCCGACGCCGGTGATCCTCTCCGTCAACGCGCGCGGCGCGGACGGCACGGACACGTCGTGGCTGTGGGACGTCGACTATCCGCGTCTCGCCGGGCACCCGATCTTCGTGATCGGTGACCGCCGCCTGGACCTCGCCGTCCGGCTGGAGGTCGCGGGCCTGGACTTCCGCGTGTGCGACACGATCGACGAGGCCGTGCAGAGCGCGCCGCCCGGGCGGATCGAGCTGATCGCCAACTACACCGCGTTCCAGGACGTCCGCCGCCGCGTCGGCAACTGACCCACGAGCCCCTAAGGACGAAAGAGCATGAGCGACAGCAGTCTGCGTCTGGTGTGGGTCTACCCCGACCTGCTCAGCACCTACGGAGACCAGGGCAACGTCCTCGTCGTCGAGCGCCGCGCCCGCCAGCGCGGCCTGGACGTGCAGCGCGTGGACGTGCGCAGCGACCAGCCGATCCCCACCTCCGGCGACATCTACCTGATCGGCGGCGGCGAGGACCGGCCGCAGCGGCTGGCCGCCGAGCGGCTGCGCCGGGACGGCGGTCTGAACCGGGCGGCGGAGAACGGCGCGATCATCTTCTCGGTCTGCGCCGGGTACCAGATCCTCGGCCACGAGTTCATCAACGACCTGGGCGAGCGGGAGCCGGGCCTCGGCCTGATCGACGTGATCTCCACGCGCGGCGAGGGCGAGCGGTGCGTCGGCGACGTGCTCGCGGACATCGACCCGCGCCTCGGCCTGCCGCAGCTGACGGGCTTCGAGAACCACCAGGGCGTCACGCACCTGGGGCCGACGGCGCGTCCGTTCGCCCGGACCGTGTTCGGCAAGGGCAACGGCACCGGCGACGGCACCGAGGGCGCGTACAACGAGACGGTCTTCGGCACGTACATGCACGGCCCGGTCATGGCGCGCAACCCGCAGATCGCGGACCTGCTGCTGAAGCTGGCCCTCGACGTGAACGCGCTGCCGCCGACGGACGACCGGTGGTACGAGGCGCTGCGCGCCGAGCGGATCGCGGCGGCCAGCCAGCCCGCCTGAGCCACGGCGCACGCCGGGAGGGGCGGCCGCGGGGCCCGTGTGAACGGACCCCGCGGCCGCCCCTTCGCCGTGCCCGGCGCGCTTCCCGCGTCCCGCCGCACATTCGCGTGTCCGGCCGCTCGTCTGGGCGTTTCGGCCCGGTTCCTCGTCGGTTCCTCCGAAGTGTCCACAGGCCGGACGTCCGGTTCGTTGGCGGCCCCCTCCGCCGGTAGGGTTACGGGTGATCCAGACCGGACGACGTGGTCCGGGAGTCGGCCCACGTTGCAAAGGTATTTCGGGCTATGCGCATTGGTGTGCTCACCTCCGGAGGCGACTGCCCCGGTCTGAACGCCGTCATCCGTTCCGTCGTGCACCGCGCCGTCGTCGACCACGGTGACGAGGTCATCGGCTTCCACGACGGGTGGAAGGGCCTCCTGGAGTGCGACTACCGCAAGCTGGACCTCGACTCGGTCGGCGGCATCCTCGCCCAGGGCGGCACGATCCTCGGCTCGTCGCGGGTGCAGCCCGCGCACCTGGTGGACGGCGTCGAGCGGGCCCGGGGCCACGTCGCCGAGCTGGGTCTGGACGCGATCATCCCGATCGGCGGCGAGGGCACGCTGAAGGCGGCGAACCTGCTGTCCGAGGCGGGCCTGCCGATAGTCGGCGTGCCGAAGACGATCGACAACGACATCGCGTCGACGGATGTGACGTTCGGTTTCGACACGGCCGTCGGCGTCGCCACGGAGGCGCTGGACCGGCTGAAGACGACCGCCGAGTCGCACCAGCGCGTCCTGATCGTGGAGGTCATGGGCCGGCACACGGGCTGGATCGCGCTGCACTCCGGCATGGCGGCCGGCGCGCACGCGATCGTCGTACCGGAGCGGCCGTTCGACATCGACGAGCTGACCGCCCGGGTCGGCGCGCGGTTCGCGGCGGGCAAGAAGTTCGCGATCGTCGTGGTCGCGGAGGGCGCCAAGCCGCGCGCGGGCACCATGGCGTTCAACGAGGGCGGCAAGGACATCTACGGGCACGAGCGGTTCGCGGGCGTGGCCCAGCAGCTCGCCGGGGAGCTGGAGAAGCGGCTCGGCAAGGAGGCCCGCGCGGTGATCCTCGGCCACGTCCAGCGCGGCGGCACCCCGACCGCGTACGACCGTGTCCTCGCGACCCGGTTCGGCTGGCACGCGGTGGAGGCCGCGCACCGCGGCGAGTTCGGCATGCTGACCGCGCTGCGCGGCACGGACATCGTCATGGTGCCGCTCGCCGAGGCCACGCAGACCCTCAAGACCGTCCCCGCGGACCGGTACACGGAGGCCGAGACGGTCCTCTAGGGCCGCCTGCGCTTTCCTGGTCGCCCCGGGCGCGCCGCGCGGGCGCGCCGAACCCGCCCCCGGTCGCCGACGCGGCCGGGGGCGGTTCTAGTCTGGTGCGGCAAGCGGACAACCCAGCATGAATCAGGAGCCGCCGGATGGATCACAGCGGACACGGCACGATGATGGACCTGCCGCCGTTCACGCTGGGGCGGGGGCTCGCGTTCTCGCCGGACACGTTCTTCCTGGTGGGCTGTCTGCTCGCGCTGGCGCTGTACGGCTGGGGGGTCGTACGGCTGCGGCGGCGCGGTGACGCCTGGCCGGTGGGCCGCACGGTGTTCTTCACCATCGGCGTGCTGACGGTGGCGCTGGTGATGTGCACGGGCCTGAACGACTACGGCATGGTCATGTTCAGCGTCCACATGGTCCAGCACATGGTGATCAGCATGCTGTCGCCGATCCTGCTGCTGCTCGGCGCGCCGGTGACGCTGGCGCTGCGGGCACTGCCGGTGGCGGGCCGGGGCGCCAAGGGGCCTCGCGAGCTGCTGCTGATGCTGCTGCACAGCCGGTACATGCGGGTGATCACGCACCCGGCGTTCACCATCCCGATGTTCATCGCGAGCCTGTACGCGCTGTACTTCACGCCCCTGTTCGACTTCCTGATGGGCTCCACGACGGGCCACATCGCGATGATGGTGCACTTCCTCGCGGTCGGCCTGGTGTTCTTCTGGCCGATCATGGGCGTGGACCCGGGTCCGCACCGGCCCGGCTATGTGATGCGGATGCTGGAGCTGTTCGCGGGCATGCCGTTCCACGCGTTCTTCGGGATCGCGCTGATGATGGCGTCGGAGCCGATGGTCGGCACGTACGCGCACCCGCCGGCGTCGCTCGGCATCGACGCCCTCGCCGACCAGAACGCGGCGGGCGGCATCGCCTGGGCGTTCAGCGAGATCCCGTCCGTGGTGGTGCTGGTCGCGCTGCTGTACCAGTGGTACCACTCCGAGCAGCGGGCGGCGAAGCGCTCGGACCGGGCCGCGGACCGGGACGGCGACAAGGAGCTGGAGGCGTACAACGCGTACCTGGCCTCGCTCCAGGCGCGCGGCAGCCGGTAGCGCGCCGGGGGCGTGCGGGTGGCGTGAGAGTCGCGTGGCGCACGCCGGGCGCGCACGCCGGTAGCGCAGCGCCCTCCAGTGGGGCGACCATGGCAGGGCGAGGCCCGCGGGTCGGCTCCGGAGGAGGCGCGATGTCCGGTTCCACGAAGACCATGGGGATGGTCACGCTCGGTGCGCTGGTCCTGACGACGGCGTACACGGTGGCCCTGGGAAGCAACGGCTGGCTGTGGTTCGCCTGGATCGTGCTCGGCCTGGTCACGCTGGGACTGGTGGCGGCCGGCGACAGCTGAACCCGGTTCCTCGCGGTGGAGTGCTCCGCGCGGGATCTCCCGGGAAGAAATCTCCTCGGGGCGGCAACCCTTCCGGTGGTGGCGGCGACTGCCGGGTGCAAGTGGCCCCCATCCGAGGATTCACATGAGTTCAGAGACACAGCCGCGGGCGCGGCACCGCCGCCGCCTCACCCGTCGCCGCACCGTCGTCGGCGGGCTCGCCGCCCTCGGCCTCACCGGTGCCGCGCTGGTCGGCAGCGGCATGCTCGCCCCCGCCGGCGCGGCCTCCGCGTGGCCGGCGGCGAAGGGCAGCAAGCCGGTCGCCAAGACCATCGAGGTGTCCGGCACGTACGACGGCAAGCTCCAGCGCTTCTACGGCACCGGCGCCCTGGGCGACGGCGGGCAGGGCGAGGGACAGGCGCCGATGTTCACGCTCAAGGACGGCGCGGTCCTGCAGAACGTCGTCATCGGCTCCCCGGCCGCCGACGGCGTCCACTGCCTGGGCAGCTGCACGCTGCAGAACGTCTGGTGGGAGGACGTCGGCGAGGACGCCGCCTCATTCAAGGGCAAGTCCGCGTCGGCGGTCTACACCGTCCACGGCGGTGGTGCCCGCAAGGCGTCCGACAAGGTCTTCCAGTTCAACGGCGCGGGCAAGCTGGTGATCACCAAGTTCCAGCTGTCGGACTTCGGCAAGCTGGTGCGCAGCTGCGGCAACTGCTCCACGCAGTACAAGCGGACGATCATCGTCAACGACGTCGACGTGACCGTCCCGGGCAAGCAGCTGGTCGGCGTCAACGCCAACTACGGCGACACGGCCTCGCTGCGCAACATCCGCGTCCACGGCGACGCGAAGCGGAAGATCCAGCCGTGTGTCCGGTACGAGGGCAACAACAAGGGCAAGGAGCCGCGCACGCTGGGCAGCGGCCCCGACGGCACCCACTGCCGCTACGCCGCGTCGGACATCACCTACAAGTGACGGTCCGGTCCGGCTGCCGACCCGCACCGGGCGGCGCCCGCTGAGCACCCGGGGCCACGGCGATCACCGCCGTGGCCCCGGTCGCACGCCGGGGACCACAGGGCCGCGCGGGCTCCGGCGTAGAGGCCCGTGTGGAGAGTCCGGGAAGGCTGTGGGCTCCGGCAAGAGGCTCGGGGAGACCCGGGGCGCCGTGCGGCTCCGGCGCGACCGGCCCCCGGGAAGGCTGTGCGGGCTCCGGCGCGCGGTGCGGGGCCCGGGTGCGGCAGCGGCACGCCAGCGCACTCCCATCGATCATATGACTACTTCTCCTCATGCTTTCGGCGGACCGTGACATGGACACACAGTTGTCGGACCGTCCGATTCCGACGGAACCGTCCGCCGGCTGTCGCAAGAGGAGGCCGCATGCTCCAGGTCGAGCGTCTGCTCGCGGACTGCCTGCACGACGCGCGCAACGAACCCCCCGGCGCCCTGCCGCTGGTGCCCGACGGCGACGCCTACGCGGCGGCCCGCCGCACCTTCCTCGCCGCCGGACTGCGCGCCCTGCGCGACGAGCGGCGCCCCGACAGCGGCTGGACGCAGGTCAACGTCGCTCCCGACGGGGCCCGCGCCTGGCCCGCCCTGTACCGGCGGCTCGCCGACACGGCCCGTGAACTGACCGGGTCGGGCGCGGCCGACGACTTCTTCTTCGTCCACAAGCCGCCGGGGCTGCGCGTCCGCTTCCACGCGACCGAGCCCTCCGGTGCCGCCGCGCTCCGCGAGGAGCTCGTACGGCTGCTCGGCACGGCGCCGGGCGGCTGGGCGGCGCCGGTGCCGGCCGTGTACGAGCCGGAGACGTACCTGTTCGGCGGGGCGCGCTCCATGGAGTACGCGCACCGGCTGCACACGGCGGACTCGCGGGCCTGGCTGGATCACCACACGGGGACGCGCCCGCCCGCCGACTGGCGGCTGTCGCTGACGCTGCTGCGGGCGGTGCTGGACGGCCTCGGGATCGTCGGCTGGGAGCACCGCGGAGTGTGGCAGGCGGTACGGGAGGAGACAGGCCGACGGCTCGCGGGCGGGCTGCGCGGAGCCGACCGGGAGCGGGCCGCGGAAGGGGTCCGGGCGTACTGGGAGCTGCCGGACCAGGTCCGGCTCGACGCGCTGCCCACGGCGTGGCGGGCGCGGGTGACCGCGCACCGGGACGCCCTGCGCAAGGCGGCGGAGGAGTGGCGGACGGGCTACTTCGAGTCCGGGGAGGCGCGGATCGGACCTCGCAGGGCCGCCGCGCACTGGGTGATCTTCCACTGGAACCGGGGGCGCTTCTCCGTGGCCCGGCAGGGGCTGCTCACCGAGGCGCTCGCCGACGACGGGAGGGCCTGACATGACCGCCGAAACGGCCGACACGATCGGCGCCCTGGCGCTGCTGCGGGTCGCGGGCATGCCGTGCGCCGCGTGGACGGCGGCGGGCGATCCCGCGCTGTTCGACCGGGTGGCGCGGCACGCCGGGACTGTCGAGCGACTGGCGGCCCGCGCGCGGGCGCTGGCCGAGCGGATCGGCACCGACGTGGTGCCGGACGACCGGCTCCCGGCGGCCGAGCGGGGCGCCGTACTGGCGCTGCGGCGGCGGTTGCACGCCGGGGAGGCGCCCGGCCCGGAGGACTGCGCGCTGCTGGCCGCCGTACCGGCCCAGCCGGCGGCCGGGGCGCTGCGGGGCGAGGCGCGGGCGCTGGTGGAGGACGCGCGGGAGGCGCGGGAGGAGGCGCGGCGGCTGGAGGAGGCGGTCGGGGCGGAGCAGTCGCGGGTGGGCGCCCGCGTGTGGGAGGCCGCCCGGAACGACGCGGTGCTGCGGGCGTTCCTGGCGGAGACGGCGCCCGGCGTCGTGGCGGACGTGGCCCGCAGGCTGGACGAAGGTGCCTCCTGGCAGGGCAAGCAGCTGCGGAAACGGTCCGCGTACCTGTGGCGCGTGCTGGGCCGGATGGCCGCGAAGACCACGCCCCGGGGCTGGGCGGGCCATGTCGCCGTCGCCCCGGTCGGCTGCGCGGACGGCGCCGTGACGCTCCTGGCCGGGCGGGCCGCCCTGGGGGCCGTCGCCCTCGGCGAGGTCGAGAACGTCCACGTCGTACGGGCAGGGAACGGGCCCGTGGACCTGCTGGACGCGCCGCCCTCGACGCTGCTGGCGCCCGCGCCGCTGCACTTCACGGCGGGTGACCCGGCCGACGGTACGGCGGTGCTGCGCTGCTGGGTGGTGGAGCCGCGCGATCCGGGGCGGCTGCGCCAGGTCGTCCTGCGGCGCACGGGGGCGCTGGCCCGGGTGCTGGCGCTGCTGGCGGACGGTCCCGCGGCGCTGGGGGACGTGGAGATTGCGCTGCTCTCCGGGGCTGCGGGCATGCGGCCGACCGACCCGGCGGTGCTGCGGGGGTTCCTGCGGCACCTGGCCGGGACGGGGGTGCTCCAGGTGTGCGCGGCGCCCAGGCAGCGGTACGGGGCGTGGTCCCCGCCGGGTGGTGACCTGCCGCGCCCGCTGGAGGCGGCGGGCGGCGGCGGGGCGGGGCTCGCGCGGACGGCGGCGGACGGCGGCGGCGCAAGGCTCGCGCAGACAGCGGCGGCGCACGGCGGCGCGGCGCGGGCGGTGGAGCCGGCGGGTGCGTGGTTCGTGGACGTGTACCGGCGGGCCGACACGGTCGTGGGGGCCAGGGCCGCCGACCGCGTGCACGACGGCGTGCGGGTCGCCGCGCGGATCGCCGCCCTGCGGGACGCGGTGGTGGAGCGGCCCGCGGACGTACCGTGGCGGATCGGGCCGGAGCCCAGGCCCGTGAGCGAGATCCTCGCCGATCGGCTCGCCCCCGCCGAAGGACCGGCGCCCGTGGTGCGCCAGGGGTACGCGGGCTGGCCCTCCGCCGGTGGCCCGGGTTCCTGCCCTCGCGGCTCCGACGCACCCGGCACCGGCTACGCCGCGCTGCTCGGCCACCTCGCCGCCCGTGCGGGCGAGGAGCGGGTGGACCTGGACGACGGGCTGCTGGACGAGTTCGGCGCGCCGCCCGCCGACGGGGCTCTGCCTCTCTGGCCGTTCGACTGCCTGCTGCGCCCATTGAGCGGCGATACGGGCGGCCCGGCCGCCGTGCTGGAGACGGCGTCCCCCGCCGGGGTGCTGGACGCCCGGTTCGCGGACGGGATGCGGGCGCTGGACGGCGGGTACGGGGCGGCCGACGCGTACCGGGCGTTCCTCGCGGAGCTGGAGCGGCGCACGGGGGTGCGGTTCGTGGAACTGCTGGTGCCGCCCCTCGCGGAGCGCGCCGCCAACGCCGTACGGCGCCCGGTCGTCACCTCCTGGTGGACCGGCGACCCGGACCCGACGCCGTACTACGGCCCTGGCGGCGGTGAGGCGCGGTACCTGCCGCTGGACCGGATCACCGTGCGGGTGCGGGACGGGCAGCTGGTCGCGGAGGCGGACGGGCGGCGGATCGTGCCGGTCCACCACGCGACGCGCAGCCCCGCACCGCCGTACGACGTGCTGCTGCGGCTGCTGCTCTCGGCGGGCCTCCCGGCGACCCGGCGGGTGGTGCGGCTGGACGGCCTGGAGGCGGCGCTGCCCGGGTGTGCGCGGCTGCCCCGGCTGACGGTGGCGGGCGGCGCGCTCGTGGTGGCCCCGGCGACCTGGCGGCTGGACCGTGCCCGGCTGTGGCATCCGCGCGACGGCGCCCTGGCGAAGGTGCGCGCGCTGGCGGTGCTGCGACGCTCGGCGGGGATGCCGCGCCATGTGTTCCTGCGCACCGCCACCGGGGCGAAGCCCGTCCCTGCCGACCTGGACTCCGTGACCGCCGTCCCGCTGGTCGAGCGGCTGTGCGCCCAGCGCGCGGGCGGCGAACTGTATGCCGAGGAGATGCTGCCGGGACCGGACGGCCTGACCGTGCGCGACCCGCTGCACGGCGGGGCGCCGGTCGCCGCCCAGGTCCTGCTGCGCCTCCCCCACCGCGCCCGCCCGGAGGAGCTCGCCGCGCAGGCCGCGGCGACGCTGCTGCCCGGCGAGGCGCCCACAGGCGTCCCCGGCCCGGCCGTCCCGCGTGGGCGGCGGCCGTCGGGGACGGTCAACACCTCATGAGGAGACAGAGGAAAGCACCGACGACACGAAAGGCGGGCCCACCATGCCCCAGACCCTCGAACTCACCGACCTCGACAGCCTGATCGACGACCTCGACACGCGCATCACCGAGACGGAGCTGCCCGACGCGCAGGCGTACACGGCGGGCTGCAGCGGCCTCTGCACGATCATCGTCTGCGCGACGGTCGTCATCTGCGCGTGACCGGACCCGCACCACAGGAGCCGCCCGGCCGGCCACCGGGCGGCTCCGCCACGCCACGGCCCCGCCGCCCTGCCCGCCCCGTCCGGCGGCCGGGCGCCGACGCGGCCGACCGCGCCCGACGGCACAAAGCCGTACCGGCCCTTCCGCGCGACGAACCACCCGGCCGGCCCCGCGACCCGAGGAGGCACCGTGCAGCACCCTCCCGAACACCCCGTGCGCACCCCCGCCGCAGCCCCCGACGAAGCGCCCGACGACGCTCCGGACACGGCACACACCCCGCGCGAACCGCACACCCCGCGCGAACCGCGCGCCGCGCTCGGCCTCGCCGTCCGGTGCCTGACCGCCTGGGCGGCCGCGCCGGACGGTCACGGCAGCGCACCGCACCCGTCGGACCCGGGCATCCCCGTGCTGGCCCACACAGTGGCGAGCGTCGGCGCACCGGAGGCCGCCCGTGCCGCCGCCCACGCGGTGGCCGTCTGGGCGCGCGGTGCCGGGCGCGGCCGCGGCCACACCGGGCTGTACGACGGCGGCCTCGCCGGCACGCTCGTCGGCCTGCGCCTCGGCGCCACCCTCCACCCGAGCCTCCACCAGGTCGCCGACCGGTTGAGGGACCGCCTGGTCGCCGCGGCGGCGACACGCGAGCGCCGCCGCGAAGGGGTGCGGCTGGCCGACTACGACCTGATCATCGGCCCCTCGGGCGGCCTCCTCGCGCACTGCGTCGGCGCGCGTCCTGAGCCGGGCCACCTCACTCCGTACCGCGACCGGCTCACCGCCCTGTGCGACAGCGACGACCTGCGGCGGCTGCGCACCGACGGTTACGACGGCCATCCGCACCTGGCGTGGCTCCAGGGACGCGTCAACACCGGCATGGGCCATGGCGCGGCCGGGGTGGCCGCCGCGCTCACCGCCGCCGTCCGGCACGGGGGCGACGAGGCCGCGGACGCGCTGCGCCGGGTCGTGGTGTGGCTGGAGCGGCAGGAGTACGAGGACGGGCGGGGGGTGCGCACCTGGCCGGGCGCCGGGCTCGACGGGCGGACCCCGCCGGGCGACGCCGCGCCCCGGCAGGCGTGGTGCTACGGCGCGCCGGGCGTGGCGTGGGCTCTGTGGGACGCGGCGGACGCGCTCGGGGACACCGCGGCGGCCGACCGGGCGGCCGCGGTGTTCACGCGGCTGGCCGAACGGTACGACGAGGGGTTCCACCTGTACGGCGACGGGCCCGCCGACCTGCTGGGCCTGTGCCACGGGGCGGCGGGCGTGCTGGTGGTGGCCGACGCGTTCGCCCGGCACGCCGGACACGCGGGCGCGACGGGCCTGCGGGAGCGCCTCACCACACTGCTGGGGGCCCGCCTCCCGGATGCGCTGGCGGCGGGCCACGACGCGGTGGCGGCGGCCCTTGAGCCGGACGGTCCGGACGCGGTCGGGTCCACGGCAGAACCGTCCGGCTCCGGTACGACCGCCCGCTGGTCGGCCGATCTGCTGACGGGCGCGCCCGGCGCGCTGGCCGCGCTCCTCACCGCCGCGCACGGCGCTTCCCGGTCGTGGCTGCCGTGCCTGGGCCTCCGCTAGGCGGCGAGGGTACGTCGCCGTGGCAAGCCCTCACCCGTCTGCCACGGGCCGGAGCGGGCGAGCCGCGAGGGCGGGCGCGCTGGTGCAGACTGAGGTCATGGGCGACCCCACTGCCCCGGAGACCTGGTCACGGCGGTTCCCTCCGGGCACGGAGAGCGTCGCGCGGGCCCGGCGGTTCGTGCGGGCCGCCCTCGGCGATGCCGCACCGGACGTCGCGCCCGGCCTGCTGGACACCGCGGAGCTCCTCGTCAGCGAGCTGGTGACCAACGCGGTGCTGCACGCCGGCACCGAGGTCGAGGTGTCCGTCCGGGTGGCCGACGGCCGGGTCCGGGTCGCGGTCCAGGACGGTAGGCCCTCGCGGGCGTTGGTCCCGCAGGACTGCCCCGCGTACGCCGGTACGGGACAGGGGCTGGCGCTCGTGGACCTGCTGGCGTCCCGGCACGGCGTGGACACGGGCGCGGACGCCAAGACGGTGTGGTTCGAGCTGTGGCCCGACGGGACCGGGCACCCGTCGGCGTGGCAGCAGCCCGCGCCGCCCGCCGAGTCGGCGGAGACGGTGACCCTCGTGGACGTACCCGGCGCGCTGTACTCGGCGTCGCAGCAGCACCGGCACGTCCTGCTGCGGGAGCTGGCACTGGCCGCGGCCGCCGGGGAGCACCTCGTACCGCCGCCGGATCTCGTCACGGCCCACGACATCAGCAATGTGATCAGCGCCTGTGTCATCGCGGCGCTGCGAAACGAGCCCGCCGAGGGGGAGATCCGGTCCCTGGCCCTGGCGATGCCGTCCGACGCGGCACCGGCGGTGGAGACCCTGAGCCACGTCCTGGACGTGGCGGAGCGGGCCGCGAGGGAGGAGCGCCTGCTGACGCTGCCCGCGCTGCCCCGCAGCCGGGTCTTCCACACCTGGCTGTTCGGCGAGATCACCGGCCAGCTCGCCGGCACGCACCCCACCGCGTGGACCGTGGTGCCCCGCGAGCCGGGCGCCGGGCCCGCCGAACTGGTGCCGTGGGACCCCGGGCACGTCCAGGCCAGCAGGGTCGCGACGATCGCCGCCGACGAGCAGAACCGGATCATCGCCGTGAACGGCCCGGCCGCCGACCTGTTGGGCTGGCACGCGGACGACCTCGTCGGGCGTCGCCTGACCACGCTCATCCCGGAACACCTGCGCGGGCGGCACATCACGGCGTTCACGTCCCTCCTGCTCAGCGGACAGCCGCGCATCCTGGGCCGCTCGGTCCCGCTGCCCGCGCTGAACCGCGACGGGCGGCTGGTCCCGGTACGGCTGTTCATCCAGACGCAGGAGACGGCGGACGGCCGTACGGTGTTCGTCGCCCAGCTCTCGCCCCGCGCCGCCGCTCCGGGACCCGCCGCGCGCCGCCCGGGCAGGCGCCCCGCGGGCCAGCAGGAGCACGCCGCGGCTCCACCGACGGCCCGGGCCACCGCGGACCGCGGGGGCGGCCGACGGGGTGAGGCGGTGCTCCCGGCGCTGGAGCGGCTGTCGCTCCTCGCCGAGACCGGCGCGGCGATGAGCAACGCCCCGGACCTGGACGACGGCCTCCAGCGGGTCGGCCGGATTCTCACCCGGCGTCTCGCCGACTGGTGCGCGGTGGACCTGTTCACGGAGGACGCGCTCGTCGACCGGGCGTGCGTGGTCCACCGCGACCCCGGCGCGCTGTGGGTGGAGGACTTCGAGGGGACGCTGCCGCCGCTCACCGAAGCGTCGCGCGGCCCGCTCGCCCGGGCGCTCAGCGGCGCCGGCCCGCTGCTGCTCACCGAGGCGCCGCCGGCCGACGACACCGCGAGCCCGCTGGACGCCCACTACCTGGAGCTGTTCGAACGGCTGGGCGCGGACAGCGCCGTCGTCGCCCCCCTGCGGGCCCGGCGCGAGATCATCGGCGCGCTGACCGTGGCCCGTACGGACCGGGAGCGTCCGCTCACGGAGGAGGACCTGCCGCTCGTCGACGACCTGGGCCGCGCCCTGGCCCTGGGCGTGGACAACGCGCGTCTGTACCAGGAGACCCGGAACATCGCCGAGCGGCTCCAGCGGTCGCTGCTGCCCGTACTGCCCGAGGTCCCCCATCTGGAACTGGCGGCCCGGTACGCCGCATCGTCCAAGACGGCTCAGGTCGGCGGCGACTGGTACGACAGCTTCGTCCTGCCGAGCGGCGACACGGCGCTGGTCATCGGCGATGTGACGGGGCACAACCTGGACGCGGCGATCGCCATGAGCCAGCTGCGGAGCATGCTGCGCGGCATCGCCGTGGACCGCCAGGAGCCGCCGGAGACGGTGCTGCGGCGCCTCGACATGGCGAACCACACCCTGTACCACGAGGCCACGGCGACCTGCATCTACGGTCTGATCAAGGGCCCGGAGGAGGGCCCGTGGGAGCTGGTGCACTCCTCGGCCGGGCATCTGCCGCCTCTGCTGACGACGGATGACGGCCACACCCGTTTCCTGGAGGCCGGGTCGGGCGTGCTTCTCGGGCTTGACCCGGACATGCGCCGCCCCCGGGCCAACGACGCGGTCCCGGCGAACGCGACGGTGCTGTTCTACACGGACGGGCTGATCGAGCGCCGCGACGAGTCGCTGGACGACGCCATGGAGCGGCTGAGCCGGCACGTCGCGGCTCTGGCGCGCGAACCGCTCAACGTGCTCTGCGACGAGCTGCTGATCGGGCTGGGCGCCGACAGCGACGACGACATCGCCATCCTCGCGGTACGCCCCAGGCCGCCTGCCTGAGGGTCACCTCGCCGGGCGGCGGGGTACGGGCCCTGGCAGTCCGCCCGGGGATCGCTTCCCCGGGCGCCGCACGGCCCGCCGGAGAGTCCGCCGCACGACGCGGCCGATGTGCCAGCGCTCCTCGTACAGCAGCCGGCCGACGAGCGCGCCGCCGAACACGACGAACCCCACGCCCACCAGCCACGATTGGATGACCAGCACGGTGCCGACCGGGCCGTACGCCACCGCGTTGGAGGCGATCAGCGGCGAGAACACGAGGTGCGAGAAGACCCACAGCCCGGCCAGCCCGATCACCGTGGACACCGCGCCCGGCAGCAGGGCGACCCACGGCACCCGGCCGCCGAGCAGCAGCCGCTGCGACCACCAGAAGAACACCAGGGCGCTGGCCACGGCGGCGGCCACCCGCCAGGTCAGGTCGCCCGCGCCGGCGGGCGGCGCGGCGACATGGGACGACAGGAGCAGGTAGCCGATCAGTGCGGCGAGCCAGACGAGGTGCCGCCACATCGTGTGCCAGCGGGCCGGGGGGATCTCCCACACCTTCTCGTACCCGGTCTGTACGACCCCGCCGAAGGTCACCCCGAACGCGGCGAGCGCGGCGAGGCCGAAACCGGTGGTGGACTCCAGGGCCGAGGCGGGCGCCGCGAACAGCCGTTCCACCTCGTCACGCGACGCCTGGGACACGCCGAGGCCCTCCGCGAGCCACTGCGCGAAACCCGCCCCGCCCGCGGGGTCGGCGGCTGCGACCACGATGAGCAGGGGTACGAGGGTCAGCAGGCCGAGCGCGGCGAAGCCCATCGCCCGGTGCATCAGCTCCAGGTCCTTGCCGCGCCGGTATCCGCGCCCGAGCGCCGAGACGCGGAACGAGCCGTGCATCCGGTGGAACCACCACATAGGAACCGCATACCCCGGCGGCACCGCTCCGGGCCGCCGACCCACCGACCACTACCCGATCGACAGCACCGCGCGGTCCGAAAAGACCCCCGCCGTATGACCGGCGGGCGGCGCCACGCGGATGCCGTCCGGCCCGTGCGCGACAATGACCTGATCCCCTTTCACGAGGATCAGCGCCACAGAGGCCGAACCGGCAGCGTAGGGAGCCCGTCCGTGTTCTATTACCTGCTCAAGCATGTGCTCCTCGGACCGCTGCTGCGGCTGCTCTTCCGGCCGAGGACCGAGGGGCTCGAGCACATCCCGGAGACGGGTGCGGCCATCGTGGCGGGCAACCACCTGTCGTTCTCGGACCACTTCCTGATGCCGGCCGTGCTGAAGCGGCGCATCACGTTCCTGGCGAAGCAGGAGTACTTCACCGGGCCAGGCCTCAAGGGGCGGCTGACCGCCGCCTTCTTCCGCAGCGCCGGGCAGATCCCGGTGGACCGGTCCGGCAAGGAGGCCGGGCAGGCCGCGATCCGCGAGGGCCTTCAGGTGCTGTCGCGCGGTGAGCTGCTCGGCATCTATCCGGAGGGCACCCGCTCGCACGACGGGCGGCTGTACAAGGGCAAGGTGGGGGTCGCGGTGATGGCGCTGAAGGCCGGCGTGCCGGTGGTGCCGTGCGCGATGGTGGGCACCTTCGAGATCCAGCCGCCCGGCAAGGTCGTGCCGAGGATCAGGCGGGTCACGGTCCGGTTCGGGGAGCCGCTGGACTTCTCCCGCTTCGCAGGGATGGAGAACGAGAAGGCCGTCGTCCGCGCCGTGACGGACGAGATCATGTACCGCATCCTCGACCTGTCGGGCCAGGAGTACGTGGACGAGTACGCGGCGGCCGTGAAGGCGGCGGCCCCGGCGGAGCCCGAGACTCCCCCGGCCCCCGACCGCCCGCGCGGCCTGCGGCGGCTCCTGCCCCGGCGGCGCGCCCGCGCCTGACGGCCGGCACCCGCCCGAGCCGTACACCCGGACCCCCGTGCCTCCGCCCCCACCCGGACGGGGGCACGCGGCGTTCACGGCCGCGCGGTGCGGGTTCGCCGGTCGCCGACACGTGAACGGGGTCCGCCCGCCGCGACGTGGCGGGGGTCCGCGCTGTCGCCCAGTCGCCCGTCGCCCGTCGCCCGGAAGATGACGCGGGGTGCGTCAGTCGCCGTAGGGGCGGTGCTCGGCCGCGATGCCGAACCGGCGTTGTTCGCGGGGAGCGGACGGCGCGTCGCGCAGCTCGGACACGGAGCCGACCGCCCGCTCGTCGGCCGCCTCCTCGGCGGATTCGAGTCTCTCCAGGTCAGCGGCGGAGACGAGCGCCACCAGCGGCTTCCCGTGGCGGGTCACGACGACGCGCTCCCCGCCGTAGACGACGCGGTTGATCAGATCGGCGAGCTCTGCCCGGGCTTGCGTCACCGGAATCTCGTAGGCCATGCTCCCATTTTAGCGGTCTGTACATCCTGTACATTTTTTACGGATGGAGGCATCCCCTCATGACCCCGCACGCCCGCTACGTCCTCCCCGAGTTCACCGAGCGCACCAGCTGGGGCACCCGCACCCTCGACCCGTACTCCAAGCTCCTCGAGGCGCGGATCGTCCTGCTCGGCACCCCCGTGGACGCGACCGCCGCCAACGACGTGGTGGCCCAGCTCGTCCACCTGGAGTACGCGGCGCCGGACCAGGACATCGCCCTGTACATCAACTCGCCCGGCGGCGAGGTGGACGCGATGACCGCGATCTACGACGCCATGCAGCTGATCTCCTGCGACGTGGCCACCACCTGCGTCGGCCAGGCCGTGTCCACCGCCGCGGTACTGCTCGCCGCCGGGACGCCCGGCAAGCGCGCCGCCCTGCCCGGCGCCCGCGTGCAGCTCCGGCAGCCCGAGCTCGCCGACCCGCTGCGCGGCCAGCCCACCGACCTGGACCTCCAGGCCCGGGAACTGACACGCCAGCACGAGATGGTCGTCGGCCTGCTGGCCCGGCACACCGGGCGGGACCGGGAGCGGGTGGCCGCCGACCTCGACCGGGACCTGTTCCTCGACGCGCCCGGCGCACGGGAGCACGGCCTGGTGGATCATGTGCTCCGCACCCGGGAGGGGTGACCGTGCGCCCTCCGGAACCCCCGCCGCTGCCGGCCCTCACCCGCGCGGAGGGCGCCTACATCGACGCGTTCCTGGAGGCCGTCGACCTGCTGGGACGCCTCAACCCGGCCCGCGCCACGCACACGTACGGCGCACTGCGGGCCGCGCAGGCGCTCGTCGGCCGGGCGGCCGCGCTGCGCGACGCCCTGACACTGATGCACGAGCGGGGCGAACGCGAGGTCCACGCGGAGACCCTGGCGCGTGCGCTGCGCGCGCTGGACGGTGAGCGGCGCGCCCTGCGGGTGACGGTGCCTCACGACGCGTCGCCCTGACGGGTTTCGCAGACCCGTGCGGGGGACGGCCGCTGGACCGTTCGGCTGAGACGAACGGACGAACTTCTTACGGGACGAGTTGCGGAACGGCGGTAGGCGCCGGGCGGTCTCCGGCCGCGACGCCGCAGGTACGAGGCTCAGCCACATGCGGCCAGCCAGCCGGGAAACACCGCTGTCCACCCGTTCGGAGCAAGCGTGACGAGACTCACACCGCCCCGTCGCAACCCCCGATCGCGGGGCGGTGCGGGAAAGATCCGTCACGACGACAAGCCCCCGCCACCCCGGCGGGGCGGTCCGGACGGACGCCGAGTCCTGCCGCCGTCCGGACGACCGGTCGCACGAGTGGATCGGCAGGAGTGGAGGACCCGAGCAGTACGGGGCGGCCCCGCACACGGTGCGGCCCGGTCCCCCCTTGGGGTGAAGCCGCGTCAGCGGCCGGGCATCTTCGTCCTGTCCGAACCCGACAGGCAATCCTTCACAGGCGGGTTGACGAAGGGTACTGCATGTCCGCGACGCAGAATCAGGTCCCGGTACCGCCCTCCCCCACCCATCCGATGACGGCCCGGATCGCCCGGGCCCTGTCCGCCCTCACGCTGCTCGCCGTGGGCGGAACGCTCGTCACACCCGGCGCCGCGCCCGAGGCGCACGCCGCTCCGGCCGCCGCCGGCAAGGCGCTGAAGGTGGCGGCGTCGAAGAAGGGCGCTCCGTACCAGTGGGGGGCCGCGGGCCCGTACCGCTTCGACTGCTCGGGGCTGACGCTCTACTCGTACAAGCGCGCGGGGAAGAAGCTGCCGCGCACGGCGCAGGGTCAGTACAACAAGACGCGCCGGGTGGCGAAGTCGGACCGGCGCAAGGGCGACCTGGTCTTCTTCCACGGCCGCGGCGGCGTCTACCACGTCGGGATCTACGCGGGGAACAACCGGATCTGGCACTCCCCGAAGACCGGCTCGTGGGTGAAGCTCGACCGCATCTGGACCGGGTCCGTCTCCTACGGCCGGGTGCGCTGACCTCTCGTCAGCCCCGTCGGCCGGTCGTCACGGGTGGCGCCGGTGCGGGTCATGGCTCGGCCGGCGCGGTCCAGGGCAGCTCGGCCCACACGGTCTTTCCGCCGTCGTCGGTCGGCGTCACCCTCAGGCGGCCGCCGCACTCGGCGGCCAGCCAGCGGACGATGGCCATGCCGCGGCCGTTGTCCTGCTGCACGGCCGCGGGCAGCCGCTTCGGCCGGCGCGGATGACTGTCGGTGACGCCGACGCGCAGCCGCTCGTGCCGTTCGAGCCGCAGGTCGACGGTGAAGTCGGGCGACTGGCCGAAGGTGTGCTGGACCGCGTTGGTGGCGAGTTCCGAGACGATCAGCCGGATCGTTTCAGCCGTGTCGCTGCCGCCGGGGAGACCCCACTCGGCCAGCACGTCGGTGACGTACCGCCGGGCGGTGGAGACCGAGGCGGGATCGCTCGGCAGGGTGACGGACGCTTCCTGATGGTCTGCCATGGCGACGCTGTCCCTTTCCCACCGGGGCCGGACTCCGACATGCCGTGGATTGCCGGTCAAACGGTCCCGGACTGTGCTTCGCGCCAGACTGCCACTCATGTCGCGCTTACGGGACCCCTCCGCCGGGATAGGCGGCCGCCCGTCGCCCGATGTGGTGAACGCTGCGATGGGCGAGCGGTTTCGGGAGCCGCCCCGTACCGCCGGGGCGGCGCGACGGGCGGGGAGTCAGGGCGGCGGACTCAGCAAGGCGGCGCGGTGCGCAGGATCGTGGCCACGGCCCGGTCGATCTGCTGTCCGGTGAGGTCCGCGCGGGCGGTGAGCCGCAGCCGCGACACGCCGTCCGGCACCGACGGCGGCCGGAAGCAGCCGACGGCCACGCCCTCGGCGCGGCAGTCCGCCGCCCACTGGAGGGCCTCGTCCGGTGACGGCGCCCGCACCGACACGACCGCCGCGTCCGGCCGTACGGCGGCGAGCCCCGCGGCGGTCAGCCGGGCGTGCAGCGTCGCCGCCACCGTGCGGGCGCGTCCCGCGAGGTCCGGTTCGCGGCGCAGCAGGCGCAGGCTCGCCAGGGCGGCGCCCGCGGCGGCCGGGGCGAGACCCGTGTCGAAGATGAACGTCCGGGCGGCGTTCACCAGGTGCTCCACCACCCGGGCGGGGCCGAGGACGGCGCCGCCCTGGCTGCCGAGGGACTTGGAGAGCGTCGCCGTGGCGACCACGTCGGGCGCACCGGCGAGGCCGGCCGCGTGGAGGGCGCCCCGGCCGCCGTCGCCCAGCACGCCCAGGCCGTGCGCGTCGTCCACGACGAGCGCGGCGCCGTGTTCCCGGCAGGCCGCGGCGTGCGCCTCCAGCGGGGCGGCGTCCCCGTCCACGGAGAACACCGAGTCGCTGACGACGAGCGCCCGCCGCCCGGGGTGGGCGCCGAGGGTCTTGCGTACGGCCTCCGGGTCGGCGTGCGGGACGACGGCGGTCTCGGCGCGCGACAGGCGGCAGCCGTCCACGATCGACGCGTGGTTGCCCGCGTCGGAGACGATGAGCGAGCCGTGGGCGGTGAGCGCGGTCAGCACGGCCAGGTTGGCGGCGTACCCCGACGAGAAGACGAGGGCCGCCTCGAAGCCGCAGAAGTCGGCGAGTTCCCGCTCCAGTTCGGCGTGGAGGGCGGTCGTACCGGTGACGAGCCGTGAGCCGGTGGACCCGGCGCCCCAGCGGCGGGCCGCGTCGGCCGCCGCCCCGGTGACCTCCGGGCGGCGGGTGAGGCCCAGGTAGTCGTTGCTCGCCAGGTCCAGCAGGTCCGCGTCGGCGGGGCGGGGGCGCAGCGTGCGGACGAGCCCGGCGGCGGCGCGGCGGCGCGCCTCGGCGTCGGTCCAGTCGAACGGGGCCGCGGGCACGGCGTCGCCGGGCGCGTCCTTGGGCATGTCTGGTCCCCTTTGTAGGCAGCGCACAGACCCTAACGAAGAAGGGGCGTGGTCAGAGTGTGGTCATCCACACACCCCCGGCTGCCCTCGTTGTCGAGTTCCTCCTTGGCCAGGGGGTGTGCCGTACGTCAGGATCAGCGCCATGGACCTGTTGAACACGCTGGTGGACAAGGGGCTGCGGCGGGAGCTGCCGACCCGTGAAGAGGCGCTCGCCGTTCTGGCGACTTCCGACGACGAGCTGCTGGACGTGGTGGCGGCGGCGGGGAAGGTGCGACGCCACTGGTTCGGGCGGCGCGTGAAGCTCAACTACCTGGTGAACCTGAAGTCGGGGCTGTGCCCCGAGGACTGCTCGTACTGCTCGCAGCGGCTCGGTTCGAAGGCCGACATCCTCAAGTACACCTGGCTGAAGCCGGAGGACGCCTCGAAGGCGGCCGCCGCGGGCATCGCGGGCGGTGCCAAGCGAGTGTGCCTCGTCGCCAGCGGCCGGGGTCCGACGGACCGGGACGTGGACCGGGTCTCGAAGACGATCGAGGCGATCAAGGAGGACAACGAGGGCGTCGAGGTGTGCGCGTGCCTCGGGCTGCTCTCGGACGGGCAGGCGGAGCGGCTGCGCTCGGCGGGCGCCGACGCGTACAACCACAACCTCAACACGTCCGAGGCGACGTACGGGGAGATCACCACCACCCACACGTACGAGGACCGCGTCGACACGGTCCGCAAGGCTCACGAGGCGGGCCTGTCGGCTTGCTCGGGCCTGATCGCGGGCATGGGTGAGAGCGACGAGGACCTGGTGGACGTCGTGTTCGCGCTGCGCGAGCTCGACCCGGACTCGGTGCCGGTCAACTTCCTCATCCCCTTCGAGGGCACGCCGCTCGCCAAGGAGTGGAACCTCACCCCGCAGCGGGCGCTGCGCATCCTGGCGATGGTCCGGTTCGTCTGCCCCGACGTGGAGGTCCGGCTCGCGGGCGGCCGCGAGGTGCACCTGCGGACGCTCCAGCCGCTGGCGCTGCACCTGGCCAACTCCATCTTCCTGGGCGACTACCTGACCAGTGAGGGCCAGGCGGGCAAGGCGGATCTGGAGATGATCGCGGACGCCGGGTTCGAGGTGGAGGGCGCCGGTACGACGACGCTGCCGGAGCACCGCGTGGACGCGGCGGCCGGTGGCTGCGGGACGGGCGGCGGCTGCGGGCCGGAGTCCGGTTCCGGTGGCGTGTGCGGCTCGGCGGCCGGTGCCGGTGAGCCCGTGGCGGCCGGTGCGGTGGCCGAGGGTGACGCGCCGTCCGAGGCCGGTGCGGCGGCCGGTGCCGGCGCCGCGGCCGAGGCGGATGTGGCCGTTCCAGGTGCCCGGCCGGACCTGGTGGCCGTACGCCGCCGGGGCGCCGGTACGGACCTCGCGCCCAATGCCTGAGCCGCGTTACACCCCCGGCGAGTTGCTCGCGCTGGACCGGGAACACGTCTGGCACCCGTACGGTCCGATGCCCGGCCGGGCCGACCCGCTCGTGGTGGAGTCGGCCGCCGGGGTGCGGCTGCGCCTCGCCGAACCGGCCGAGGGCCGCACGGAGCTGGTGGACGGCATGTCGTCCTGGTGGTCGGCCGTGCACGGCTACAACCACCCGGTGCTCAACGAGGCCGTGCGCGGCCAGCTGGACCGGATGAGCCATGTGATGTTCGGCGGGCTCACCCACGAGCCCGCCGTGCGGCTGGCGGCCCGGCTGGTGGAGATCACCCCGGCGCCGCTGCGGCATGTGTTCCTCAGCGACTCGGGCTCGGTGTCCGTCGAGGTCGCCGTGAAGATGTGCCTCCAGTACTGGCGTTCGGTCGGCCGCCCCGCCAAGCGGCGGCTGCTGACCTGGCGCGGCGGCTACCACGGGGACACCTGGCAGCCGATGTCGGTGTGCGATCCCGAGGGCGGGATGCACGACCTGTGGACCGGCGTGCTGCCGCGGCAGGTCTTCGCCCCGGCGCCCCCGGAGGCGTACGAGGAGGAGTACGCGCGCGAACTGCGCGAGCTGGTCGCCCGGCACGCCGACGAGCTGGCCGCCGTGATCGTGGAGCCGGTCGTGCAGGGCGCGGGCGGCATGCGCTTCCATTCCCCCGCGTACCTGCGGGTCCTGCGGGAGGCGTGCGACGAGCACGGCGTGCTGCTGGTGTTCGACGAGATCGCGACGGGCTTCGGCCGGACCGGTGAGCTGTTCGCGGCGGACCACGCGGGCGTCGCGCCCGATGTGATGTGCCTCGGCAAGGCGCTGACCGGCGGTTATCTGTCGATGGCGGCGACACTGTGCACCACGCGGGTCGCCGAGGGCATCTCGCGGGGCGAGGTGCCGGTGCTGGCCCACGGGCCGACGTTCATGGGCAACCCGCTGGCCTCCGCCGTGGCCTGCGCCTCGATCGACCTGCTGCTGTCGCAGGACTGGGCGCGCGAGGTCAAGCGCATCGATGCCGGTCTGCGCGAGGGCCTGCGGGCGGCGCGCGGGCTGCCGGGCGTGAAGGACGTGCGGGTGCTCGGCGCGATCGGCGTGGTCCAGCTGGACCACCCGGTGGACATCGCGGCGGCCACGGCGGCGGCGGTCCGCGAGGGCGTGTGGCTGCGGCCGTTCCGGGACCTGGTGTACGTGATGCCGCCGTACGTCACGGGCGACGACGACGTGGCGCGGATCTGCCGTGCGGTGTGCGCGGCCGCGAGGGAGGGCTGACATGCCGGTCGTGGTGGTGAGCGGTACCGGTACGGAGATCGGCAAGACGGTCGTCACGGCGGCCGTCGCCTCGGCCGCGCGGGCCGGGGGCCGCTCGGTGGCCGTGCTGAAGCCCGCGCAGACGGGTGTCGGGCCGGGTGAGCGGGGCGACGCGGACGAGGTCGTACGGCTCGCGGGGCCGGGGGTGACCGGGCGTGAACTGGCGCGGTTCCCGGAGCCGCTGGCGCCGGAGACGGCCGCCCGGCGGGCCGGGATGGCACCCGTACGGCCGGCGGCGGTGGCGGAGGAGGCGGAGAAGCTGGCCGCCGAGCACGACCTGGTGCTGGTCGAGGGCGCGGGCGGGCTGCTGGTCCGCTACGACCCGGACGGCGGCACCCTGGCCGACGCCGCGCGGCTGCTGGGCGCGCCGGTGCTGGTGGTCGCCGCGGCGGGGCTGGGCACGCTGAACCTGGCGGCGCTGACGGGTGAGGCGCTGCGCGCGCGTGGCCTGGCGCAGCTGGGCGTGGTCGTGGGCAGCTGGCCCGAGGCGCCGGGGCTGGCCGAGCGGTGCAACCTGGCCGACCTCCCGGCCTCGACTGGCGCCCCGCTGCTGGGCGCGGTCCCGGAGGGCGCGGGCGGGCTGTCGCCCGAGGCGTTCCGGGCGGCTGCGCCCGCGTGGCTGGCGCCCGAGCTGGGCGGGACGTGGGACGCGGCGGCGTTCGCCCGGGCGGCGGGGGCCTGAGCCGCTCGTTTCGCCCCTCTGCTGGTGGGCGGTGCGGAGCGGCCGTCCGCTGGTGGTGGTTTTGTGGACATGTGTGCGGCGGGCGTCTTGGTCCTCGGGACCGGGGCGCCCGCCGCCTACGCTGGCGGGTATGCGAGTGACTGTCAGCGAGGTCGTGTTCGACTGCGCGGACCCTGCCGCCCTGGTGCGGTTCTGGGCCGCGCTCCTGGGCGGCGAGCCGGTGGACCGGGAACCGGGCTGGTCGTACGTCGAGCCGCCGGGGTTCGTACGGGTGGCGTTCCAGCGGGTTCCGGAGGGCAAGTCGGCGAAGAACCGGCTGCACCTGGACCTGGAGGGCGGGGACGTGGCGAGGGCCGCCGACGCGGCGGTGGCCCTCGGGGCCGTACGGGTCGGCGGGATCGTGCGGGACGAGCAGGGCAGCTTCCAGGTGATGCGCGACCCGGAGGGCAACGAGTTCTGCTTCGTGGCGGGCTGACGGGCTCCCGACGGGTGCGCGCGGGGGCACAATGCCCCTGTCCGCCCGATCTGCCGGACGCTGCCCGACGGTGCCGGATGCCTTCGGCACGTCGGAGCCGCCGGGGCTGTCGGAGCCGCCGGGGCTGTCGGGGCTGTCGGGGCTGTCGGTCACGCTGTCTGAGGAGGTCCGCGATGACGGAGCAGAGGACGAAGGCCGGCAGGGACGCCGTGCACCATCCGCTGTTCGCCCGGTTCTACGCGCGCGTGAGCGTGCTGGCCGACGCGAAGGGCGGGGTCGGGGAGCTGCGGCGCGAGCTGCTGGACGGGCTGTCCGGGCGGGTCGTCGAGGTGGGCGCGGGCAACGGCCTGAACTTCGCGTACTACCCGGCGGCCGTCTCGGAGGTCGTCGCGATCGAGCCCGAACGGGTGCTGCGGCGGCTCGCCGTGGAGGAGGGCCTGCGCGCCGGGGTGCCCGTGGACGTGGTGCCGGGGACCGCGGAGGCGCTGCCGGTCAAGAGCGAGGCGTTCGACGGCGCCGTCGCGTCGCTGGTGCTGTGCAGCGTCCGGGACGTGCGGCGGTCGCTGGCGGAGTTGCGGCGGGTCCTCAAGCCGGGCGGCGAGCTGCGGTTCCTGGAGCACGGCCGGGCGCGGGGGCGGGTGCCGGCGGCGGTGCAGCGGGGTCTGGACGCCACCGTGTGGCCGCGGCTGTTCGGTGGCTGCCACACGGCGCGTGACCCGCTCGCCGAGATGGAGGCGGCCGGGTTCGAGATCGTCACCTGCCGACGGCTGCGGCTTCCGGAGCGGGGTGTACCGCTTCCGTCGTCGCCCGCCGTCGTGGGCGTCGCGCGGCGACCCGCGTCCGGCATCGCCTGAGACCGCCGCGCCCGCAACCGCGCAGTTCGGCCGGGGAGAGCCGGGCGCGGCCGCCGTTGGTGATGAGGGCGTTGACCGGGGTCATAGGGTCGGCGGCCATCGCCTTGGCGAACAGGACGCCGAGGGCGAGGGGCAGCAGGGCCCCGGCGATCGCCGTACCGAACGTGGCGATCTGCTGCGGTTCGATGCGGCGGCGGGTCGGTGCGCTGGTCATGGGCCCAGCAAACCCGCGCGGCCGGAGGCGGAGCATCCGCCGGGGTACTCAGCGCGCGGCACCAGGGTACTCACCGGGAGCGCGGGCGCCTGACGTCGCCGTGCGGGTGCGTCTGCCCGTACCGGCTCGTCCGCGCCCGCGTCAGAGCGTCCAGCGTTCCAGTTCGTCGGCGATGTCGCGGACGTCGGCGGCACCGGCCTTGACCAGGCGCGCCAGTTCCCTGACCCGCTCCGGCGAGGCCGTGACGCGCAGCCCGCACGCGACGAGGTACCCGTACGCGACGGCCGACGCGAACAGCGCGTTCGAGTGCTCCAGCGCCGGTATGTGCATCAGCACTTGCAGCAGGGCGGCCGCGCGGGTGTGCGGGTCGTCGTAGACGGTGATGCCGAATATCTCGGCGTCGTGGCGGCTGACCGCGGCGACGAGCGCGCCCCAGTCGACGACCTGTGGGTCGTTGGGTGCCTTCTGCTCGGCGACCATGAGGAGCCAGGCGAGGTCGATGGAGAGGTTCATGCGCGTACGGACGCCCTCACCGACCACCCTCCGGACGGGGCCCGGGGCCGAGCGCGGGGTCGCCGCGGAACTCGTCGGCGAAGACCGACTCGTACTGCTTCATGAAGTCGGCGGCCGCGTCCACGAACGTGCGGCCCGCTTCGCCGACGTCGCGCTGGACGAGCTCCTCGATGTACCGGTTCACGCTGACCCCCCGTTGCCGCGCCCTGCGCCGGGCGGCCTCGGCGGTCGCCTCGTCCACCCGTACGTTCAGCTGAGTCTTCGCCACCCCACCAAGCTAGCGTCATCTTGCTAGCACCAGCAAGGGGCGCGGAAGGAAGTGGCCGAAACCGATCGACGCCGTCCCGCGCGCAATGGTGGGATGCCTCCCATGGAAGATCTTCGAATACGTGCCGCCGGACCCTCCGACGTGGACGCCGTCCTGGCGTTCTGGAAGGTGGCCGCCGAGGGCACGAGCATCAGCGACGACCGCGACGGCGTCGAACGGCTGGTCGCCCGCGATCCCGGGGCGCTGCTGCTGGCCGAGTACGGCGACGGGGAGCTCGCGGGCACGGTGATCGCCGGGTTCGACGGGTGGCGCTGCCATCTGTACCGGCTGGCCGTCTGTCCTGAGCGGCGCCGACGGGGCGTGGGCACGGCGCTTCTCACGGCGGCGGAGGAGCGGTTCGCCCGGCTGGGCGGACGGCGCGCCGACGCCATGGTGCTGGACCGCAACGCGCCCGCGCACCACGCCTGGCGGGCGGCCGGGTACGCCCCGCAGCCGCAGTGGAGCCGCTGGGTCAAGCCGCTCACGGACTGAGCAGGACGGACACTCGGCGCCGTTTTGCTGATCCTTTACCATGGATGAACGAGTTCGGCCCTGTCTAAAGAAAGGTGTGTGAGCGTCCGCCCATGGGCGAGCCTCCCAGTAGTACGACCCGCCATCGATATCGCGCGATCATCCTGCCTCTGACCGATCATGGGACGGAGGTGAACCGATGACGGAAGTGCTGCTGCTCCTCGTGGCGCTGCTGCTCGCCCTGGCGTGCGGCGCGTTCGTCGCGGCCGAGTTCTCCCTGACCACGATCGAGCGCAGCGCTCTCGAACGGGCGGTGGAGCGCGGCGAGCGCGGCGCCGCCGGCGCCCTGAAGGCCGTACGGTCGCTGACGTTCCAGCTGTCCGGCGCCCAGCTCGGCATCACGGTGACCAACCTGATCGTCGGCATGCTCGCCGAGCCCTCCGTGGCGAAGCTCATCAGCAGCCCGATGCGCGGGCTCGGCATGTCCCCGTCGGTCGCCTCGTCGGTGGCCCTGGTGATCGGCACCGCGCTCTCGACGGTGGTCCTGATGGTCGTCGGCGAGCTCGTGCCCAAGAACTGGGCCATCTCGTCGCCGCTCGCGGTGGCGAAGGTCGTCGCGACCCCGCAGCGGATCTTCAGCGCCGCCTTCAAGCCGCTGATCAGCCACCTCAACAACACCGCCAACCACATGGTGCGCCGCCTCGGCATGGAGCCGGCCGACGAGCTGGCGTCCGCGCGCAGCCCGCAGGAGCTGGTGGCCCTGGCGCGCCACTCCGCGAAGGAGGGCGCGCTGGAGCCGGACACGGCCGAGCTGTTCGTCCGTACGCTCAACCTGGCCGAGCTGACCGCCGAGAACGTGATGACCCCGCGCGTCCAGGTCACCGCCCTGGAGGCGCAGGCCACCGCGGAGGACGTCGCCAACGCGACACGGGCGACCGGCCTGTCCCGCTTCCCGGTGTACCGGGGGAATCTGGACACGGTCATCGGCACCGCGCACATCAAGGACGTGCTGGCCGTACCCGCCGAGCGGCGCCACCGCACCCCGGTGGTCGAGCTGCTGCGCGAGCCGGTGCTCGTGCCCGAGAGCCTCACCGTGGACCGGCTGCTGGACCGGATGTACGGCAAGGCCACCATGGCCGTCGTCATCGACGAGTACGGCGGCACGGCCGGGGTCGTGACGATGGAGGACATCGTCGAGGAGGTCGTCGGCGAGGTGCGGGACGAGCACGACCCGCACGAGACGCCCGACCTGGCGCGGGCGGGCGAGGACGCCGACGGGCGCAGCCTGTGGTCCGCCGACGGGGCCGCCCGTACGGACCAGCTGCGGCCGATCGGGCTGCACGTCCCGGACGGCCCGTACGAGACGCTCGCCGGGCTCGTCGCGACGGAGCTGGGCCGCATCCCGGAGGTCGGCGACACCGTCGAGGTGGCCGGCTGGCGCCTGGACGTGGTGGACGCCTCGGGGCGGCGGGCGGCACGCGTCATGCTGCACGCGCCCGCCGCCGGCGCGGAGGCGGAAGCGGATTCCGGGGAGGCGGGCGCTGCCGGTGGTTCCGGCGGCTTCGGCGCTCATGGAGGTGCGCGGGCACCCGGCGCTTCAAGCGCTTCCCGCGCTTCGGGGACGTCCGGGGCCTCCGGGTCTTCGCGTACCTCTGGGGCTTCCTGGCCTTCGGGGTCTTCCAGGGCTTCGGGCACCTCTGGTTCTTCTCGCTCTTCTGGTTCTTCTGGTGAAGGGGCCGGCCGATGATCGCCGTCCAGTTGCTGATCGGCTTCCTGACACTGGTCCTGAACGCCTTCTTCGTCGGCGCGGAGTTCGCCCTGATCTCCGTGCGCCGCAGCCAGATCGAGCCCCAGGCGGAGGCCGGTAACCGCAGGGCGCGCAGCGTTCTGTGGGGGCTGGAGCACGTGTCCGCGCTGCTCGCCGCCGCGCAGCTCGGCATCACCCTGGCGACCCTGGTCCTCGGCATCGTCGCGGAACCGGCCATCGCCCATCTGCTGGAGCCGCTGTTCGAGGCGGCAGGCGTCCCGCACGGCCTGGTCCACCCGATCTCGTTCGTGATCGCCCTGGCGGCGGCCACGTACCTGCACATGCTGCTGGGCGAGATGGTGCCGAAGAACATCGCCCTCGCGGAGCCCGTCCGCACGGCGCTGCTGCTCGGCCCGCCGCTGGTGGCGCTGGCGCGGGCGCTGCGGCCGGTGATCTTCACCATCAACGCGTTCGCCAACACCCTGCTGAAGCTGCTGCGGGTGGAGACGAAGGACGAGGTCGCCGCGACGTTCTCGGACGACGAGCTGGCGCGGATGGTCACCGACGCCGGGGACGCGGGCCTGCTCGACGACCGTGCCGCCGAGCGGCTGCACGACGCTCTGGAACTGGGCCGCCGCCCGGTGCGCGATGTGGTCATGCCACTGGAGCGGGTCGTGTACGTGCAGGTCGGCACCACCCCGGACGAGGTGGAGCGGCTCGCCGCACGGTCGGGGTTCTCCCGCTTCCCGGTGGTCGACCCGTCCCGCCGCATCCTGGGCTACCTGCACGTCAAGGACGCCCTGGACTTCATACCGCGCGACGAGCCGTTCCCCGTGTCGGCGATGCGCCCGATCGCCCGCGTGCGGGCCGCGACGCCGCTGGACGACGTGCTGACCGCGATGCGCCGCAGCCGTACGCACCTGGCCGCCGTCCTGGACGAGGACGGCCGACTGGCCGGACTGGTCACCATGGAGGACGTCCTCCGCGAACTGGTGGGCGGCCCGGCGGTGTGACCCCCGCCCGCCCGGGCGCCTGCCTGATCGGCACCCGGGCGGGCGCCCGGCGCGCCGGTACGGGCGCGTTCGGGTGCTGCCCGTACGGTCACTGGCCGTGTGACCAGGCCGCCTTACGGCCGCGCCAAGCGTGCCGTAAGGACGTGGTGACGCCGGGCCGTGGCAGCCGGCGACGCCTGCTGACGGGCTCCGGTCAGAAGCGGGTCGCGGCCAGCCAGGCGTCAAGGAGCGCGCGGTCACCGGTGACGGTGAACCGGCTGTCCTCGGTGCCGTACCGGCCATACAGCAGGAGCAGCAGTTCGCCGCATCCGGCCTCGACCGTGACGGCGGCCGGGCCGGTGCCGGACGCGCTCCAGCCGAAACCGCCGTCGCCGAGGGTCAGGGTCCACACCGCTCCCGTGTCGGCGGCGCGCAGGCGCAGGGCCGCCCCGTCGCGGCCCAGCTGGGCTATCGGCTCGGCCACCCAGGCGTAATACGGCAGGTTGTCCAGGAACTCCTCGATGCCGTCGGCGGCCGTCCCCTGCTCCACCCGCGGCTCGGCGCCCAGCGCCAGCTCGGCGTCGGCGAGGTGGACGGCCGTTTCGAAGCACAGGCGCCGCGCGTAGAACCGGGCGTGGGGATCGGCGCCGTACGACCACATCGGCGTGTCCGGGTGGGCGGCGCGCAGGGTGCGCAGCGCCGCGTCCGCCGACCGGGCCAGCCAAGCCGGGTACGCGCCCGGGTCGCCAGGCAGGTCGAGCGGAACGTCCTCGGGCTCGACGCGCGCGGTGGCGCGGGTGGAGACGAGGTGGTCCATCCAGCGGTACACCTCGCCCAGGTGCCGTACGAGGTCGGCGAGCGTCCAGCCGGGGCAGGTGGAGACGGGCGTCGCCGGGTCGGCGTCCCGCACCGCCGCGACGAGCCGGGCCGTGTGGTCGGCCACGGCGTCGCAGTACCCGCTGTGCGCGTCCTCGTCCAGGCCGAGGCTTCCCGGCAGCTGCCGCAGCGCGTCCCGCCAGGGGCCCTCCGGCTCGCGGCGGGCGGTGTCGCGGAACAGGTCGGCGAGGCGGCGCCGGTCGGCTGCGGTGAGCCGGTCGAGGAGGTGCGCCGTGTGCTCCGCCCATCTGACGGCCTCGTCCGGGTCGAGCACCTCGTCGTCGCAGGTGTCGACGGCGGTCAGCAGATGGGCCAGCGCGTCGGCGAGCGTCCGTTCCAGTGCCTCGGTCATGGCTCTCCCGTCTCTCCCCCGATCATGGTCTCCGGGCGTCTTCCGGGCCCGGCCTCCGGCGACCTTAGTCGAACAGCCGGGCGCATCCCGACCGCGCGGTACGATCACTCCGCCATGGAGATGAATGCCACGTACACGAGTTTCGTCGCGGTGGGCGACAGCTTCACCGAGGGCATGTCGGACCTGCTGCCCGACGGTTCCTACCGGGGCTGGGCCGACCTGCTGGCGGGCCGCCTCGCCGCCCTGACGCCGGGCTTCCGGTACGCCAACCTGGCGGTGCGCGGCAAGCTCATCGGCCAGATCGTGGACGAGCAGGTGGGGCGGGCGGCCGAGATGGGCGCCGACGTGGTGACGCTGGTCGGCGGGCTCAACGACACGCTGCGCCCCAAGTGCGACATGGGCCGGGTGCGGGCCCGGCTGGACGAGGCCGTCGAGCGGCTCGCGCCGGCGTGCAAGCGGCTCGTGCTGATGCGCAGCCCCGGCCGCCGCGGCCCGGTGATGGAGCGCTTCCGGCCGCGCATGGAGGAGCTGTTCGCGCACATCGACGGCCTGGCCGCGCGCCATGACGCGGTGGTCGTGGACCTGTACGGGGCGCATGTGCTGGGCGACCCGCGCCTGTGGGACGTGGACCGGCTGCACCTCACGGCCGAGGGGCACCGGCGGGTGACCGAGGCGGTGTGGCAGGCGCTGGGGCTGGAGGCGCAGGAGGACTGGCGGGCGCCCCTGCCTCCGGAGGTGCGGGGTCCGTGGGTGGAGCGGCGGCTGAGCGACCTGCGGTTCGCCCGGCAGCACCTGGGCCCGTGGATCGGGCGCCGTCTCACGGGCCGCTCGTCCGGCGACGGGCGCCCGGCGAAGCGTCCCGACCTGCTGCCGTTCGACGGCCCGTCGGCGTAGCCTCCCGTACGCCGCTCCCGGCGGGGCCGCCCTCACCGTGGCGTACGTCTCGTAGCAAGCCACAAGCCGGGGCGGCGGGCTGGCCTGCACGAATCGCCAGTAGAATCCGTACACGTGACTGCAAAGCCTCGCATCCCCAATGTCCTCGCCGGCCGCTACGCCTCCGCCGAACTCGCCGTCCTCTGGTCCCCCGAGCAGAAGGTGAAGCTGGAGCGCCGCCTGTGGCTCGCCGTGCTGCGCGCCCAGAAGGACCTCGGGATCGAGGTGCCGGACGCCGCCCTCGCCGATTACGAGCGTGTCCTCGACCAGGTCGACCTGGGGTCGATCGCCGAGCGTGAGAAGATCACGCGGCACGACGTGAAGGCCCGGATCGAGGAGTTCAACGCCCTCGCCGGTCACGAGCAGGTCCACAAGGGCATGACGTCCCGCGACCTGACGGAGAACGTCGAGCAGCTCCAGATCCGGCTCTCCCTGGAGCTGATGCGGGACCGCACCGTCGCCGTGCTGGCCCGGCTCGGGAAGCTGTCCGCCGAGTACGGCGAGCTGGTCATGGCGGGCCGGTCGCACAACGTGGCCGCGCAGGCCACGACGCTCGGCAAGCGCTTCGCGACCGCCGCGGACGAGCTGCTCGTCGCGTACGCGCGCCTGGAGGAGTTGCTGGGCCGCTACCCGCTGCGCGGCATCAAGGGCCCCGTCGGCACCGCGCAGGACATGCTGGACCTGCTGGGCGGTGACGCGTCGAAGCTCGCCGAGCTGGAGCAGCGGATCGCCTCGCACCTCGGCTTCGCCCACGCCTTCACGTCCGTCGGCCAGGTCTACCCGCGCTCCCTGGACTACGAGGTCGTGACGACGCTGGTGCAGCTGGCTGGCGCCCCGTCGTCGCTGGCGAAGACGATCCGTCTGATGGCGGGCCACGAGCTGGTCACCGAGGGCTTCAAGCCGGGCCAGGTCGGCTCGTCCGCTATGCCGCACAAGATGAACACCCGCTCCTGCGAGCGCGTCAACGGGCTCATGGTCATCCTGCGCGGCTACGCGTCGATGGCCGGGGAGCTGGCGGGCGACCAGTGGAACGAGGGCGACGTGTCCTGCTCCGTGGTGCGCCGGGTCGCGCTGCCCGACGCGTTCTTCGCGTTCGACGGGCTGCTGGAGACGTTCCTCACCGTGCTGGACGAGTTCGGCGCGTTCCCCGCGGTCGTCGCGCGGGAGCTGGACCGGTACCTGCCGTTCCTGGCGACCACCAAGGTGCTCATGGCGTCCGTGCGGGCCGGTGTGGGCCGCGAGGTGGCCCACGAGGCCATCAAGGAGAACGCCGTCGCGGCCGCGCTGGCCATGCGCGAGCAGGGCGTCGAGCGCAACGAGCTGCTGGACAAGCTCGCGGCCGACGGGCGCATCCCGCTGGACCGCGCCGAGCTGGACGCGCTGATGGCCGACAAGCTGTCCTTCACGGGGGCCGCGGCCGACCAGGTGGGCGCCGTGGTCGCGCGGATCGAGGAGATCGTCAAGCAGCACCCGGAGGCCGCCGCCTACGCCCCGGGCGCCATCCTCTGACGTGGCCTCACGCCGCTTCACCGCCGAGGAGCTCCAGGCCGCCCGCCACCACGTCGTCCCCGACGTGGTGGCAGGCGGCCTGTCCGTGCTCTTCTGCGGCATCAACCCTGGCCTGATGTCGGCCGCGACGGGCCACCACTTCGCCCGGCCCGGCAACCGCTTCTGGCCCGTGCTGCACCTGTCCGGCTTCACCCCGCGGCAGCTGGCGCCGTCGGAGCAGGAGGAACTGCTGTCGTACGGGCTGGGCATCACCAATGTGGTCGCGCGGGCGACGGCGCGGGCCGACGAGCTGAGCGACGACGAGTTCCGCGAGGGCGGCCGGCTGCTCGCCGCGAAGGTGGAGCTGCTGCGGCCGCGCTGGCTCGCGGTCGTCGGCGTGACCGCGTACCGCGTGGCCTTCGGTGACAGGAAGGCGGCGATAGGGCCGCAGGAACGGACGATCGGCGACACGAGGGTCTGGGTGCTGCCCAACCCGAGCGGCCTCAACGCGCACTGGACGGCGCGGACGATGGCCGACGAGTACGCCCGCCTGCGGGTCGCCGCTACGGAGGACCGGTCTCCGTGACGACGGCCTACGGGGGGTCTGTCTCCGTGACGACGGCGAGCAGCTGGAACGGCAGCTCCCGGTCCCACTGCGAGACGCCCAGGGCTATCCAGCGGCCGTCGGCCCGCCACAGGTGCACATCCGGCACGTGACTGCTGAGGACGCCCCACGGCTCCGGCATCTCCTCGCGGTTCATACCGCGCTCGAAGACCGACCACAGGCTGAAGATTTGCGGCTCGCCCCACCGCTCGGCCAGCAGCAGGCCCAGCGCGTCGCGCTCCGCCTCGTACTGCTCCTCGACCTCCTCGGTGCGGCCGCGGTCCTCCCAGAAGTCCTCGCTCGTGGCGAGCTCGGCTATGTGATACCCCGGGCCGCTCTCGCCCACGTCGGACCGGCCGCGCTGCCGGGGGAAGGGACGGGCGCGCAGGAGGTCGACGGTCTCCAGGTGGTGACGGTCCGTGGTCATGGCTCCAGTAAAGCTCCCCCCACTGACAATTGGCGTCGCGTCAGCTCGGCCTGTGGACAACCGGGGGCGCGGGTGCGGTCCCGGGGCGGCGGGGGGCCTGTGGGCGGGATCGGGCGGCGCGGGCCGTCGTACCGTACTCCGCGCCGTCGGCGGTCCCGGGCGGCCCTCGCTCGCCGCTCGACCCCGGCATTGAGTACGATCCGGCAGACACGCGCTCGAGCTGGGAGGACACACGGTGGGGCGGCTGACCGGCGGGGACCCATCGCTACTGCGGCGGATCAATTCCGCGGTGGTACTCCATGCGCTGCGCGGCGGCGACGCCCGCACACTGACCGACCTCACCCGGCTCACCGGCCTCTCGCGCCCCACGGTCGAGGGTGTCACGGAGGGGCTGATCGAGGCGGGGCTCGTCGTCGAAGCGGGGCCGGAGGAGCGCGAGGTGCGGCGCCAGGGCCGGCCCGCGCGGCGTTTCAGGTTCCGGGCCGAGGCGGGGCACCTGCTGGGCATCGAGATCGGACCGCACCGGGTGGCGGCGCTCCTGTCGGGGCTCGACGGGCGGATCATCGGCGCGGGCACGCGCGGTGTGGCCGTGACCGCGTCGGCCGACGAGCGGCTGGAGCGGGTCCGTTCGGCCGTCGCGGACGTGCTGCGCCGCACCGGTGTGGCGCGCGGCGCGCTGCGGGCCGTCGGTGTGGGCACGCCGGGGATCGTGGAGGCCGACGGCACGGTGCGGCTGTGCACGGCGCTGCCGGGGTGGACGGGGCTCGCGCTGGGCGAGCGGCTGCGTCGGTCGTTCCGCTGTCCGGTGCTGGTGGAGAACGACGCCAACGCGGCGGCCGTCGCCGAGCACTGGAAGGGCGCCGCGATCGACTCGGACGACATCGTCTTCGTCCTGGCCGGGCTGAGTCCGGGCGCGGGTTCGCTGATCGGCGGGCGGCTGCACCGGGGGTTCGGCGGGGCGGCCGGGGAGATCGGGGCGCTGCACCTGCTGGGGCGCGGGGACAAGCCGGAGACTCTGCTGTCCACGACGGACGAGCCGCTGCACCCGCTGGACGAGCACGCCGTGGCGGAGGTGTTCACGGCGGCGCGGCGCGGTGACGAGCGGGCGATGGCGGCCGTGGACCGGTTCACGCAGCGGCTGGTGCACGACGTGGGGGCGCTGGTGCTGGCACTGGACCCGGAGGTCGTGGTCGTCGGCGGGTGGGCTGCCGGTCTGGACGGGATCCTGCCGCCGCTGCGGGAGGAGCTGGCGCGTTTCTGCCTGCGGCCGCCGCGTGTGGAGCTTTCACTGCTGGGCGAGGCGGCTGTGGCGACGGGTGCGCTGCGGCTGGCCCTGGACCACGTCGAGGAGCAGCTGTTCGCCGTGGAGGGCACGGTCACCGCGCGGCGCTGAGGGGCGCCGCGCGGCGGAAGGGCGTCAGGGGGTCGGGGCGTCAGGAGGCGATCTGGAGGTCGCCCACGTCGCCGAAGGTGAGGCGGCACGTGTCGGCGCGGTAGGTGGCGACGGACACCGCCGCCGTGCGGCCGCCGGACAGGTAGCGGGTGGTGACGACGAGCACCGGGGCGCCGGGCAGGCGGTCCAGTTCCTTCGCGTCGTCCGCGCGGGCCGAGCCCAGCTCCACGGAACGGTCCTGGCCCTCCAGGGGGAGCCGCTCCAGCTCGCGCAGGACTCCGCGCGCGAGGGCGGGGCCCGTCAGCGACTCGTCGGTGACGAGGCCGGGGACGGAGGCGGCGGGGACGTACAGCTGCTCGGCGGCGAGGGCCTGGCCGTGCGTGGCGCGCAGTCGGCGCACCGCGTACACGGGGCGGGACGCGCCCGTGCCGGTGTCCGGGTCCGTGTCGTCGGCCTCCAGGAGGCGCAGGACGGCGGCGGGCGGGGGTGTGGTGGCGCAGTCGACGGCCTGCCAGCTGTCGTCGCCGGTGCCGGGCCAGCGGTGCTGGGCGGTGGAGACGTCCACGCCGACGCGTGGCGGGGCCACGGTCGTGCCGACGCCCCTGCGGCGCTGGAGGCGGCCTTCGAGCTCCAGCTGTTCGAGTGCCTGGCGGAGCGTGGCGCGGGCGACGCCGAAGCGCGCCGCGAGCTCCCGCTCGTTGGGCAGGATCTGCCCGACTTGGAACTCGGAGTCGAGTGCCTCGCCGATCACGGTCTTCAGGTGCCAGTACTTCGGCTCCGGCACCGATTGCAGCTGCGTGGTCCCCACCCTGATCCTCCGCTGTCGCCGTGTCCCGGACGAGTTTCCGTGCCTTTGTTTATTAAAGGTCCCTGCACTATCTCTGCGACCATAGGACGGGCCACCCCCTTGGTCAAGACCAATCCTGGCCGGAGTGGGCGACGGGCCGTGGGTGTGTGCCCGAGGTGATCCTGAACTCCTGGCTACTGAAGGGTAATTGCCGTTGACGCGGCGTCGGGGAGGAGACTGGGGAGCACAGGACTCCCCCGGGCGTCGCCCATAGGGGAGGCCGCGCGGCGCGGCGGGCCGGGCGGGGATGCCGGCGGGGCGGCGGCCGGTCCTCGGGGGGCTCCGGCGAGCTGGGACGGGCCTGGCGTCCCCCGACCTGGGCGTACTCGTCCTCGCGCGGCCGGGGATTGTCAGTGGCGGGTCCTACGGTCGGGGACATGACGCGATCCGTACAGGCTTTCGCCTACGCACGCCCGTCCGCCCTGGGCAGTTCGGGAGCGGGGCGTTCACTCGGTCTCGAGACCTCCGGTGGTGTGACCCCGGTGGGCGCCGAGGCGCATCCCCGGTTCTTCTCGGGCTTCCTGACGTCTCCCCTGGCGGCGGCGCGGGGGCTGCTCGCGGTGGCCGACGTCGCCGCCGCCCGCTACTACCAGCGGCGGCCGGGTTCGCTGGACCCCGTGGTGACGGGGAACGGCGACCGGCTGCGGTTCGAGTCGTTCTCGGGGTGCAACGGCGTGTACGCGCGCCTGGACGTGCTGCGCGAGGGCCTGGACGGCGCGGACACGGGGCACGGCACGACGAACGTGGATGTGAACAATCCGCTGCGGGAGGCGCTCTCCCGGCTGACCGGTGACGATCCGCTGCATCTGCGGGTCGGGCCCGACGAGTTGGCGGTGACCACGCTGGGCGGTTCGGTGGTGGAGAAGAAGGTGCCGCTGCCCGACCGCTGGCTGCGCGGGTTCGCCGAGGCCCAGGTGGCGTGTTCCGGTTTCGACCTGCGGGCGGAGCTGCCGGCCGCCGAGGCGGTGCGGTTCCTGCGGTCGCTGCCGCGCGGCGCGGGCGCGCGGGCGCCCATGTGGGTCGTACCGGCGGGCCGGACGCTGCGGCCGACGACACGGCCGGTGCCCGGCGCGGTGTGCCTGGCCGGGCCGGACCGGCTGGCGGCGCTGCAACGGGTGCTGCGGCACGCGACGGCGCTGCGCGTGTACGGACCGGCGGCGGCCCGCAGCGCCGCCGCCGCGGGTGGCGCGCGTGGCGCGGCGAGTGCCTGGGAGGTGCTGCTGCCGGGGATGCGGCTGACGCTGACGCTGTCGCCTGACCCGTCGCGCGGGTTCTCCGGGGAGGGCCGGGTGCTGGAGGCGCTGGCCACCCGGGACGCGGAGGCCGACGCGGAGCTCGTGTCGGTGCTGCTGGCCTGGGAGCCCCGGATCGACCCGGGCGACCTGGCCGTACGGGCGGGCCTGCCGGTGGAGCGGGTGCGGGCGGCGCTGACGCGGCTGGGCACGGCCGGGCGGGTCGGGTACGACGTGGCGGAGGCGGCGTACTTCCACCGCGAGCTGCCGTACGACGCGGACCGCGCCGAGCGGCACAACCCGCGGCTGGTCGCGGCCCGGGAGCTGGCCGCGTCGGGGGCGGTGGAGCTGTCGGGCGACCTGGCGACGGTCGCGTCGGGCGAGCGGCGGTACCAGGTGCGGGAGGCGGACGGGGCGCCGACGTGCACGTGCCGCTGGTGGACGGACCACCGGGGCGGGCGCGGTCCCTGCAAGCACGCGCTGGCCGTGCGGATGGCGCGGCGTGGGGCGAAGGTCACCGGAGGGACGCGATGAGGGAACTGCTGGAGGCCGTGCGGGAGGGCAGGCCGCAGGACGTGGCGGAGCTGCTGTGGACGCTGGACGCCGGGGAGCGCAAGGCCGCGCTGGAGGAGTTCAAGGCGATCCGCGCGGAGCTGCGCGGCTGGGGCTGGAACCGGTGGGAGGAACGGCGGCGCGTCCACCACGCGCTGCTCGTCGCGGGGGCCGGGTGTCACACGGGCGCGGCGGCGGTGGCCTCGTGGATCGGCGCCCGCGACCTGCGGGACTTCTCGACGCCGCCGCACCCGCTGGTGCTGGCCGTGCTCAGACGGCGGGACCCGGCGTGGCTGGGCGACGTCGCACACCGGCTCGCGGGCCGCGCCGCGACGGCGCGGGAGGACTATCCGCTGATCCACGGGCTGGTGCGGCGCGCCGGATGCCCGGTGCCGGTGACGGACGGCTATGTGCACGGCTGGGTGCACTCCCTTTCCGCGCACAGGCTGCTGCCGGACCTGTCCGCCGACCCGCAGACCCCGGTGCTCGTGCCGCGCCTCTTCGAGACGGCCGAACTGGACGGTGCGCTGGTCTGGCAGGAGGGCTGGGTGCAGGCGCTCGTGGCGCTGCCGCGGGCGGGTGTCGTGGAGCGGGACGTCCTCGTGGACGGTTGCCTGGCCCGGCTGCTGCGCGGCGGCAAGCCGTCCGATCTGCGGTTCCTCCTGGATCTGCTGAGGGCTCTGGGGCTGACGGCGGACGAGGAACGCGCGCGTACGGCCGACTGGATGGGCCTCGCGGCGGACGCCCCTTCGTCGGTGGCCGGATACGCCCAGGAGGTGCTGGGCCGGCTCGCCGCCTCGGGGGAGCTGTCGGCGCGGCAGGTGGCGGAGGTCTCCGCCTCGCTGCTGTTCCGTACGGAGAAGAAGCTCGTCCGGGCGCAGTTGGTGCTCGTCGGCAAGGTGCTGCGGCGGGACGCGGCGGCGGCCGGGGAGCTGCTGCCGGTGCTGGCCGAGGTGTTCGGGCACAGCGACACGGCGTTCCAGGAGCGGGCGCTGAAGCTGGTGGGGCGGCATCTGGACGCGGTGGACGACGCGACGCGACGCGAGCTGGCCGACACGGCCGCCGCGCTGCTGAGCTCCGCCCACCGGGAGGCGGCGGCCGCGCTGTTCGGCGAGCTGCCCGACCCGGACGACGCTCCGGGGCCGTACGAGGAGCTGCTGCCGCCACCGCCGGAGCCGCAGCGCGTCGCACCCGTCGCGGGCGCGCTGCCGGAGCTGGTCGAGGAGGTCGCCGTACTGCTGCGCTCCGCCGACCCGGACGGCGTCGACACGGAGCGGGCGCTGGACGGGCTGACGCGCGCCGCCCATGAGGACGTCGAGGCGTTGCGGGAGGCGCTGCTGCCGTTGCTGCCCGGCCTGTGGTGGTACGACCACGCGGGCGCCGACACGAGTCGCCTGGACGGGGTGCAGCTGTTCGTGGCCGCCCTGGTCCGCCGGGTCGGGCGGGACGAACTGCTGCGGCAGCCCTGGTACTCGGCCGACGCCTGCTGCGTGCGCAGGCGGCTCGCGCGCGTGTCGGCGGCGCGGGTGCGGGAGGCGGCGTTCCGGGCGGTGACGGAGCCGCTGCCGTTCCTGCTGGCCACGCCGACGTGGCAGTCGGGCGCGCTGGACCCGGCCGAGCTGGTCGATCGGCTCGCCGTGTACCGGCGGCTCGGCGTACGGCACGGTGAGTGCGACATGGCGCAGGCGCTGCTCCGCGTACGCCGCACGGGGCCCGGTGTGCCGGAGGCGGCGGAGGCGGCCACCGCGCTGGGCACCCCGGAGGGCGACCGGCTGGCGGCCTGGCTGACGGGCGGCGGCACGCTCTTCGGGCCGGGTACGCGCGAGGTGGTCGACGTGCCCCGGCCGAGGTGGGCGGAGGAGCACTGGCCGACGCGGCGGATCGTGGTGGGCACGCCGGAACAGCTGGTGCTGCAGCGGGAGTTCCCGCCCGCGTTCCGCTCGCTGGGCCGGCCCTGGACGGGGACGGGCGGAACCGGCCACTGCGGGCACAGCGGGTCCCGTGAGGACGTCGCCGTGCTGCCGCAGGACCGGGAGACGCTCGCGGCGTGGCTGCTTCCGCTCGTGACGCGCTGCGCGGACGACGACCACCGGGGCGCCGGGCAGATCCTGCCGGTGCTGGCCGAGGCGGGCGGCGAGGCGGGTCCCTCGCTGCACCTGGCGGTGGCGTGCGGGCTCGGCGCGCGGCACACGGACGACCGGCTGGCGGCCGTGGACGCGCTGCTGGTGCTGGCATCGCGCGGCGAGCTGGACGCCGCGCGGCTCGGCGGTGACCTGGCGGAGCTGGTCGCGCTGGGCACCGTCAAGGTGAACCGGCTGGCCGACGCGCTGCGTACGACGGCGGCGACGGGCGCGTACGGCACGGTGTGGACCGCCCTCGCGGGCGCGCTGCCGGGGCTGCTCTCCGGTGGCGAACCGCCGCGCGGTCTTGGCGAGATACTCGCGGTGGCCGCCGACTGCGCCGAGCGGTGCGGGGCGGTGGTCGTGCGCAAGGAGGCGACGGTCGTGCGTGAGGACGCGGTGGTCATGCGTGAGGACGCGCCGGATGCGGGCCGGGACGTGCCGGGTGTGGGCCGGAACTCGACGGATCCGGGCCGGGACGGGGCGGCGCTGCCGGGGCTGGCCGAGCTCGCGGCACGGCGGGGTTCCTCGCAGCTGGTCGTCCAGGCCAAGAGGCTGGCCAAGGCGCTGGGTTGAGCCACCTGGGCGTACCGGCCGACGTGCCATGGTCGGCCCGCGCCAGGCGGCACGAACTGCAAGAATCAACCTTTAAGGGTGCAGATGCATGCTTAACCAGTCAGTCACACATCGTTCGTGATCGCGCAACACCGCTGCGTCAGAGTGGTGCCATGACCCAGATGACCGAAGTGGCCGTCACTTCCGCGAAGCGTACCCGCCGTCAGCACCACTGGCGGCGGGATCTCGTCGAGCTCGCGGCGCTGTTCACCGCCGTGGCCGTCGCGGACGCGATCGCGAACGCCATCGCGCACGGCCCGGACGGGCCGTACCTGCTCGTCGTCTCGGCGGTGGTCCTGGTGGCCACCGCCGCCTTCCACACGTGGTGGGCACGCCGCCACAGCCATGCCCCGCCCTCGCCCACACCCCCGGAGACAGCCCCCGGCGACGGACACCCGGCCGCGCCCGGGCAGCACTCCGTCCACGGGGACCCGGCCGCCCACGGGGACCCGGCCGCCCCCGGGGGCCCCGGCACCGAGACCGTGCTGTGGCGGATGCGGACCACCGTCCGCGACGAACCGGGCAGCCTCGCCGCCCTCTGCGGGGCGCTGGCGCGGCTGCGAGTGGACATCCTGACCCTCCAGACGCACCCGCTCTCCGACGGGACGGTGGACGAGTTCCTGCTGCGCGCCCCCGCCACGGTCCAAGCGGCCGCACTGACCCGGCAGACCGCCGCCGCGGGCGGCACGCACACCTGGATCGAGCGGGCCGACGCGCACGACCTGGTGGACACGCCCACGCGGGTCCTCGGCATGGCCACCCGCACCGCCCTCGACGCCGCCGAACTGCCGCTCGCGCTGCGGCAGCTGCTGGGCCGCTGCACCATCCGCTCGGTCCCCGCCGTCTCCCCGACCGGCCGCCGCAGCGACCGCACCGCCCCCGTGGAGGGCGCGCTCGAAGAGGGCGACACGGTGATGCTGCTGCACGACCCGTACGGCGGCGTGCTCACCGTCGAGCGCCCGTATCTGCCGTTCACGCCCAGCGAGTTCGCGCGGGCCCGCGCCCTGGTGGAACTGGACGCGCGCCTCGGGCCCAGGGTGCCGCGCAGCCAGGACGTGCTCACGCTGCCCGAGGGCAACGAGATCACCGTCCGCCGCGCCGGCCAGGACGACATCGCGGCGGCGCGCGCCATGCACGACCGCTGCTCCGACCGCACCCTCGGACTGCGCTACCACGGCCCGGTCGCCGACGCCGACCGCTACCTCAACCACCTGCTGAGCCCCCGCTTCGGCCGGACCCTGGCCGTCGAGACGGCGTCGGGGCGGCTGGTCGGCCTCGGGCATCTGCTGTGGGACGGCGACGAGACCGAGGTCGCCCTCCTCGTCGAGGACGCCTGGCAGCGCCGGGGCATCGGCTCCGAGCTGCTGCGCCGGCTCGTCGGCCTCGCCCTCGACGCGGGTTGCGACAGCGTCTACGCCGTGACGCAGGCGTCCAACACGGGCATGGTCGCCGCCATGCGCGCCCTGCGGCTGCCACTCGACTACCAGATCGAGGAAGGCACCCTCGTCATCACCGCCCGGCTCGAAACCCTGCGCGCGGAGCGGCGGGAGGCGGCCGAAAGCAGCGGTCACCCCGCCCCGCTCCCCCACCCCGCCCCCGGGACGGGCCGCGCCGGTCAGGGCACCCCTCACCACCCGTAACCGCCCCGGCGACGGCCCCCGGGCGTCGGATTCCGGCCAAAGTCGGCGGCGACCGGGCCGCGGCGCACCGGAGCGCGCCGCGGCCCCGCCGCCCGCCCGCGCGAGACGCCTCCCGCACCGCCCCCGGGGGCGTCCCCCGCGCGCGTCCGTCCAGCGCGGACGGCCGACGGAACGCTCCGCCACAGGTCGTGACAACCCATCGGCGCACAGGGCGGCGGCCGCCCTCCCCGGCCCCGGACCGGCGACGCACCGGTCCCTCCCGCCACCACCGCACCTCACGGGTCCCCGGTGGGGATGGCAGCGCGCTCGTTTGTCAGCCGACTGTGATCGAATGAGGTGACGTGGGCGCGGACGCGTATCAGGATGGTCGGCATGCCAGATACCCCCAGCAGCGCTCTCCCCCGCCAGGTCGCGGACGCCTTCGTGGAAGCCCTCGTCGAACTCGACCCGGTCACCGGCACGTACCTGGGCGTGCGGGAGAGCTACGCGCTTCTGCCCGACTTCTCCCCCGCCGGCCAGGAGGAACTCGCCACCCTGGCCCGCGACACGCTCGCCCGGCTCGACAAGGCCGAACTGCTGCCGGGCGCCGACAGCGAGGCCGAGCGCCGCTGCGCGCGGCTCCTGCGGGAGCGGCTCACCGCCGAACTGGCCGTTCACGACGCCCACGAGGGCCTGCGCACCGTCAGCAACCTCCGCTCCCCCGCGCACAGCGTCCGGATGGCGTTCACCGTGACGCCGACGGAGACCGACGAGGACTGGGCGGTCGTCGCCGAGCGGCTGCGGGCCGTGCCCGCCGCGCTCGACGGGTACCGCGAGTCCCTCGCCCTGGGCCTGAAGCGGGGGCTGCCGGGCGGTCCGCGCGCGACGGCGACCTTCATCGACCAGCTCGGCAGGTGGGCCGGGGGCGGCGAGGGCGGGCGCGGCTGGTTCGAGGACTTCGCGTCGGCGGGGCCCTCCGCGCTGCGCGGGGAGCTGGACACGGCGGCGCGCGGGGCGACCGCGGCCGTCGCCGAGCTGCGCGACTGGATGCGCGGCACCTACGCGCCGGCCGTCGTGGGAGCCCCCGACACGGTGGGCCGCGAGCGGTACGCCCGCTGGTCGCGCTACCACAACGGCACGGACTTCGACCTGGACGAGGCGTACGCGTACGGCTGGGACGAGTACCACCGCATCATCGGTGAGATGCGGAAGGAGGCCGACCGGATCCTCCCGGGCGCCGGCCCCTGGGAGGCGCTGGCCCACCTCGACGAGCACGGCACGCACATCGAGGGCGTCGAGGAGACCCGCGCCTGGCTGCAGAGCCTGATGGACGAGGCGATCGACGCGCTCGACGGGACGCACTTCGACCTGGCCGAGCGGGTGCGGCGCGTCGAGTCGCGGATCGCGCCGCCCGGCAGCGCCGCCGCCCCGTACTACACCGGCCCGTCCGAGGACTTCTCCCGGCCCGGCCGCACCTGGCTGCCCGTCAACGGCGAGACCCGCTTCCCCGTGTACGACCTGGTCTCGACCTGGTACCACGAGGGCGTGCCGGGACATCACCTCCAGCTGGCGCAGTGGACGCACGTCGCGGACCGGCTGTCCCGCTTCCAGACGACCGTCGGCATGGTGAACGCCAACGCGGAGGGCTGGGCGCTGTACGCGGAGCGGCTCATGGACGAGCTGGGCTTCCTGCCCGACCCGGAACGGCGGATCGGCTACCTGGAGGCGCAGATGATGCGGTCGTGCCGGGTGATCGTGGACATCGGCATGCACCTGGGCCTGGAGATCCCGGCGCACTCGCCGTTCCGGCCGGGCGAGCGGTGGACGCCGGAGCTGGCGCAGGAGTTCTTCCAGCAGCACAGCAGCCGCCCGCCCGCGTACGTGGAGAGCGAGATGGTCCGGTACCTGTCGATGCCCGCGCAGGCCATCGGGTACAAGCTGGGCGAGCGGGCGTGGCTGCTGGGCCGGGAGAACGCCCGCAAGGCGCACGGGGCCGCGTTCGACGCGAAGAAGTGGCACATGGCCGCGCTCTCGCAGGGCCCGCTCGGCCTGGACGACCTGGTGGACGAACTGTCACGCCTGTGAGGCGGCGCGCGGATGCGCGCCGCCCCGGTCAGCAGCCGCAGTCGTCGGCGGCGACGGGCGCGGTGAGAGGGTCGGCGTCCGTGCGGCGCCGGCCCTCCGACGTCTCGTACGGGAACCCCTCGCGGACCCAGTACTCGAAGCCGCCGCGCATCTCCTTGACGTGGTAGCCGAGTCCGGCGAGGGCGAGGGCGGCGCGGGTGGCGCCGTCACAGCCGGGGCCCCAGCAGTACGTGACCACCGGGACGGCCTTGTCGAGCAGCCGCCCGGCGTCCGCGGCGATCCGCGCGGTCGGCAGGTGGACGGCGCCGGGGATGTGCCCCTGGTCCCACGCCTCGGTGGACCGGGAGTCGAGGAGCGCGAAGCCGGGGCCGCCGTCGGCGCCGAGGGCGGCGGCCACGTCGGACACGTCGGCGTGGAACGCCAGGCTCGCCGCGAAGTACGCGGCGGCGGCCGAGGGCGCGGCGGGCGGCACCCGCAGCACGGGGTCGGCGGACGAGGGCGCGTCGCCGGAGGCGGCGGGAACTGCGGCCGACGCGGTGGCGGGTCCGGCGGGGGACGCGGTGGCAGGCCCGGGGGCGGTGGACGCGGTGGCAGGCGCAACGGTGGCCGGGGCGGGGGCGACTGTGGTCGTGGCGGGTGCAGGTCCGGCGGCGCGGGTGGTCTCCGTGGTGGGGTTCATGCCGGAAAAACTACGGTCGGTGAACCTCACGGTGAAGTGACGATCCCCGGCCATCTCCTTGTTCCGCCGGGGATTCCCCTGCTATTGCTGCTCCATGACGGGATTCTCACCGGACGCCACCGACTGGCGCATCCTCCAGCTCCTCCAGGCCGACGGCCGGGCGAGCTTCACCGATCTGGCCCGCGCCGTGTCGATGTCGGCGAGCGCCGTGACCGAGCGGGTGCGCAGGCTCGAAGAGGCCGGGGTGATCACCGGGTACGCGGCCGTGGTGGACCACGAGGCGCTCGGCCTGGCGGTCCTCGCCTTCGTACGGCTGCGCTACCCGAACGGCAACTACAAGCCGTTCCACGACCTGCTGGAGGCGACGCCCGAGATCCTGGAGGCGCACCACGTCACCGGCGACGACTGCTTCGTCCTGAAGGTAGCCGCGCGGTCGATGCGGCATCTCGAGGAGGTGTCGGGGAAGATCGGCGCGCTGGGGTCGGTGACGACCAGCGTCGTGTACTCGTCACCGCTCTCCCGCCGCCCGGTCAGCCGCTGACCCCGCCCGGTCGGCCGCCGACCCCGGCGCCGGGCCCGTGCCCGGCGCCGGGCGGCCGGGTCAGCCGCCGAGGCCGCCGCCCGCCCTGAGCCGGACGTGCGAGCCGTCCCGCCCCTTGACAACCTCCAGTTGGGCCGGAACGCGGCGGCGCAGGTCCGGTACGTGGCTGACGATGCCGACGCTGCGGTCCCGTTCGCGCAGCGAGTCCAGGACGTCCAGCACCTCGTCCAGGGTCTGGTCGTCCAGGCTGCCGAACCCCTCGTCGATGAAGAGCGTGTCGAGCCGTACGCCGCCCGCCTCGTCGGTGACGACGTCCGCGAGGCCCAGCGCCAGGGCGAGGGAGGCGAAGAACGTCTCGCCGCCGGAGAGCGTCGCCGTGTCGCGTTCGCTGCCGGTCCACGCGTCCACCACGTGCAGCCCGAGCCCGGCGCGCCTGCCGCCGCTGCGGGCGTCGGAGTGGACGAGCGTGTACCGGCCGGACGACATGCGCTGGAGCCGGGCGGTGGCCGCGGCGGCGACCTGTTCGAGCCGGGCGGCGAGGACGTACGACTCCAGCCTCATCCGCCGCTCGTTCTCGGCGGAGGTCCCGGCGGTGAGCGCGGCGAGCCGGGCCACCCGGTCGTACTCGACGCGCAGCGGGCCCAGCGAGCGGACCTCGTCGGCCACGCGCGCGGAGAGCCGGTCGAGCGCGTCGCACCGCTCGCGGTGCGCGGCCAGCGTCGTGGTCGCGGCGCGCACGGCGCGTTCGGCGGCCTCGTGCGCGGCGACGGCGGTGGCGACATCGGCGGCCGGGCCCTCGGCCGCGGCACGCGCGTCGGCGTCCGCGAGCCGGTCGGCGACGACGGCGGCCTCCGCCTGCCAGGCGTCGATCCGGCGTTGCAGGTCACGGCGTACGGGCTCGCCGAGGAGCGCGGCCGCCGCCGCGGCCGGAGTGGCGAACCCGGCCCGGTACGCGGCGTCCGCGAGCCGCCCGTCGGCCTCCTTGAGGCGCCGCGCGGCGGCCTCGACGGCCCGTACGGCGTCGGCGGCGGCGTCCAGCGCGGCGGCCTCCCGCTCCAGTACCGCGGCCCGGCCCGCCACGGTGCCGCCGCTGCCCCCGAGGACGCGTGCCAGGTCGGCCTCGCGGTCGGACTGCTCCCGGTCCAGCGTCTCGCGCCGGGAGGCCCTGGCGGCGGAGCGCACCTCCAGCCGCTGACGCTCCTCGACACGGCGCGTGTGCTCCCGCTCGGCCCGGTCGAGCTCCTCGCGCGCCACGGTGCTGTCCGCGGCGAGGGCGCGCGCCTCGGCGTGCTCGCGCTCCAGCCGGGCGACGGCCTCCTCGAGGACCGCGACGGCCGGCACCCGGTCCCGCGCGGCCCCGCTGTCCTTGCCGGGCGCACCGTCCTGGGCGGCACCGTCCGGGGCGGGCGCCCCGTCTCGACCAGGGGTGTCGTGCCCGGCGGGGTCGTCGTGCCCGGCGGCCTCCGCCGCTGCGGCGGTGAGGGCTTCCCGTACGCGGTCCACGTCCCGTTCCGCGGCGGTACGGGCCTCGGCGGCGCGCGTGTGCGCCTCGTACGCCGCCTCCTCCGTCGCGCGGTCCACGTGGTCGGCGGTGGGGCGCGCGGGCGACGGGTGCTCGGCGGAGCCGCACACCGCGCAGGGGTCGCCGTCGGTGAGGTGCGCGGCGAGCTCGGCGGCGATGCCGCGCAGTCGGCGCTCCCGCAGGTCGAGCCAGGTCTCGTGGGCGGCGTTGGCGGCCTCGCGGGCGGCCGCGAGCCGGCCCTCGGCGGCGGTCAGGTCGTCGGCCAGCGCGTCGCGGCGGCGGGCGGCGGCGAGGCGGCGGCGGGCAGGGGCGAGTCGCCCGGAGAGGTGCTCGGCGCGGGTGGCGGCCTCGCGGGCGGCGTCCACCCGCGCGAGGAGGGCGTGCCTGGTGTCGTCCCAGCCGTCCAGCCACGCGGCGGCCTCGTGGAGGGCCTCGTCGTCGGCGCGGGCCTGCCGGTCGAGGCCGGCGCGCTCGCGGGCGATCTCGGCGAGGCGCTGTTCGGCACGGCGGGCGGCGTCGAGGCCGCCGAGTTCGCGGCGGCGGGTCTGCCCGAGGCGCTCCAGGGTGTCCGCGCCCGCGTCGGCGGCGTCCGGGGGCAGGCCCGGCAGCGCCCGGAGGGCGGCCCGGGCGCGGTCGTGGGCGGCGCTCGCCGCGCGGTGCTCGCGCTCCGCCTCGTCGCGCAGGTCGAGCGGACCGGCCACCCGCTCGGCCTTGCGGGAGCCGTCCAGGCGGGCCTGCCACGCGTCGTGCTCGGCGCGGCCTTCCTCCAGGGCGGCGGCGCGGCGCCGGGCGTCCTCGTACCGTTCGCGCAGGGCGGCGAGGTCGCGCTGCTTGTCCAGGGCGCGGCGGGCCGCGGCCTGCCGGTCCTCGGCCGCGGTGAGCGCCAGCCGGGCGGCCTCGAGTGCCTCTCGGGCGCCGGAGCGGGCGACGGCGGCCCAGGCGAGAACGGCGTCGGCGAGGCCGGGGTCGCCGGGCTCGCCGTCGGGCGCGGGCCAGTCGCCCGCCGCGTCACCGGCGGCCTGCGCCATGCGGTGGGCGAGGGCGAGGAGCCGCTGGTCGCCGTCACGGACCCGCTGCTCGGCGGCGCGCCGCAGTTCGGCGAGGCGTTCCTCGACGGCGGCGAAGCGGCGGGTGTCGAACAGCCGCCCGAGGAGTTTGCCGCGCGCCTCGGCGTCGGCGCGCAGGAAGCGCGAGAAGTCGCCCTGGGGCAGCAGCACGACCTGGCAGAACTGGTCGCGGCTCATGCCGATGAGCTGGCCGATCTCCTCGCCTATCTCCTGGTGGGAGCGGCTGAGGCCGTTCCACGCGCGCGTGGTGGGGTCGTACTCGCGCAGCCAGGACTGGGCCTTCTCGGTGGTGAAGCCGCTGCCGCGCTTCTTGGGGCGGGGCTGCGCGGGCCTGCGAGTGATCTCCAGGCGGCGCCCGGCGACGGTCAGGTCGAGGACGACCTCGGTGACGGTCCCGGCGGGCGCGTGGTCGCTGCGCAGCGAGGTGCCGGGCGACTGCCGCGCGCCGGGGACGGAGCCGTACAGCGCGAAGCAGACCGCGTCGAGGACGGAGGTCTTCCCGGCGCCGGTGGGGCCGTGGAGGAGGAAGAGACCGGCGGAGGAGAGCGTGTCGAAGTCGATCTCCTGGGTGGTGCCGAAGGGGCCGAAGCCGGTGACGCGCAGCCGGTGGAGTCTCACCTGCCCACCTCGCGTTCGCGTACGGCGAGGTCGGCGCGTACGTCGTCGAAGGCGCCGCGCAGGGCGGCCCGCTCGTGTGCGTCGGGTCCCGCGCCGCCGCGGACGTGGGTCACGAAGTCCTCCGCGATCTGCTGGTCGGTGCGTCCGCGCAGGCGGCGGGCGTAGGAGAGGAGGTCCTCGGAGGTGTCGGAGCGCTCGGGTTCGAAGACGAGGCCCAGGGTGTGCGGGAAGCGCCGGGTGAGCCTGGCCATGGGCTCGGCGGGGCGTACCGGGTCGGTGAGCGTCACCTCGACCCAGGCGTCCTCGTGGCGGTCGAGCGCCGGGTCGGCGAGGAGGTCGTCGAGGCGGCCGCGGAGGCGGGCGAGGGGGCGCGGGACGGGGCAGTCGATCCGCTCGGCGGTGACGCCGCCGTCGGGGGCGAGGTCGATCAGCCACATGGACTTGCGGTGCCGCCACTCGGAGAACGAGTAGGCGAGCGGCGAGCCGGAGTAGCGCACGCGGTCGGTGAGGGCCTGGGCGCCGTGGAGATGGCCGAGGGCGACGTAGTCCACCCCGTCGAAGACCCCGGCGGGTACGGAGGCGACACCGCCGACGGTGATGTCCCGCTCGCTGTCGCTGGGTTCGCCGCCCGTCACGAAGGCGTGGGCGAGGACGACGGAGCGGGTCCCTTCCGGGCGGGTGGCGAGGTCGGCGCGGACCCGGTCCATGGCGGCGGCGAGCACGGCCTCGTGGCCGGTCCTCGGGGCGCCGAGGCGTTCCCGTACGAGGGCCGGTTCGAGGTAGGGCAGCCCGTAGACGGCGACCTCGCCGTGGGGCGGGTCGGGGAGCAGGACGGGCGTGCCGATGCCGTCGGGGTCGGTGCGCAGATGGACGCCCGCGCGGTCGATGAGGCGGGCGGCGACGCCCAGGCGGCGGGCCGAGTCGTGGTTGCCGGAGATCATCACCGTGGGGACGCCCGCCTCGGCGAGCCGGTGCAGTGCGGTGTCGAACAGCTCGACGGCGGCGAGCGGCGGTACCGCGCGGTCGTACACGTCCCCGGCGACGAGGACGGCGTCCACGTCGTGGTCGTGGACGGTGGCGACGAGGTGGTCGAGGAACGCGGCCTGCGCGTCGAGGAGGCTGACGCGGTGGAAGGACCGGCCCAGGTGCCAGTCCGATGTATGCAGAAGTCTCACGGTCCCGCTCCGCCCCCTGTGTACCTCTCGTACCGCTGCCGCCGCCGGGGCCGCTCGTTCCGCTCGCGCCGGCCGCCGCCCGGACCGGTAGGCAAGTCTGCCATCCGTACGGGTGCCCCTCGCGCGCCGGTACGGGCGACGGGCGCGGGGGCCGGTACGACGGCGCCGGTACGACAAGGGGCCCGACCGGGCTCAGGCGTCGCCGTACGCCTCGCCGCCGAGCTCCAGGGTGGCCGCGCCGGCCGTCGTGTCGGCGAGCCAGCCGCGGAAGGCGTCCACGTCGGCGTCGGGCAGGCCCACCTCGATGCGTACGGCGTCGGCGTACCGCACGTCGCGGACGGAGCGGCCGGTGGCGCGCAGGTCGTGTCGGAGCTTGCCCGCCCGCTGGTGGTCGACGGTCACCGTGGCGAGCCGGTAGCGGCGGCGGGTGACGGTGCCGATCGCGTCCAGGGCCTCGCCGACGACACCCCCGTAGGCGCGGATCAGGCCGCCGGCGCCGAGCTTCACGCCGCCGTAGTAGCGGGTGACGACGGCGGCGACGTACCGCACGTCGCGCCGGAGCAGCATCTGGAGCATCGGCACACCGGCGGTGCCGCCCGGCTCGCCGTCGTCGCTGGCCTTCTGGACGGCGGCGTCGGCGCCGATCACGTACGCGAAGCAGTTGTGGGTGGCGGTGGGGTGCTCGCGGCGGACGCGGGCGACGAAGTCCTGCGCCTCCTGTTCGGTCGCGGCGGGGGCGAGCGCGCAGAGGAAGCGCGAGCGGTTGATCTCGGTCTCGTGGACGCCCTCGCGGGTCACCGTCAGGTACTGCTCCTGCATCCCGCCACCCTAGTCCCGGTCAGGGGCGACTCCTCCGGCGGTGTCCCGGGCGGCCTGCTCGGCGAGGCGGCGGTGGGCCTCGTCCCAGGTGAGCGGCAGGTCGTCGGTGGTGGTCTCCCAGAACGTGAAGGTGGAGTCGCGCATCGTCGCGCGGAGGTCCTTCATGATCCCCCGGTGGGGTTCGGCGCGGGCGTAGGCGTACAGGGCGTCGCGGTCCTGCCAGGCGGACAGCGTGTAGAAGGTGCGCTTGAGCGGCCGGGCGACCAGCGAGGCCCCGTAGGCGCCGGGCGCGGTGGTGAGCTGGCGCCAGGCCGCGAGGGACTTCAGGAAGAAGCGCGGCACGTCCGTGAGGGAGCGCACCTCGAAGCGGGACGCCATGACGACGGCGGGGGTGTGTGCGGGGGCGGGATTGGGCCTGGTCCAGGGCAGGGTGGGCATGGCGGTCCTCTCGGCGGGCGGTGCCAGGGCGGCACCGGGCCCACAATGGATAGTGGAGCTACCTATAACTAGATAGTGTCACTATCCATGTCGCGCGTAAAGGGGAATGGCGAGCGCCGTAGCCTGGTTGATCGCGGAGAACAGCCACCGGCAGGCAGGAGACGGCACGTGTACGGCGACACCGAGACCATCCGCAGGATCCTCACCGAGTCCGGAGACACCTGGGCCGTCGTGGGCCTGTCCACGAACCGGTCCCGGGCGGCGTACGGGGTGGCGGCCGTGCTCCAGCGGTTCGGCAAGCGCGTGGTGCCCGTCCACCCGAAGGCGGAGACGGTGCACGGCGAGAAGGGGTACGCGACGCTGGCGGACATCCCGTTCCCGGTGGACGTCGTGGACGTGTTCGTCCACAGCGAGCTGGCCGGTGACATCGCGGACCAGGCGGTGGCCAAGGGCGCCAAGGCGGTCTGGTTCCAGCTGGGCGTCATCGACGACGAGGCGTACGCGCGCACCCGGGCGGCGGGTCTGGACATGGTCATGGACCGGTGCCCCGCCATCGAGATCCCCGCACTCGGCCTCGGCTGAGGACGCGACCACAGGGGGCCTGCCTTCCGGACACGGGCGGGACGGGCCGCGGGCGAGTCGCCGCGCCAGCGGCCCGGCCACGGCGGACAGCCCCTACGCCCTGCCGTGTTCCTTGCGGGTGCGTCTGGCCACCGTGTCGATGACCACCGCCGCCAGCAGCACCCCGCCAGTGATCATGAACTGTACGGCCGGCTGGATGCCCAGCAGGGACATCCCGGAGGCGATCGACTGGATGACCAGCATGCCGAGCAGCGCGGACCAGGTGGTGCCCCGGCCGCCGAAGAGGCTGGTGCCGCCGATCACGGCGGCGGCGATGGCGTTCATCAGCAGCAGCCCCGACCCTGAGGTCTGGCTCACCGACGTGATGCGCGAGGCGAGGAAGAGACCGCCGATCGCCGCCATCGTGCCGGACAGCATGAAGACCGAGATCCGCACGCGGACCACGTCGATCCCGGCGCGCCGGGCCGGTTCGCTGCCGCCGCCCAGGGCGTACACCTTCCGCCCGTACCGGGTACGGCGCAGCACCACGTCGAGGCCCCCGACGACGACGAGGAAGCACAGCAGGGCGAGCGGGAGCCCCTGGAACCGGTTGAGCACATGCGCGGCGGAGAACGCGATGAGCGCGACCACCCCGGTCCGTACGGCGATCTCCGTGAGCGGCCGGTGCGGCATCCCGGCCGCCCTGCGCCGCCGCCGGTCCCGGTAGTACACGAGGAAGCACAGGACGGACCCGACCGCCGCCAGGCCGTACGCCGCGCTCACCTGGTGGAAGTAGTGGCCGGTCAGCCTACCGAGCAGGCTGTCCTCGTCCAGGTTGACCGTGCCGCTGGTCCCGAGGACGAACAGCATCAGGCCGTTCCAGCCGAGGAGTCCGGCGAGGGTGACGACGAAGGCCGGGGCGCCGACCCGCGCGACGAAGAAGCCGTGCAGGGCGCCGATGGCGGCGCCGCACAGCACGGCGGTCACGATGGCGAGCCACTCGGCCATGCCGTGCCGCACGCTCAGCACGGCGAACAGGGCCGCCGAGAGACCGCTGACGGACCCGACCGACAGGTCGATCTCGCCGATCAGCAGGACGAAGACGATCCCGACGGCGATAAGCCCGGCGCCGACGATGTCCACGCTGAGGTTGGACAGGTTGCGCGGGGCGAGGAAGTTGGCGTTCAGGATCTGGAAGACGGACCAGATGACGAGGACGGCGACGATGACGGGCAGCGCGCCCAGTTCGCCGGTGGTCAGCCGTCGGCCGACCGCGTCGGCGCCGCCGACGACGGCCCGCCGCAGGCCGTTCACCGCCCCGCTCCGCGCGCGTGCGGGGGGCGGCGGGCGGTGCCGGGGCCCGGGTGGCTGGTGACTCCGGTGATGGAGGAGATGATCTGCTCCTGCGAGGCGGTGCTGACGTCGAAGAAGCCGTTGTTGCGGCCGAGGTGGAGGACGGCGACCCGGTCGGCGACCGCCTTGACGTCCCCCATGTTCTGGCTGACCAGCAGCACCCCGGTTCCCCGGTCGCGGAGCGTCTCCACGAGGTCGAGGAAGCGGCTGGTCTGCTGGACGCCGAGGGGGGCCGTCGGCTCGTCGAGGAGGAGCAGCCGGGGCTCGCCGATCAGCGAACGGGAGAGCGCGACGGTCTGCCGCTGCCCGCCCGACAGGGACGCCACCCGTGCCCGCAGGTCCGGTACGTGGATGGCGAGCGAACCCAGCAGGTCGCGGGCGCGCCGCTCCATCTCCACCTCGTCCAGGAGACCGGCGTGGCGCAGCTCGCGGCCGAGGAACAGGTTGCCGACGACGTCGAGGTTGTCGCACAGCGCCAGCGCCAGGTCCTGGAAGACGGTGGCGATGCCCAGGGCGTGGGCGTCGTGCGGCCGTCTCACCCGTACGGTGCGGCCCTCCCACCGGATGACCCCCTCGTCGGCGGGGGCGACCCCGGCGATGACGTTGACGAGGGTGGACTTCCCCGCGCCGTTGTCGCCCATCAGGGCGACGATCTCCCCGGCCCTGACTTCCAGCTCCACGTCTGCGAGCGCCTCGACGGCGCCGAACCGCTTGTGGATGCCGCGCAGGGACAGCAGGGGTGGGACCGGCACCGACACAACACCTCCTTCACCCCGATGCGATGTGAGCCCGATGACGACGTGAGCCGATTACACGGTGAGTCCCGCCTTGGCGCACGCCGAGGCGTACTTCGGAGTACAGATCTGCTCGATCGTGTACATCCCGTCCCGTACGACCGTGTCCCGCACGTTCTGTGCGGTGACAGGTATCGGTGCGAACTGGACGGCCGGGACGCCGCGCAGGGTGGCCTCGCCGCCGCCCTCCGGGGCGATGGCGTTCGGCGGGTCGCCGCGACCGAGCGCGACGGCCATCTCCGCGGCGGCGTCGGCCATCGGCTTGAACGGCTTGTACACCGTCATGTACTGCTCGCCGCCGATGATCCGCCGGATGGCGCCCAGGTCGGCGTCCTGCCCGGTGACCGGCGGCAGCGGCTCGACGAAGTTGGCCTTCAGCGCGGAGATGACGCCCCTGGCGAGCCCGTCGTTGGCCGCGTACACCCCGTCGATGCTGCCCGCACCGAGCGCGGCGATGGCGCCGGCCATGTTGGCGTGGGCGATCTCGGGGCGCCAGCGGTCGGTGTCGTAGGACTTGGCGATGCGCACGCGGCCGTTCAGCACCTCCAGCGCGGCCCGCTTCAGGGCGGTGGCGTTGGGATCGGCCGGGTCGCCGTTCATCATGACGATCCGCCCGCCGTCCGCCTTGGGGCCCATGGCCTTGAGCAGCGCCTCGGCCTGGAGGCGGCCTATCTGGCGGCCGTCGAAGGAGACGAAGCCGGAGATCGGGCCGTCGGCGAGGCGGTCGTACGAGATGACGGGGATGCCCGCGTTGACCGCCTTGGCCACCGCGGAGCTGAGCGCCCGGGAGTCCACGGGGTTGAGGATCAGGACATCGACCCCCGCGGTGATCATCGAGTCGACCTGCTGCTTCTGCGCGGCGACACCGCCCTCGGCGTTGGCGTAGTCCACCGTGCAGCCGGGGCAGACCTGGGCGACCTTCGCCTCGATCAGCGGGCGGTCGAACGTCTCCCAGCGGGCGGTGTGGGTGTCGGGCAGCAGCAGGCCGATGCGCGGGGTGAACTCGGTGAGCGTGGGGCTCGGCCCGCCGTCCAGGTGGGCCTGCTCGGCGGTGCCGCAGCCGGTGACGGCGAGGGCGAACGCCAGCGCGGCCGCGGCGAGACCGGAGCGCGGGCCGCGACGCCGACGGAGCCTCGGACGGAACACTCCACTCACCTGCCTTCCCCCAGGGAACCGGCGGAGCGTGCGGACCCGGAGCGCCCGGACCTCCCGCGCACGGCCCCGGAGTCCGTGGACCCCGCACGCGTGGCGCCGGAGCGCGCGGCGGGGCCCGCGGAGTCGTACGGGACGGGGTCCGCGGCCTCCGGAAGGGCCCCGGGCCCGCCGTCGTCGGCCGGGCCCGGCTCGCGGGTGACGACGAACTCGCTCCACACCTGTTTGCCGCCGCTGACCGGGACCGACCCCCAGGACGCCGACATGGCCTCCACCAGGAACAGCCCGCGCCCCCCGGTGGACTCCCAGTCGGCCATCACCGGCTTGGCGGGTGCCCGCGGCGAGGTGTCGGTGACGGCGATGCGCATCCGGTCCCCGGCGAGCGTCAGATCGAGGCGTACGGCCCCCTGGGTGTGCACCAGGGCGTTGGTGACCAGCTCGGAGACGACGAGCAGCGCCGCGTCGGCCTCCTCGGCGACGCCCCAGGCGCGCAGCGTGCGGGCGGTGAAGCGGCGGGCGTGCATGACGGCGTCGGGCAGCCTCCACACGGTCCAGCCGGTGCGGATCGGCGGGACGCCCATCCCGTCGTACCGCATCAGGAGCAGGGCGATGTCGTCGTCGCGGCGGGTCCCGTCGCCGAGGAGCTGGTCGGCCATGCGGCCCGCGTCGCCGGGATCGGCGTCGGAGAGCAGGTCCCGCATCCGCAGCATGCCGTCCTCCAGGTGGAGACTGGAGGACTCCACGAGCCCGTCGGTGAGGAGCGCGATGACCGTGCCGGGGGCGAGGCCGACGGCGGTGATGGGGTAGTCGGAGTCGGCGAGGACGCCGAGCGGGAGGCCGCCCTCGGTGGCGACCTCCTCCGTGGACCCGTCGGGGTGGCGCAGCAGCGGTGCGAGGTGTCCGGCACGGACGATCCAGGTCTCGCCCTCCTCCATGTCGAGTTCGACGTAGCAGCAGGTGGCGAACAGGTCGGTCTCCATGCCGACGAGCAGCCGGTTGGCGTGCGAGACGACGACGTCCGGCGGGTGGCCCTCCACGGCGTACGCCCGGATGGCGGTGCGGATCTGGCCCATGATGGTGGCCGCGCCCGCGCTGTGCCCCTGGACGTCCCCGATGACGAGGGCGACGCGGCTCTCGGACAGCGGGATCACGTCGTACCAGTCGCCGCCGACCTCCAGGCCGACCATCGCGGGCAGGTAGCGGGCGACGGCCACTCCCCCGGCCAGCTCGGGGAGCCTGCGCGGCAGCAGGCTGCGCTGGAGGGTGGTGGCCAGCTCGTGCTGGGCGTCGAAGGCGTGGGCGCGGCGCAGGGCCTGGCCGACGAGGCCCGCGGTGGCGGTCAGCAGGGACCGCTCCTCGGCGCCGAACTCGTGCGGCTCGTCCCACCCGGCCAGACAGGCGCCGATGACGCGTCCCTCCGCGGGGAGCGGCAGCAGGGCGAGGCCGCCGGGTCCGACACCGGCGAGGGCCGGTTCGACGTCGGCCCCGGCGGGCACGAGCCCGACACGCACCTCCCGGAGCGCCGCGGCGAGGGTGGGCAGGGAGCGCAGGGGTGTGTCGGGCCACTCGGAGCGCCATTCGGAGCGCCAGATCTCGGGCCAGGCGGCCGGTTCGGGCGGGTCGAGGACGGTGACGACGAGCCGGTCGGCCTCCAGACCGGCGACGGCGACGCGGTCGGCGCCGACGAGCGGGTCGCGCAGGGCGCCGATGACGACGCGGGCCACGTCGCGCGCGGTCATGGTGGCGGCGAGGGACGCGGACAGCCGTTGTACGAGGGACACCTCGTCGGTGTCGGGGCGCAGCGACGAGGCGTCCACGACGACGCCGAGGACCCGCTCGGGGCGTCCGTCGGGGTCGTTGAGGACGCGGGAGCGCAGCCGCAGCCAGCGCAGGTCGCCGGTGGGGCGGCGGACGCGGAACTCCAGCTCCCGGCTGGCCGAGGTGGTCTTGCCCGGTTCGACCAGGGACATCAGGGCGGGCAGGTCGTCGGGGACGGCGTGTGCGAGGAGCGTCTCGACGCGTCCGTCGAAGTGGTCGGGGGCGATGTCGACCAGTTCGAGCATCCGCGCGTCGGCGCTGATCAGGCCGGTGTGGAGTTCGAGGGTGAACGACCCGAGCCGTTCGGCGTCCAGGGCCTGGCCGGGCATCAGCTGGTACCGGATCTGCGACGGGCCCTCCCGGCGCGGCACCGACCCCGCCGGTACGATCCCGCCCGCACCGCTCGCGACGGTGTACGCGGTCGCCGGTTCGCCGCCCGCTTCGAGGCGGGCGGCGACCTGTTCGGCGTACAGCTCCATGAAGCCGCGCCGGTCGGTGTCGAAGCCCCGGCCGGTGTCGTCCACCACGACGAGGCAGCCGAGCCGCCGGTCGTCCGTGCCGACGGGCAGCACGCCCAGCGCGGCGTCGGGCGGGAGGTCCTCGGGCACGGCCTCCCGGCGGGCGGCGAGCTCTGCGGCCGTGGGCCACTGTGGGCGGCCGCTGCGGAAGGCGTCGGCGACGGCGGAGCGGCCCGACACGGCGTACCCGCCCGGCCAGCCCGGCAGCGCCCCGGACTCCTCGGCGGGCCCGGCGAGGCGCAGTTCGCGGCCGCCCTCGCTGGGGACGTAGACGGCGGCCAGGGTGGCCCCGGCGAACATCAGGGTGCGCCCGGCCACGGCCCGGCGCCCGGCCTCGTACGGCCGCGCGGCACCGGGGGCTCCGTCTGCGAGGTCAGCCCGCAGTCCCGGAGCCCCAGCCGCGGCGCCACCCTCGCTGGTCACTTCGCCATCCACCTCACCCTCCATACTGGGCGTCCGCGCGGAAAGGGGGCCAGTCAGGCGGTCCGGCGGGGTGGCGCGGGGCGTGTCGGCGGCGCTCGGCCGGCCGGTGGCGGCCGCACGGGGACGGTCGCACGGAGACGGTCGGCGGAGGCGCTCAGGGCCCCGGTGGGGCGGCCCGTCAGCGGACGGGCGGCACGGACACGACGAGGGTCAGCTCGACCGGCTCCCCGCCGTCGTTGCGGTAGGCGTGCGCGACGTTCGACTCGAACGCCGCGGACTCGCCCGCCGTCACCCGGTGCTCGACGCCGTCCACCACGAGGGTCAGCTCCCCGGCCGTGACGTGCAGCAGCTCGGTCGTGCCGTCCGGGTGCGGGTCGGAGGCGCTGGACTCGCCGGGCATGATCGTCCAGGTCCACAGCTCCAGCGGGCCGCCCGCGTCCGCGCCGACGAGGAGGGTGCTGTGGCTCCCGGCCTCGGTGGACCACATGCGGACGGCGCGCCCGGCGGGGACGACGCGGACCTGCGGCCCCTGTTCGTGGTCGAGCAGCGTGGCGAGGGAGACGCCGAGGGCGTCGGCGAGCTTGACGGTCGTGCCGACGCTCGGGTTCGTCCGGGCCTGCTCGATCTGGATGATCATGCCTCGGCTGACCCCGGAGCGTGCGGCGAGGGCGTCCAGGGTGAGGCCCCGCTGCTTGCGCCAGCGCTTCAGGTTGCGGGCGAGTGTCTGCGTGAGCTGATCGAGGTCCGACACATTCCGTCCAATATTCTGGATGACAGAGTTCAATGGACTGCACTACGGTGTGGTGCACCCCCTGTTCATCGAACTGTACTGCGAGGCCCTCCATGACAGCCCTTTTCGCCCTGGCCACCAGCCTCCTGTGGGGGCTGGCCGACTTCGGCGGCGGGCTGCTCACCCGTCGCGCGCCCGCCCTCACCGTGGTCGTCGTCTCGCAGACCATCGCCGTGGCCGTGCTGGGCGTGATCGTGGTGGCGACCGGAGCGTGGCACGAGGCGAGCCCCCTGCTGTGGTTCGCGGTCGCGGCGGGCGTCGTGGGCCCGGTCGCGATGCTCGCCTTCTACAAGGCGCTGGCGCTCGGCCCCATGGGCGTCGTCTCGCCGCTCGGTTCGCTGGGCGTCGTCGTGCCCGTGTCGGTCGGCCTCGCGCTGGGCGACCGCCCCGGGCCGCTCCAGCTCGGCGGGATCGCGGTGGCCGTCGTCGGCGTGGTGCTCGCGGGCGGCCCGGAGCTGCGGGGCGAGCCGGTGCAGCGGCGGACGGTGATGCTCACACTGGTCGCGGCGTTCGGCTTCGGCGGCGTCATGGCGCTGATCTCCGAGGCGTCCACCACGGTGACGGGGCTGTTCCTGGCGCTGTTCGTGCAGCGCGTGACCAATGTGCTGGTCGGCGGCGCGGCGCTGCTGGTCTCCGTACGGCGCGGGGGCCGGGCGCTGCCGGAGGAGGGCGGCGTACGGGTCATATGGGCGGCGCTGCCAGCTCTGGCGTTCGTCGGCCTCGCGGACGTCGCCGCGAACGGCACGTACGCCGTCGCCGCGCAGCACGGGCCGGTCGCGCTGGCCGCCGTCCTGGCGAGCCTCTACCCGGTGGTGACGGCGCTCGCCGCGCGCGGGGTGCTCAAGGAGCGGCTGCGGGCGGTGCAGGCGGCGGGCGCGGGGCTTGCCCTCGCGGGCTCGGTCCTGCTCGCGGCGGGCTGACGGACCAGGCCGGGGCCATGGACCGGCACGGCGGTACGGCGACCGCTCGGCGCCCCGAGCCGCTGCGACCGGCCGGGGCCACGGGCCCGGCCAGGTCCGGTCCGGTCCGGTCCGGTCAGCGTCCCTCCCAGGCCGCCAGGGCGGCGAGCTGCGCCGCCGTGACGTGCTCCGGGATCGGTACGGGCGGAGGCGTACGCAGCGGCGGCTGCCAGCCGTTGTCGGGGTCCCAGCGGCGTACGACGCGCGCCGGGGCCCCGGCGACCACCGCGTGGTCGGGCACCTCGCCCCGTACGACGGCCCCGGCGGCGACCACGACGTTCCGGCCGACACGGGCGCCGGGGAGCACCACCGCGCCGGTGCCGAGCCAGCAGCCGGGGCCGATCTCGACGGGCGCCGAGCGCGGCCACTGGCGGCCGATCGGCTCGTGCGGGTCGTCGTAGGAGTGGTTGGTCGAGGTGATGTAGACGTACGGCCCGCAGAACGTGTTCGCGCCGATGGTGACCGGCGCGTCCGCCACGACATGGCTGCCGCGCCCGAGGACGACACCGTCGGCGAGCGTCATCACCGGGTCGGGGCCGAGGTCGAGGCCGGGCAGCATGCCCGCGCTGAGGGTGACCTGCTCGCCGATGATGCAGCAGGAGCCCAGCTCGATCCACTCCTCACCGAAGACCGTGCCCAGCGGGAACGCGAGCCGCGTGCCCTCGCCGATCCGCCGGAACCGCAGCGACCCGGGCCGCTCGGCCGTGACGGAACCGGTCTCCTGCACCCAGCGCCAGCCTCGGTGCACCGCCGCGGTCAGCGCGCGGCGACGCCACGCCGCGAGCGACGAAAAGGAGAACGTGTTTCTGTTCCTGGGCACCCGGACACGGTAGTTGCCCGGATCGGCGCCGGTCAGGGCGCGGCGCTGTGATGTTCGCCCCACCGGCCCAGCGGTCCCGGCCGTGCCCTACGGTTCCTCCTGGGCGTGACGACGAGACAGCGCACGAGGAGCAGCGGAATGACGGAACGGCCTTTGATCAGCGCGGTGGGCGGCAAGCGGCCCGAGGTGGCCGAGGACGCCTTCGCCGCGCCCACGTCCGTCGTGGTCGGCGAGGTCACGATGGGGCCGGGCTCCAGCGTCTGGTACCACGCCGTGCTGCGCGCGGACTGCGGGCCGATCGTGCTCGGCGCGGACAGCAACATCCAGGACAACTGCACGGTCCACGTGGACCCCGGCTTCCCCGTGACCGTCGGCGAGCGCGTCTCCGTCGGCCACAACGCGGTCCTGCACGGCTGCACGGTGGAGGATGACGTCCTGGTCGGCATGGGCGCCACGGTCCTCAACGGCGCGCACATCGGCGCGGGCTCCCTGATCGCCGCACAGGCGCTCGTCCCGCAGGGCATGCGCGTCCCGCCCGGCTCGCTCGTGGCCGGTGTCCCCGCGAAGGTGAAGCGGCGGCTGACGGACGAGGAGCGGGAGGGCATCAAGGTGAACGCCGCGATGTACCGGGACCTCGCCCGGGAGCACCGCGAGGCGCACGCCGCGGGGGCCTGACCGGTACCCCCGCGGCGTCGCCCGCGCGTCCGGCCCGAGGGCGGCCGCGCCGTCAGTCGGCGACGGCCGCCGAGGGCACGGGCTCCTGGCGCGGGGCGGCGGCGCGCTCGGCCTCGGACTTCTCGGTGGCCTTCTTCGCACGGTGCTTGAGGACGAGCATCGAGGTGAGGCCGACGGCCACGGCGAGGACGAGGCCCAGCCAGGAGAACCGCTTCAGCCACGCCTCGGCGACGACGCCCACGGAGTAGACGACGGCCGTGGTGCCGCCCGCCCAGAGGATGCCGCCGAAGACGTTGGCGATGAGGAACTTCCAGTACGGCATGTGCAGCACCCCGGCCAGCGGCCCGGCGAAGATCCGCAGCAGGGCGACGAACCGGCCGAAGAACACGGCCCACATGCCCCACTTCTCGAAGGAGCGCTCGGCCATCGCGATGTTGGCCTCGCTGAAGTGCCTGGGGAACTTCCCGCCGAGCCAGGCCAGCAGCGGCCGTCCGCCCTTGCGGCCGATGGCGTAGCCGATCGAGTCGCCGATGATCGCTCCGGCGGTGGCGCAGGCGCCCAGGATGTACGGGTCGATGTCCCCGTGCTGGGAGGCGAGGAGCGCCGAGCTCACGAGGACGATCTCGCCCGGCAGCGGGATGCCGAGGCTTTCCAGCCCGATCACCACACCCACCAGGATGTAGATGCTGACCGCCGGGACGGTCTCGAGCCACTCCTGGACGTGCAACGCCGGTTCCTCCGTATCGACTGGTGACCCCTGGGGGCAGGCAGCCTACCCGGTCACGGGGGCGCCCCGGCTCGTGGGCGAGGCGGGGCCGCGGGAGGAGACGCGGAGGTGGGGGCGGGGGTTGCGCGTGCCCGCGCCGGTATCCGGACGCCGCCGTGGAAGGCCGCGCCGGCGGCGGGCGGCGCCGTGGGCGGGGGCGGCCGGGGGCCCGGTACGCGTGGGCCCGCGACCGTGGGGGTCGCGGGCCGTGGGGTAGCGGACCGGCCGGGTGGCGCGGACCGGCTGCCGGGCCGGTCAGGCGTTGGGGCGCAGGGTCCAGGTGATGGTCATCTCACCCGTGACGGCGCCGTCCTCGCGGGTGATCTCCACCAGGACCGGGAACTCGGGGCGCTGTCCGGCGTCGAGCTCGGCGACGACCTCGGCGCGGGGGCGGCCGAGCGTGGCGGTCGCGGTGACGACGCCCATGGCGAGCTTCTTGTAGCCGATCTCCGCCTTGACGGCGAGCGGGACGGCACGGCCCATCTGGTCGCCGAAGGCGCCGATGACGATGGCGCCGCTGGCCGACTCGCCGAGGGTGAACATCGCACCGGCGTGCGGGCCGCCGACGTGGTTGTGGAAGTCCTTCTGGTCGGGCAGGCGCAGGACGGCCCGCTCGGCGGTCGCCTCGACGACCTCCAGGTTCAGGGTCCTGGCCATGGGAACGGTGGCCAGCAGCATCTCGCCGATGTTCGGCATCATGTCGGACATGCGCTCGAAGTTACCAGGCAGTAGCAAAGGCGTGAACCCCGCGCCGGGACGCTGTTCCGTCGGGCCCCGGGACGCTGTTCCGTCCGGCCCCGGGGACGCTGTTCCCTCCGGCGCGGGGGCTCGTTCCTCCTTGCGCCGGGCCGCCGTTCGTCCGGCGCCGGGCCGCCGTTCGTCCGGCGCCGGGCCGCCGTTCGTCCCGCGACGGGGGCCGTGAGGGCCTCGCCGCGGCGCCCTCAGCGCTTCGGCGGGGGCCCGGGCATGGCACCCGTCACCCCTCCCCTCTATGGTTACAGCCCATGTGGCCAGGACAGCAGCCGCCCGGGGGCGAGCAGAACCCGCAGGACCAGAACGCGCCGAACCCCTACCAGCAGCCGGGGTATCAGCAGCCGAATCCGTACCAGCAGCCCGGGTACCAGCAGCCGGGCTACCCGCAGGCGGGGTACGAGCAGAACCCGTACCAGCAGCCGACCGTGCCGCAGTACGCGGTGCCCGGGCAGCCGCCCGGCCCGCCGGTGCCGACGGGCGACGACAAGAAGAAGACGACGGTCGTCGCGATCGCCGCCGCCGTCGTCGTCCTGGCCGCCGCCGGGGTGACCGGCTTCCTGGTCCTCGGCGGGGACGAGAAGGACCCCGTCGCGCAGGGCGGCTCGTCGCCGTCGCAGAGCGCGTCCGCGCCCTCGGCTCCCATGGAGCAGCCCTCGCAGCCGCCCGCCGAGAACCCGCGTGACGGCTCCACGGCGCCGAAGGCGTCGGTCCCGGGCTGGAAGGTCGTCCACAACCCGAAGCGCGACACCCTCTTCGACATCCCGCCGGACTGGGAGGTCGTGGGCTCCGGTGTGGCCACCGGCTTCGAGGACGAGAAGGCCGGCGACGGCACGCCCGTGGTCACCATGTCGGCGCCCGGCCGCTACAAGAGCGAGTGGTGCTCGTACGACGACGACAAGGACGGCACCCCCGACACGTGGAGCCTCGCCACGGCCGGGACCAAGGGCGGCCAGGGCGCGAAGGACACCGCAGACGCCGCCGCCACCGAGGCCGGGAACTGGGTGTGGGCCGCGTACGCGCAGACCGAGCCCAAGGGCACCGTCAAGGTGACCAAGGCCGTGCCGTACACGACGAAGTCCGGTCTGACGGGCCATGTCGCCACGGCGACCGCGCTCAACACGAAGCACGAGAACAAGTGCGACACGGACGGCAAGTCGATCGCGTTCTCCTTCAAGAACGCCAAGGGCGACTTCGTCTCCTGGGTGATGTACGCGAACACCGGCATCAAGGACGAGGTGCCCGAGGCGACGATCCAGAAGATCCTCAGCACCGTCCGGCTGAGCGAGCCCGCTTCGTAGCGCTTCGCCTCACTACGGCGTGCTTCGGCGTGCTTCCGCGCGCTACGGCGGCATCTGACGGGTAATCCGTTTGTCGGCGGGGGCCCCCACCGGAGATAGTCCGGGATGTGAGAACCCCCGCCGCTGCCTTCCGCCCCCGTCCCGGCCGCCGCCCGGAGTGGGCGGGCCGCAATTACACGCTGCTGACCGCCTCCGCCCTCATCACCGGCCTGGGCTCCCACGGCGCCCTGGTGGCGGGGGCGTTCGCGGTGCTGGAGTCCGGTGGCGACGGCGGCGACGTGGGCCTGGTCGCCGCCGCGCGGACCCTGCCGCTGGTCCTCTTCCTCCTCGTCGGCGGAGCCGTCGCCGACCGGCTGCCGAGGCACCGGGTGATGGTCGCCGCCAACGCCCTCAACTGCGCGTCGCAGGCGGTGTTCGCGGCCCTCGTCCTCACCGACCGGGCCCAGCTGTGGCAGATGATGCTGCTCAGCGCGCTGTGCGGCACGGGGCAGGCGTTCTTCAACCCGGCCGCCGAGGGCATGCTGATGTCCAGTGTCCGCAGCGAGCACGCGAACCGCGCGTTCGCGCTGTTCCGCATGACCATGAGCGGTGCGGCCATCGGCGGAGCCGCGCTGGGCGGCGCCATGATCGCCGCGTTCGGGGCCGGCTGGGTCCTGGCGATCGACGCGGCGGCGTTCGCCGTGGCGGGCGCGCTGCGGGCGTTCCTCGACGTGAGCCACATCCCCGAGCGGGCGTCCGGCGGCGGCCTGCTGGCGGATCTGCGGGAGGGCTGGCACGAGGTGGTCGGCCGCCCCTGGCTGTGGGCGATCGTGCTCCAGTTCTCCGTCGTGGTCGCCGTGGTCGGCGCCGCCGAGTCCGTGTACGGGCCGCTGGTGGCGAAGGAGTCGCTGGGCGGCGCCCGGCCGTGGGGGCTGGCGCTGGCCGCGTTCGGCGCGGGCACGGTCCTGGGCGCGCTGCTGATGATGCGCTGGAAGCCGCGCCGGATGCTGCTGGTGGGCACGGTGTGCGTGTTCCCGCTGGCTCTGCCGTCGGCGGGGCTCGCGGTGCCGCTGCCGGTGGGTGCGCTGGCGGCGGTGATGTTCGTGTCCGGGGTGGCGATCGAGGTGTTCGGCGTGGCGTGGATGACCGCGCTGCACCAGGAGATCCCGGAGGACAAGCTGTCGCGGGTCTCCGCGTACGACTGGTTCGGCTCGACGGCGATGCTGCCGCTGTCCACGGCGGTCGCGGGACCGGTGGCCGACGCCGTGGGGCGGCCGCAGGCGCTGTGGGGATGTGCGGCGCTGATCCTGGTGGTGACGGCGCTGGTGCTGCTCGTGCCGGACGTACGGAACCTGACGCGGCGCACGAAGCCGGTCGCCGCCGACCGTCCGGAGAAACCCTCGACGGCCGCCTCGGACCCGGCGCCCGCGTAGCCGCCCGCCCGGGCGGCCGCGCTCCCGGCGGCCTGCCGGCCCGACTCGGCCCGCGGCCCGGTGTCGCAGCGGGCTGCCGCTCCTCAGCCGGTGTCCGGGCCCTCAGCCGATGCCGAACGCCCCGCCGGGCGGCTCGGGCGACGGGACGGCGTCGACGTCCCGTACGACCGCCGCGTCACCGGCGAGCCGTGCCAGGGCCTCGCCGTGCTCCACGCGCGCGGGGAACGCGTCGGCGGCGGCCCGACGGGCCAGGCGCGCCGTGTCGGGCGGCGTGTGCGAGGCGACCAGCACCACGTTGCCGAACCGCCGCCCGCGCAGCACCGCCGGTTCGGCGATCAGCGCCAGCTCCCCGAACACCGCCGCGAAGGTGGCCAGCTGGGAGCGGAGGAACGCGAACGGTGCCCCGTCCGCGAGGTTCGCCGCGTAGGCGCCGCCCGGCCGCAGCACCCGCTGCACCTCGCGGGCGTACTCGACGGACGTGAGGTGTGCGGGCACCCGCGAGCCGCCGAACACGTCCCCCACCACCAGGTCCGCCGACCGCGCGGGCGCGTCCCGGAGCCACGCCCTCGCGTCCGCGCCGTGCACGGTGATCCCCGACCCTTCCGGTGCGGGCAGGTGCTCGGCGACCAGCGCCAGCAGCCCCAGGTCCGCCTCCACCACGTCCTGCCGGGAGCCCGGCCGGGTCGCCGCGACGTACCGGGGCAGGGTCAGCGCCCCGCCCCCGAGGTGGACCACGTCGAGCGGGGCGCCCTCGTCGTCGGCGGCGTCCACGACGTGGGCGAGGCGCCGGGCGTACTCGAACTCCAGGTGCGTCGGGTCGTCGAGGTCCACGTACGACTGGGGCGCGCCGTCGACGGTCAGCAGCCAGGCCCGCTCCCGGTCGATGTCCGGCATGAGCTTGGCGGCGCCGCCGTCGACGGCGCGGAGTACGGGTACGGGCTCGTTCACCGCCCCATTCTCCCAGCAGCTCGCGAGGCCCTCGCGCGGGCTACAGCACCTCGCCGACGGTGCCCGCGCCGACCGTGCGGCCGCCCTCGCGGATCGCGAAGCCGAGCCCCGGCTCCAACGGCACGTCCCGCCCCAGCTCGACGGTCATGGTGACCGTGTCGCCGGGCCGGGCGACGGCCGCGTCGCCCAGGTCCACGTCGCCCACCACGTCGGCGGTACGGATGTAGAACTGCGGCCGGTAGCCCGTCGCCACGGGTGTCGCCCGGCCGCCCTCGCGGGCCGACAGGACGTACACGCGCGCCGTGAACCGCCGCCTCGGCTCGACGCTGCCCGGCTCGGCCACCACATGGCCGCGGCGGACCGCGTCGCGCGGCACCCCGCGCAGGAGCAGCGCCACGTTGTCCCCGGCCTGGGCGGCGTCCATCGGCTTGCCGAACGTCTCCAGGCCGGTGACGACGGTCTGCGCACCGGCGCCCAGCACCTCCACGCGGTCGCCGACGCGGACGGTGCCGCGCTCGACGGCGCCGGTCACGACGGTGCCCCGCCCGGTGATGGTCAGCACGTTCTCGACGGGCATCAGGAACGGCGCGGCCACGTACCGCACCGGCATCGGCACATATGTGTCCACCGCGTCGAGCAGCGCCTCGATCGACGCGGTCCAGCGCGGGTCGCCCTCCAGGGCCCGCAGCCCGGAGACCCGGACGACCGGGACGGAGTCGCCGCCGTAGCCGTGGGAGGTGAGCAGCTCGCGCACCTCCAGCTCCACGAGGTCGGTCAGCTCGTCGTCGCCCGCGTCGGCCTTGTTGAGCGCGACGACGATGTGGTCGACGCCCACCTGGCGGGCGAGCAGGACGTGCTCGGCGGTCTGCGGCATGATCCCGTCGAGCGCCGAGACGACGAGGATCGCCCCGTCGAGCTGGGCGGCGCCGGTCACCATGTTCTTGACGTAGTCGGCGTGACCGGGCATGTCCACGTGGGCGTAGTGGCGGGTGTCGGTCTCGTACTCGACGTGCGCGATGTTGATGGTGATGCCGCGCCGCGCCTCCTCGGGCGCCCGGTCGATGCGGTCGAACGCGACGTACGAGGTGCCGCCGCCGGAGCGCTCGCTGAGGACCTTGGTGATGGCGGCGGTGAGCGTGGTCTTGCCGTGGTCCACGTGGCCCATGGTGCCGATGTTGAGGTGCGGCTTGGTGCGCACGTATGCCGTCTTGGACATGACGGGGTGGTTCCTCTCCGGAACTCGAAGCGTGATGGGGGACCCCTCGGCTTTGCCGACCCTCCCCCTGCGGGGCCGCCGGACGATCCGGGAAGGGTCAGCTTCGGGCGCCGTCCAGGACGATGGCGGCAGCCTTCGGCGCGTCCGCGACTGCGGACGGCGCTGCGAGGAAGGCATACCGGAACATGCGGACGATCCTGCCGTGACGGGTCGTGCGCGTCGAGCGATTTTCCGAGGCCCCCGGCCACCCGGGGCCGGGGCCGCCCCAGGGTCGCGGGGAGGGTGCGGGCGGGCGGGTGCGGTCCCGGTCACGGTGGGAGCGGGCGGTCGTCCGTTAGGCTCCCCGGATGCTCGAGCCCGCCGTCCGGCCCGCCGGTTTCGCCCTGCGCTGCTCCCGCGCCCTCCTCTCCCCCTGGTCGCGGCTGTCGCTGCTCGTCGTGCTGCTCGCGGGCGCCGGGGCGCTGGTCGTGGCGTACGAGCCGCACCGCGTCCTCGCGGACGGCGGCTGGCCGCCGCAGGTGGGCGGTGTGGGCGCCGTCGTGCTGTTCGGCGTCGCGTACGGGCTGTGCACCGCCGCGTTCGTACCGCGCCCCGTGCTCAACCTGGCGTCGGGCGCCCTCTTCGGGACGCAGGCGGGACTGGCGGCGGCCGTCGCGGGGACCGTCCTCGGGGCGGGCATCGCGTTCATGCTCGGCCGGGCGCTGGGCCGCGACGCGCTGCGCCCGCTGCTGCGCGGGCGCTGGGTGGAGGCGGCGGACGGGCAGCTCACCCGGCACGCGTTCCGCTCGACGCTGGCGATCCGGCTGTTCCCCGGCGTGCCGTTCGCGGCGGCCAACTACGGGGCGGCGCTCTCCCGCATGGGGTACGCGCCGTTCCTGCTGGGCACCGGCCTCGGCTGCGTACCGAACACGGCGGCGTACGTGGTGGCCGGGAGCGAGGCCGCGTCGCCGACCTCTCCGGCGTTCCTGCTGTCGGCCGGGTTCATCGTGGTGAGCGTGACGGCGGGGGCCGTCGTGGCCTGGCGGAAGCGGCACCGGCTGAGGTCCTCGGCCGCGGCCTGACACCGTTGCGGCCTCGGTCTGACACCGCTCCAGGACACCGGATGATCACCGTCCGTTCACTGTGAGGCGGTACGCTGCACCGACCCAAACGACCGCACACGCACATTTCGGGACGGCCCTGGCCCCATGAATTGGTTCGAATCGCTCATCCTCGGACTCGTCCAAGGGCTGACGGAGTTCCTCCCGATCTCCTCCAGTGCCCATCTGCGCCTCACGGCCGCCTTCGCCGGCTGGCACGACCCTGGCGCCGCCTTCACGGCGATCACGCAGATCGGCACCGAGACGGCGGTCCTGATCTACTTCCGCAAGGACATCGCCCGCATCGTCACGGCGTGGTTCCGGTCACTGACCGACAAGTCGATGCGCTCCGACCACGACGCCCGGATGGGCTGGCTCGTCATCGTCGGGTCGATCCCGATCGGTGTGCTGGGCGTCACCCTGAAGGACCACATCGAGGGACCGTTCCGCGATCTGCGGCTGATCGCGACCACCCTGATCGTGCTCGGCATCGTGCTGGGCGTGGCCGACCGGCTGGCGGCACGCGCGCAGGAGGGCGGCCGGCACCGGGCGGCGCCGGAGCGCAAGACGCTGCGAGACCTGGGCGTCAAGGACGGCCTGATCTTCGGCATGTGCCAGGCGATGGCGCTGATCCCCGGCGTCTCCCGGTCGGGCGCCACCATCAGCGGCGGCCTGTTCATGAACTACACGCGCGAGGCCGCCGCCCGCTACTCCTTCCTGCTGGCCATCCCCGCCGTCCTCGCCTCGGGCCTGTTCGAACTGAAGGCCGTCGGCGAGGGGCATGTGGCGTGGGGGCCGACGGTCTTCGCGACGGTGGTCGCGTTCGGCGTCGGGTACGCGGTCATCGCGTGGTTCATGAAGTTCATCTCCACCAAGAGCTTCATGCCGTTCGTGATCTACCGGATAGCGCTCGGCCTGGTGCTGTTCGCCCTGATCTGGCTGGGTGTCCTCGCCCCGGACGCGGGTCAGCCGTCGCACTGACACGGCGTGTGAATCGTCACGGTGCGTGGCGGGTCACAGCGGATGGTCCGATGTGCCCCTTAGTCTGGTCGCATGTCCAAGCCCGCGTTCGACCCCGCCATGCCCGTCCCCGACGCCGACGCCCTCAACCGGGCGATCCGCGAGCTGTGGGCGCGCTCGGGCGGACGCCTGTCGGCTGACGAACAGCGGATCTATCAGGCCCTGATCCTGAAGTGGGCCGCCGCCCAGACGGGCGACGTCGGCACCGCCGCGTAACGCCGCCCGTTCGGCGTCCCGGCCGTCCCGCCTCGCGCGGGGCGGCCTTTCGCGTGGGCGGCCCGGGTGTGGGGCGGCCCGGATGTGAGAGGGCCCCGGGTGTGGGGCGGCTTACGGCCTCGTACGGCCGTACCCCGGCCCCGTACTCCCCCGCCGCCGTGGTCTGCGATCAAGTGCCGGGCGGGGCACCCTGGGGGTATGCCCTGGCAAGCGCCGATCGTCGTGCACCGGCCCACCCCGAGCGGCGGCCGCCGCGTCACCGCGCGCGGTGACATCCTCGGGCTGGCCCACAACGACGCCGACCTGCTCGAGTTCCTCCGCCGCGCCGGTCTGGACGAGGCCGACATCGACCTCGACGACCCGCACCTCGTGGAGTGGCGCGGCGGCCGCGCCCACCAGTGGGAAGCCGCCTGAGACCGTGACCGACCGGGAAAGCGCGGGGCGCGCGCCGGGCGCACTTTCCGTGGAGTGATCCCCTCCGCCACACTGGAGTTCCAGACCCCCGGGCGAGGAGGCACGGATGCGGTTGCGGGCCGGGCTCGGTGAGGTGGCCTCGACGCGGCCGTGGGCGTCGCGGCGGGGGCAGGTGTGGTCCTCCCGGTGGGGGCGCGGCGCGGCCGCCGTCCTGGCGGGGGCGCTGCCCGCCCTGGCGTTCCCCGCGCCGTCCCTGTGGTGGCTGGCGTACGGGGCGCTGGTGCCGTGGCTGCTGCTGCTCCGGGCCGCGCCGACGGGACGCCGGGCGGCGCTGGACGGGTGGCTCGGCGGTACGGGGTTCATGCTGGCCGTGCACCACTGGCTGATGCCGAACCTGCACGTCTTCATCCTGGTGCTGGCCGCGCTGCTGGGGCTGCTGTGGGCGCCGTGGGGGTGGCTGGTGCGGTGGGTCTTCCGTGAGGCGTCCGGGACGCCGGGGCGGGCGTTGCTCGTGTGCGCGGTGGTGCCGTCGGGGTGGCTGATGGTCGAGGTGGTGCGGTCCTGGGAGGGGCTGGGCGGTCCGTGGGGGCTGCTGGGCGCCAGCCAGTGGCAGGTGCCGCCCGCGCTGCGGGTGGCGGCGATCGGCGGGGTGTGGCTGGTGACGCTGCTGGTGGTAGCGGTCAACACGGCGCTGGCGCTCCTCGTGGCGGTCCCGTCCGTGCGTACGGCCGCCGTCGCGGCGCTGGCGGCGTGCGCGGTCGGGTTGGGTTCGGCGGCGCTGTGGGCGGCGGCTCCGGAGCCGGTGGGCACCGTACGGGTCGGGGTCGTCCAGCCGGGGGTCATCGGCGGGCCGGACGGGCCGGAGCGGCGGTTCGCGCGCGGCGAGGAGCTGACGCGCGCCCTGGCGGAACGGGACGTGGACCTCGTCGTGTGGGGCGAGAGCAGCGTGGGCGCCGACCTGGCGGCGCGGCCCAACCTCGCCGAGCGTCTGGCGGAGCTGTCCCGGCAGGTCGGGGCCGAGGTGCTCGTGAACGTGGACGCGCGCCGCTCGGACCTGCCGGGCATCTACAAGAGCAGCGTCCTCGTGGGCCCGGGAGGCCCGACCGGCGACCGGTACGACAAGATGCGGCTGGTGCCGTTCGGCGAGTACGTCCCCGCTCGGGCCGTCCTCGGGTGGGTGACGTCCGTGGGGCGGGCCGCCGACGAGGACCGGCGGCGCGGCACCGCCCAGGTCGTCATGACGGCCGGGAAGGGCGGTGAGCTCCTGGTGGGTCCGCTCGTCTGCTTCGAGTCGGCGTTCCCCGACATGAGCCGCCACCTCGCGCGGGACGGCGCGCGGCTGCTCGTCGCGCAGTCGGCCACGTCCACGTTCCAGGACAGCTGGGCGCCCGGCCAGCACGCGTCGCTGGCGGCACTGCGCGCGGCCGAGACCGGGCGGCCGATGGTGCACGCGACGCTGACCGGTGTGAGCGCCGCGTACGGCCCGGACGGCGCCCGGATCGGCGCCCCGCTCGGCACGGACCGCAGCGCGGCCGCCGTCTACGACCTGCCGCTCGCCACCGCGACGACCCCGTACGTGCGGTTCGGGGACTGGCCGGTGTGGGCGGCGCTCGCCGTCCTGGCCGGGGTGGCGGGCGCGGCGGGGGCGCGGGCGGTCAGGACGCCTGCTCCAGACAGTCGCGTACGACCCGCTCGCACAGCTCGTGGGTCCGCAGGGCGTCCTGGGCACTGAGCGTCCGGCCGTCCCGCACGGCGTCCAGGAAGGCGAGCGTGACCTGTTCGATGCCGCGCTGCCGGGCGACCGGCACCCAGTCGCCGCGCCGCCGCACGGTCGGCTGGCCCTTGTGGTCGACGACCTCGGCCAGGTTGACGACCTGGCGTTTGGTGTCCTGCCCCGACACCTCCAGGATCTCCTCGGCGGAGCCGCTCATGCGGTTCATCATGCCGATCGCCGTGAAGCCGTCGCCGGACAGCTGGAGCACCACGTGGTGCATGAGCCCGTCGCGGACGCGCGCCCGCACGTCGGTGTGCTCCACCGGGCCGGGCAGCAGGAAACGCAGGGTGTCCACGACGTGGATGAAGTCGTCGAGGACGAGGGTGCGGGGGTCCTCGGGCAGGCCGACGCGGTTCTTCTGTATGAGGATCAGCTCGCGCGGGTGGTCCTCGCACTGGGCGTACGCGGGCGCGTAGCGGCGGTTGAAGCCGACGGCGAGGGACACCCCGCGCCGCTCGGCCAGCTCCACCAGACGGCGCGAAGCGTCGAGCTCGTACGCGAGGGGCTTGTCCACGTACGTCGGCACCCCGGCTTCGAGGAGCCTCGTGACGATCTCGGGGTGGACGTCCGTCGGGGCGTGCACGAAGGCGGCGTCGAGACCGGCGGTGAGCAGCGAGTCGAGGTCCGCGTGGCGGCGCGCCTCCGGGATGTGGTGGGCGTCCGCGACCCGCTCCAGGGTGGCGGGGGTGCGGGTCTGGAGGTGCAGTTCGACACCGGGCCGCGTCGTGAGGACCGGAAGGTACGCCTTCTGCGCGATGTCGCCGAGCCCGATGCAGCCCACCCTCACGGGGGTCTCCTCTCACGTGGTTGCCGTCCGCCCGCAGCATACGTGTGGCTCGTTTCACCCGTGCGTGTGGTGGCCGCCCGCAGCGGTGGGCCTGGGGCGCGGGTCCCGGGACGTCCCCTGGCCGGGGCCTGGGGACGTCAGGCGCCCTGTTCGCGGAGGCGGCGGTCGAGCCGGTCGATGGCGGCGCGGACACCGGTGCCGTACCCGTCGTCGCCGAGCGCGGTGGACGCGGCGCGGGCCCGGTCGAGGTGCTCGCGCGCGGCGCCCGGGCGGCGGAGCTTGAGGAAGTCGGCGGCCAGGTTCACATGGAGCGACGGGTACAGGGCCCGGAGGGCGACGGCCGTGTCGTGGCGGGCGAGCCGGTCGTCGTCGAGCGCGTCGGCGGCGGTGAGGGCGCGCAGGTCCCAGGCGAGTTCGGCCTCCGGGTCGTCCTGGGCGTCCGCCATGGAGTGGGCGAGGGTGCAGCGGTGCAGGGGGTCGCCGTCCGGGCCGATCCGCTCCCACAGGGCCTGGAACCGGTTGCGGGCCTCCTCACGGTCGCCGCCGTGCAGCAGCATCATCGCCTGCCCGATGCCGGTCAGGACCGCGTCGTCGGGTCCGGAGCCGCCCGCGCCCGCGTCCGCGTCTTCGTCCGCCGTTCCGGTCGCCGCCGTCGCGCCCGCGCCCGCGCCCTCGCCCTCCTCGGCCGTACCCGTCGTACGGGTCGTGTGCGCCGTGCGCGCCGCGTGCGTGGCGTCCGCGTCCGTGCCCCCGTCCGCCGTACCGGTCGTTCCTGCCGTACCGGTCGTCCCCGCCTCGTCATCCGCCATGTTCCCGGCCTCCTCGTCGTCGTGTCCCGACGCTAGCCGCCCGCGGCCCCCATCCCCGGAAGACGCAGCCGACACCGCCGGGTCACCTGACGTGATGCCCGGTCACCCGGCGCGGAGCCGGGTCACCTCGTCCCGGTCAGCCAGTGGCGTTCCGTCGTCCAGCCGAGGAGGCGTCGGGCGCGGCCCCCGGCCGCCGTGCCGTCGTCGCCGAAGGTGCCGCCCGCCGCGACCAGGTGGAGTCCGGCCAGCGCCGGGGTGAGACCGCCCTCTGCGAGGCCCAGCTCGTCGAGCACCGCGCTCTGTTCGCCCGAGGGACACAGCGACAGGTGGAAGACCATCTGCCGCCACGCGTACGCGGCGTTCTTGATCAGTGCGAGCGGGCGCGGGTGGCGGGACGCCAGGTCGGTGAGGCGGCACACGTCGTGGAAGCAGCGGCGGGCCAGCTCGGCCGGGCCGGGGCGCGGGGCGATGCCGACCCGGTGGACGAGGGTGGCCAGGTTGTGCGTGGTGAGGATCTGCGCCTGCTCGATGACCTTGCCGTTGGCCGCCGGGCTCCAGGAGCGGCCGGTCTCCCCCGCGCGCGCGTGGCAGAGCAGGGCGAACCCGTGCGACGTCCGGCTCCTCGACGGCGTGCGCGTCCCGTCGCTCCCCACGGCGGCGGCCTTCTCGGCGGCCAGGTCGCGTACGGCGGCGTAGTCGATGCCGTAGTACCGCTCGTACAGCGTGCCCTCCAGGAGCTCGGCGGCGGTCGCCGCGGCGTCGAGGAACTTGGCGGTGAACGTTCCCATGAAGATGTCGGCGGCCAGCTCCTCGACGAACGGCGCGTCCAGGTCCGCCTGGCGGGCGAGGTGGCCGAACTGCCAGACCAGCGGGTTCGGCAGCAGGGTGCCCGGGAACGCCTCGACGGCCAGCTCCGCCAGCTCGCGCAGCGCGGCACGGGCGTCGTCGCGCCCCGCTTCGGCGCCCCGGTGCGGGGCGACGGCCCGCGACCACGGCAGGTCCACCGGCCGGGTCTGCCCCGCCAGGTTGAGCAGGAGCAGCGAGCGGCGGTTCTGGAACGCCCGGTGGTTGGCGGCGACCAGGGCGCCCAGGGCCGCGTCGGGGCAGGCGCGGGCGCCGACGGCGGCGACGAGCTGGGGCGTCAGCCGGGCCAGCACCTCGCAGGAGGGGACGACGCCGCGCTCCACGAGGGTGCGGAGCGGAGCGGTGAGCGCCGTCTCGACGGGACGCCGGACCGCGCGGGGCATGGCCGTACCGGCGGGGATGCCCGTCTCGTCGGCCTCGCGGGACGTGACCGGGGCGGTGAAGGGCGCCGTGTCGGGCAGTCCGGTGTGGCCGGGCAGCCCGGAGAGGCGGTGGAGGACCAGCCGGGCCAGCGCCTGGTACGAGGGGCGGGCGGCCTCCTCGGCCTGGCGGCGGCGCAGCGCGGTGTGCTCCGGGGACCCGGGCAGGCCGCGGCGCCGGACCATGGAGGCGACGGCGTGGCGCAGCAGTCCGAGCCGCCGTGCGTCCAGGGAGCGCCCGGCGAGGGTGTCCTCCAGGGTGGCGCGGAGGATGGCGAGGTTCTCCTTGGGCTTGCGGTGCCTGGTGCACCGGGTGTGGGCGGCCGCGAGGCGCGCGTACCGGTCGAGGAGGGCGGCGCCGCGCTCCCGCCAGCCGGGGCCGGGGGTGCGGTCGAGGACGCGTACGCCGTCGGGGTCCGCGGTCTCGAGCCAGTGGGCGAGCAGGTCGTCGGCGAACGGGCGCCACACGGTGAGCGCCTCGCGCTGGGCTTCGACGGCCGCGTGGGGGCGGCGCCGCTCCAGGGTCGCGACGGCGTCGGCGACGGTGGTGCGGTGGACGCCGTCTGCGGGGGCGGCGGGCCGGGGCGAGGGGCGGGGCGTGAAGCGGAGCCGGTCGGCGTACGGCTCCAGCTCCCGTACGAGTCCGGCGGCGGCTTCCGGATGACCGGCGCGGAGCAGCCAGGCGACCGTGAGCAGGGCGGTCTCCTCCGGCACGGCCGCGTCGTAGCGACCGCTGTCGAGGAGGGCGCACAGCTCCCGGAGCCCGGGCTCGGTGAGGTGGTACCGGAACAGGGCGGCCCGCTCGGCCGGGACCCCTGCGCGGCGCGCGGCGTCGGCCTCGTGCGGCTTGAGCGGCCCTCCGGCGACGGGCGAGCCGGTGGCGAAGCCGCCCCGCAGGACTTCGAGGGTGACCCAGGAGGGCCATCCGGCGGGCGTACGGGAGCCGATGTCGAGCTTCCCGGAGGCCATGCCGTGGAGCACCTGCCGCCACTGCCGCGCGCGGCCTTCGGCGCGGTCGCGGACGGCGGGGTCCTGGTGGGTGAGGGCCGTGATGAGGGCCTTGGCCAGCTGTCCGTGCGGGTAGCCGGCGCCCGCGGCCTGCTGCTGCTCAGCGTCGTCCTTCATAAGCCGGCGTGGCAGGATCCGCCCCTGCGCCCTCCGGGTCTGGAGCCCGGTGCTCTGGCTGACTGAGCTACACGCCGTTTCGTCTCCGGACTCTATGGGCCGGCCCCGTACGCGACAACCGCTTTTCGCGGAGCGGCGGTTGAAGGCGAGCGGGCATCGGGTGCCGGATAGGAGCGGGCACCGGGCAGCCATGTGCGAGGCCGACTCGCAAGGCAGCGGCAGACGGCGGGCGGCCCCCGGGCCGGACGGCAGACGGACCCCGGGCACCGGGCACCGTGCGCAGAGCACCGGGGAACGACTACCGCCCGGTACCGGGACGGCTTGGCAGGGGCCCGAGGCGCGAGACAACGCGGTGCGCCGCCTGTCCACCCGGACCGGGCGGCCCCGGAGCCCGCGAGGGACGGCCCAGGAACGGGCGGCCCGGGGCGGCAGGCGGGCTCGCGCCCCGGAGCCCCGGCAACCTGCTGCCGTACCGGTACGGAGCAGCGGGACGACCGGGCCCGGGCAGCCGCCGGGCTCGGCCCCAGCCCTGGTACAAGGCACAGCCGACGGTCAGATCCCGGCCCTCCCGCCCCGGGGCGGGCGGACCGGAAGACCCGCCCGGGCCCGACGCCCGGGAAGACCCGGCGCCGGGGTGCGAGGCAAGGGCGGGCCCCGGTCCGGAGGGCTCAGCCGAGGTTCGGGATGCGCCAGTCGATCGGCTCGTGGCCCTGCTCGGCTATGGCCTTGTTGATCTGCGTGAAGGGCCGGGAGCCGAAGAACTTCTTCGCGGAGAGCGGCGACGGGTGGGCGCCCTTCACCACGACGTGCCGCGTCTCGTCGATCAGCGGCAGCTTCTTCTGCGCGTAGTTGCCCCACAGGACGAACACGGCCGGGTCGGGGCGGGAGGCGACGGCGCTGATCACGGCGTCGGTGAACTTCTCCCAGCCCTTGCCCTTGTGCGAGTTCGCCTCGCCCGCGCGGACGGTGAGCACCGCGTTGAGCAGCAGGACGCCCTGCTCGGCCCACGGCATGAGGTAGCCGTTGTCCGGGACGGGGTGGCCGAGTTCCTCCTGCATCTCCTTGTAGATGTTGCGCAGGGACGGCGGGGTCTTGACGCCCGGCCGCACGGAGAAGCACAGCCCGTGCCCCTGGCCCTCTCCGTGGTAAGGGTCCTGGCCCAGGACGAGGACCTTCACCTTGTCGTACGGAGTGGCGTCGAGCGCGGCGAACACCTCGTCCCGCGGCGGGTAGACCGGCCCCTTGGCCCGCTCCTCCTCGACGAACTCGGTGAGCAGCTTGAAGTACGGCTTCTGCAGCTCGTCGCCGAGGACGCCGCGCCAGGACTCGGGCAGCATGGCGGTGTCGGTCACGTCAACAACCTCCGGTGTGGGATCGCTTGTCGATCACAGAACCTACCCGCGACCACTGACAAGCGACCCCGCACCCTTCGTCGGGCAGCCGTTACCAGCTGGTCTTGCGGTGCAGCTCCCACAGCTGCATGACGGTCTGCGGGTCGAGGGCGCGCTCGGCGCCGCCGATCTCCTCGCTGGCCGCCACGTACAGCTTGCCCTGCCACAGGGGCAGCAGGCGGACGTCCTCGACGAAGATCTGCTGGGCCCGCTCGAACTGCTCCGTGACCGCGCCGCGGTCGCTCTTGCGGCGCGACTCGGGCAGCAGCTGCTCGATGATCTCCGCCTGCTCGTACGGCGCGGCGTGGACGTTGTTCTTGCCGACGAACGGCGCGACGAAGTTGTCCGGGTCCGGGAAGTCGGGGAACCAGCCACGGCCGAAGACCGGGTACTCGCCCTTCTGGTAGGCCGCCTGGAACTCCTTCCAGGGCTTGCCGACCAGGGTGATCTCGAACAGGCCGGACTCCTCCAGCTGCCGCTTGAGCTCGGCGAACTCGTCGGCCGTCGAGGAGCCGTACCGGTCGGTCGTGTAGCCGAAGGTCAGCTTCACCGGCTTGTCGATGCCGGCCTTGCGAAGGATGCTCTTCGCCTTGGCGACGTCCGGGTCGCCGTACTGGTCGAAGAACTTGGTCGTGTGCCCGGCGATGCCCTTCGGGACCATCGAGTACAGCGGCTCGGCGGTGCCCCGGTACGCCTTGGCGACGAGGGCGCCCCGGTCGATGATCTGGGCGATGGCCCGGCGGACGGCGGGGTTGCCGGCCTGCGGGTCGTCGGGGTTGAAGACCAGGTAGTGGATGGTCGCGCCGGTGGACTCGACGACCTGGAGGCCCTCGTTCTCGGGCTTCTTCTCGCTGAGGTCCACGACCTCCTCGGCGGTGAGGCCCCGGTAGGTGGCGTCGATCTCCTTGTTCTTCAGCGCCGCGACCATCGCCTCGGAGTCACCGAAGTAGCGGATGGTGACGGCGGAGTTCTTGCGGTCGCCCGCGAACCCCTTGTACGTGGGGTTCTTGACCAGTTCCGCCTCGACGCCCTCGGTGTACTTGGCGAGGTTGTACGGGCCGGAGCCGACGACCTTGCCGTCCTCGCGGAGCTTGTCCGCAGGGTAGGAGGCGGGGTCCACGATCGACATGGCCGGGGTGGCGAGGACGAACGGGAAGGTGGCGTCCGACTCCTTCAGGTGGAAGACGACCGTCTTGTCGCCCCGGGTCTCGATCTTGTCGAGAGACCCGAGGAGCCCGTTGGGGCCGCCCTCCGCGTTGATCGTGCGGATGCGCTCGATCGAGTGCTTGACGGCCGCGGCGTCGACCTTGGTGCCGGAGGAGAACTGCAGCCCGTCATGCAGATCGCACTCGAACACCTTGCTGGCGCCGTCGGTGAACTTGCAGTCCGCCGCGTCCGGCTGGGGCGTCGTGCTGCCGGTGGGGAAGCTCAGAAGCGTCTGGAAGACGTTCCGGTACAGCTCCCACGAGCTGTCCCACGCGGCCGCTGGGTCGAGGGTGGTCGGAGAACTCGTCGTCCCGACGACGATCCTGCTTTCCGCCTCGGCTTCATCGCCCGCGAAGAGACTGCATCCCGCCAGCAGGGATATGGACGCAAGGGCTGCAGCTGCCTGCAGACTGGTCCGGTTGAACACGTGCACACGCTCCTCGTTCAGCCATGGTCGGCCGACCATACCGCAGCGCCCCGCCAGGTCAATCAGGGAGACCGGCGGGGCACTTGAGGCATTAGGCGGCCAATCAGGCGTAATCCACCTCAGCCGACTCCGGCATTGAGGAAAATTCCCCCGTCGACCACCAGGGTCTGTCCGGTGATCCAGTCCGATTGGTCGGATGTAAGGAATGCGGCGGCGCCACCGATATCCGAGGGAACGCCGAGCCTGCCGAGCGGATAGGCGGCGGTCACCTCCGCCTCCCGGCCCTCGTAGAGGGCCTCCGCGAATTTCGTCTTCACGACGGCGGGCGCGATCGCGTTGACCCGGACGGCCGGGGCGAACTCGTGGGCGAGCTGGAGCGTGAGGTTGATCATCGCCGCCTTGCTCATCCCGTACGCCCCCACGAACGGGGACGCGGCGACACCGGCGACCGACGCGATGTTGACGATCGCGCCGCCGTTCTCCTTCTGCCAGGCCCTCCAGGTCTGCTGGGCGAAGCCGAGGGCGGAGATCACGTTCGTCTCGTAGACCTTGCGGGCCACGTTGAGGTCGAGGTCGGCCATGGGACCGAAGACGGGGTTCGTCCCGGCGTTGTTGACCAGGTAGTCCACGCGGCCGAAGGTCTCCATGGTCCGCTCGACGGCGAGCGCCTGGTGGGCCTCGTCGTGGGCCTTGCCGGCCACGTACAGGGCACGGTCGGCGCCGAGCCGCTCGACGGCCTCCTTGAGTGCGTCCTCACCGCGTCCGGTGATGCAGACCCGGTCGCCGCGCGCGACGAGGGCCTCGGCGATGCCGTAGCCGATGCCCCGGCTGCCGCCGGTGACGAGGGCGACCCGGCCGGTCGGCTCGGGCAGTTCGCTGGCGTTCATGTCGTCGTCCACCCGCCGTCTCAGTTGAGGGGCCCGCCGGCCACGTACAGGACCTGGCCGGATACGAATCCGGCGTCGTCGCCCGTGAAGAAGGCGATCGCGTTCGCCACGTCCTCGGGGCGGCCCACGCGCTGCACCGGGATCTGCGTGGCGGCGGCCGCCTGGAACTCCTCGAAGCCCATGCCCACACGCGCGGCGGTCTGGGCGGTCATCTCGGTGACGATGAAGCCGGGCGCGACGGCGTTGGCGGTGATGCCGAACTTGCCGAGTTCCTTGGCGAGGGTCTTGGTGAAGCCCTGGAGCCCGGCCTTGACGGCGGCGTAGTTGGCCTGGCCCCGGTTGCCGAGCGCGGAGGACGAGGAGAGGCTGACGATCCGGCCGAAGCCCGCGTCCACCATGTGCTTCTGGCACGCCTTGGCCATCAGGAACGCGCCCTTGAGGTGCACGTTCACGACCGTGTCCCAGTCGGACTCGGACATCTTGAACAGCAGGTTGTCGCGCAGGACGCCCGCGTTGTTGACAAGGATGACCGGGGCGCCGAGCTCCTCGGCGACGCGCGCGACGGCGGCCTCCACCTGGGCGCTGTCGGAGACGTCGCAGCCGACCGCGAGGGCGGTGCCGCCGGCCGCGGTGATCGTGTCGACGGTGTCCTTGCAGGCGGCCTCGTCGAGGTCGAGGACGGCGACGGCGCGGCCCTCGGCCGCGAGCCGTACGGCGGTCGCCGCGCCGATGCCGCGCGCCCCTCCGGTCACGACGGCCACGCGCTGCTGGGTGGTGGACATGCTGGTTCTCCTCGCCCTTGAGTCCCTGGAGCCGCCCGTCCCACCCTCCCGGAGTGGTGAGCGACCGCTTAGTACCTTCAGCAGGACGAGACGCTAGAAGCCCTGGCACCCGGTGTCAACGGCCCGAGGGCACGGGTGCCGGGCTTCCGCCTGCGGCGTCAGCGGACGAGCAGGTCCAGCAGCCGTTCGACCTCGGCCTCCGGGTCCGTGGTGAGCCCGGTGTGGACGGGGCCGGGCTGGACGACGGTGGAGCGGGGCGCGACCAGCCAGCGGAACCGCCGCCCGGCGTCCTCGCGGCGGGCCTGCCCGGCGTCGTCGCCGCCGCGGCAGACGCCCTCGACGGCGTGCAGCGCGGCCCGTACGCCGAGGACGTCGGCCTCGGGGTCGAGCGCGGCGAGCTTCCGCTCGTCCAGGTGCGTCCGCGCGGCGACGAAGGCCTTGGCGCGGCAGTACACCACCACCCCGGCGTTGAAGCACTCGCCGCGGTCGACGCGCGGGACGACCCGCAGCAGGGCGTATTCGAAGACGTTCCGCTCGGTCACTCGCCGCTGTCCTTCTGCTTGCTGTGCTCGCCCTGGCCGGTCGTGTGCGGCCAGGGGGTGAGGTGGTCGGTCAGCCAGCCGGGCGCCTGCGACGGCTTGCGCTCGGTCCGCTCCCCCACGGTGACGCGTTCGTGGATGGTCGCGGCCCGCGGCAGCAGCGCCTCGACGTACGCGCGGCGCACGGCGTCGGGCGCGTCGAAGCCCGGCTCGTCCACCAGCCACTCGTCGGGTACGTCAGCGGTGACCTCCGTCAGCAGCTCCTCGGTGACCCGGGGTGCCAGCTCGGCGGCAGCGGCGGCCACGTCGGGGCCGTAGGTGGCCAGGACGTGGTCGGAGGCGTCGTACGGCTTGGCGGCGGAGGCCTGGGCGCCGGGCCAGTTGTGGTGCCAGATCATGGTGGCGCCGTGGTCGATGAGCCAGGGCTCGCCGTGCCAGACGAGCATGTTGGGATTGCGCCAGGACCGGTCCACGTTGTTGATCAGCGCGTCGAACCAGACCACGCGGCCCGCCTCGACGGGATCCATCTCGTAGGCGAGCGGGTCGAAGCCGATGGAGCCCGGCAGGTAGTCCATGCCGAGGTTCAGCCCGCCGCTGGCCTTCAGCAGTTCCTGGACCTCCTGGTCGGGCTCGCCGAGGCCGATGACCGGGTCCAGCTGGATGGTGACGAGCTCGGGCACGCGCAGCCCGAGGCGACGGCCGAGCTGACCGCAGATCACCTCCGCGACGAGCGTCTTGCGGCCCTGTCCCGCGCCGGTGAACTTCATGACATACGTGCCGAGATCATCGGCCTCGACGATCCCGGGGAGCGAGCCGCCCTCACGCAACGGCGTGACATAGCGGGTCGCTACGACCTCTTCCAACACTTTCCCAGGCCACCCATCTCTTCAGCCTTGCGATCCACGGACGGCTTCGTCGGGGCGTGGAGGCTGACGTCGCCGGTCGACGGCGCCGGGGGAATCCGGGGAGTTTCGACCGGCGCGCCGGTCTCCCCGCTCCCCGGCGGTCCGTCGATGGTGCCGCGCCCCTCGCTGCCGGCCTCCGGCATGAAGTGAGCATAGTAACCGAGGGTGATCGCGGGCGACGAGTGCCCGAGCCGGCCGATGTCGGCGTCGCGGCAGCCCCGGAGGACGCGGATCCGGAGCCGTTGATCAGCGGCTCGATCCGGTGCCCCGCCGCATCAGTGAGGCGTGCGGAGGGCCGGCCGCGGCGGGGTATCGGTGGCAGGCCGCCGGTCGCACCTCCGCCGCCACTTCCGCGAAGCTCCTGCCGACGCGTGCGTGTCCGTCGGCAGGAGCCTCTCCCGCCCTCTGTGCCACGGGTCAGGCATGGGCCTGTCGGTGGGCGCGGATGATGTCCGCGTACCGGCGGCCGCTCGCCTTGACGGTGCGTGCCTGCGTCGCGTAGTCGACGTGGACGAGCCCGAAGCGCTTGTCGTAGCCGTAGGCCCATTCGAAGTTGTCGAGGAGCGACCAGGCGTAGTACCCGGCGAGCGGGGCGCCCTTGCGTACGGCGCGGGCGCAGGCGCCCAGGTGCTGTTCCAGGTAGCGGGTCCGCTCGGGGTCGTCGACGGTGCCGTCGGGACCGACGGTGTCGGGGAAGGCGGAGCCGTTCTCGGTGACGTACAACCGGCGTACGCCGTAGTCGTCGGTCAGCCGCAGCAGGAACGTCTCCAGGCCGTCGGCGTCGATCTGCCAGTCCATGCCGGTGCGGGGCACGTCGGGCAGGCGGACCTCGCGGGCGTACGGGACGGGGCCGGCCGGGTCGTCGGCGACCGTGACCGGGAAGTAGTAGTTGAGGCCGTGCCAGTCGAGCGGGACGGTCATCGTCTCCAGGTCGCCCGGGCGTTCGGGCAGTGCGACGCCGTAGAGCTCGCGCATGTCGGCGGGGAAGCCCCGGCCGTAGACGGGGTCGAGCCACCAGCGGTTGGTGTGGCCGTCCATGCGGGTGGCCGCCGCGATGTCCTCCGGCCGCGTGGACGCGGCCTCCACGGTGGAGTGGTTGGTCACGAGCCCGACCTGGGCGCCCGGCACGGCCGCGCGGATCGCCTGCGCGGCCAGTCCGTGGCCGAGCAGCAGGTGGTAGGAGGCGTGCACGGCGGCGGTCAGGTCGGTGAGGCCGGGGGCCATCCGGCCTTCGAGGTGGCCGATCCATCCGGAGCACAGCGGTTCGTTCAAGGTGGCCCAGCGGGTGACCCGGTCGCCCAGCCGTCCGGCGACGACGGAAGCGTAGGCGGCGAGGTGTTCGGCGGTCTCGCGCGTGGTCCAGCCGCCGCGGTCCTGGAGGGCCTGGGGAAGGTCCCAGTGGTAGAGGGTGATGTTGGGGGTGATGCCGGCGTCGAGGAGGCCGTCGACGAGCCGGTCGTAGAAATCGAGGCCGGCCGCGTTGACCGGCCCGTCACCGGCGGGCAGGACGCGCGGCCAGGCGATGGACATGCGGTAGGCGTTGGTGCCGAGCGAGCGCATCAGGGCGATGTCCTCGGGCCACCGGTGGTAGTGGTCGCAGGCTTCGTCGCCGTGGTCGTCGTTGTCGACCCGTCCCGGGGTGTGGGAGAAGGTGTCCCAGATCGACGGTGCCCGGCCGCCCTCGGCGACGGCGCCCTCGATCTGGTAGGCGGATGTGGCCGTGCCCCAGACGAAGTCGGGCGGGAAAGCGGCGAGATCGATCGAATCGGACACAGAGGGCCTCTCTGAGCTGGTCGGAGGGGTGAGGTGAGGGAGGGGACGGCGTCGGTCACTTGACGGCGCCGGCGGTCAGTCCGGTGACGAGGTAGCGCTGGAGGAGCAGGAAGCCCGCGACGACGGGCAGGCTGACGACCAGGGAGGCGGCCATGATCTGGTTCCAGTACACGTCGTTCTGGGTGGAGTAGCCCTGGAGGCCGACGGCGAGGGTCCGGGTGGTCTCGTTGGTCATGACGGAGGCGAAGAGGACCTCGCCCCAGGCCGTCATGAAGGCGTAGACCGCGACCGCCACGATGCCGGGGACCGCCGCGGGGACGACGACCCTGAACAGAGCGCCGAGCGGCCCGCAGCCGTCCACCTTGGCCGCCTCGTCCAGGTCGCGGGGCACCGAGTCGAAGTAGCCGATCAGCATCCAGATGGAGAAGGGCAGGGAGAAGGTGAGGTAGGTGAGGATCAGGCCCCCGCGGGAACCGAAGAGGGCGATCCCGGTGGCGTTGCCGATGTTGACGTAGATGAGGAAGAGCGGCAGCAGGAACAGGATGCCGGGGAACATCTGGGTCGAGAGCACCGTGACGGTGAAGACCCGCTTGCCGCGGAACGAGTAGCGGCTGACCGCGTAGGCCGCGAACACGGCGATCGTCACGGAGCAGACGGTCGCCGCCCCGGCCACGATCAGGGAGTTCATGAAGTAGTCGGCCAGCGGGACGGTTTCCCAGATGTCGAAGTACGGGCGGACGGTGAGGTCCGAGGGGATCCACTGGAACGTGCCGGACACGTCCTCCAGCGGCTTGAGCGAGCTGGAGACCATGACGTACACCGGCAGCAGCACGAAGCCGGTGAGGAGCGTCAGGAAGATCCGCCGGCTCCACAGGAAGGACCGCGGGGCGGCCATCGGGGAGCGGACCGGCCGCCGGGAGTGGCTAGGCATCGGTGGCCTTCCTTCCTCGGGAGGTGAGCAGGAGGTAGGCGCCTGTCACCACGAGCAGGAACAGGAGCAGGAGGACCGACATGGCGGAGCCCGTGCCGAAGTTCCAGGTCTGGAACGAGGACTGGTAGATGTGCAGGGAGATGAGGTCCGCCGCCTCCGGTGCCGCTTTGCCGAAGAGGACGAAGGGGGTGTTGAAGTCGTTGAAGGTCCACAGGAACAGCACCAGCACCAGCACCTGGTTGACCGGACGCAGCGACGGCAGGGTGACGCGGAGGATCTGCTGCCAGATCCCGGCACCGTCGAGGGCGGCGGCCTCGTAGATCTCCCGGGGAATGTTCTGGAGCCCCGCCATGATGATCAGGAAGGCGAAGGGCCAGCCCTTCCACACGGAGACGACGAGCAGCGTGATGAAGCTGTTCTCGCCGATCAGCCAGAACGGCGGGGTGTCGGTGAGGCCGAGCTGGTCGTGCAGGACGTGGTTGATCAGTCCGTTGTCGCGCTGGAACATGAACGCCCAGGTGATGACGGCCGCGTAGACGGGCAGCGCGTACGGGACGAGGAAGATCGTGCGCAGGAATCCCCGGCCGCGGAAGCCCTCCTGCAGGAAGACGGCGGCGGCCACCCCGAGCAGCCAGCACAGCCCGACCGAGAACAGGGTGAACAGGCAGGTGGTGAGGAAGGACTTCAGCAACGCCTCGCCCACGGGGGCGTTGAAGTCCACCGCGAGGGAGTAGTTGTCGAGCCCGGTCCAGGGAGCGGTGCCCCAGTCGCGGATGTGGAACTGGGTGAGCTCCTTGAAGCTGACGACGATGCCGATCGCCATCGGCACCAGGTGGACGAGGAGTTCGAGCAGGAGGGCGGGGAGCAGCAGGAGGTACGGCAGGCCGATGCGGCGCAGCCGCCCGGAGCGGCGCGTGCGCGGCGCCGCTCCGGGAGAGTTCTTCCGTGCCGTCCGCTCTCCTGTGCCGGAGGCAGCGGTGAGGGTCATAGAAGGGTCCGTGCTCACGTCTCGGGCATCTGCTGCTGAGCCTTTTCGAGCTTGGCCCGCACCGACTCGGTGGTCACCGGACGGCCGGCGGCGGCGTCGGCGAAGAGCTCCTTGACCGCGGTGCCGACGACGGTCTCGAACTGCGACTCCTCCGGGACCTGCGGGAGTGCGGTGGCACTGGACGCCAGGGTCTCGCGCAGGACGGCGAGCGCCGGGGTGTCGAAGGCCGGGTCCTGCTGGGCGGTCTTGACCGGCGGGATGGAGCCGTAGGCCTTGTTGAGGATGACCTGCTCTTCGTCGCTGGTCATGAACTTGACGAACTTCTTGGCGCCGTCGATGTTCCTGGTGTTCTTGAAGACGGCCATGTTGATGCCGGCGACCATGGAATTGGTGGCGGTGCCCGGGCCGGGCTTTCCGGACCGCACCGGGGCGGGCGCCACTCCCCACTCGTCGTCGTTCATGCCCTGGGTCTTGAAGGTGGCCGACGCGGTCTGCCACAGGACCATGGCCGTCTTGTCCTTGGCGAAGTCGCTCAGGGACTGGTTCTGCGCGTACTCGGCGTTGCCCGGCGCGATGATCTTGTGCTCGGCCATGAGGTCGACGTACTGCTTGACGGCGGCGACGGCGCCGTCGGAGGTGAAGTCGACCTTGCCGTCGGGGGTGAAGAAGTCCGCGTCGTGCTGCTTGCCGAGGACGAAGACCTGGTGGATGTTGTTCGAGAGGTTGGAGCCCTCCGCGCCCAGACCGTTGTAGCCCTTCGCGGTGAGCTTCTTGCCGGCGGCGACCAGCTCGTCCCAGGTGGCCGGCGGCTTCTCGATGCCCGCCTCGGCGAACAGCTTCTTGTTGTAGTAGAGCGCGTAGGCCATGGAGTACAGCGGTACGGCGGCGGGGTCCTGGCCCTGGATGCCGGTGGAGCCGAGGGCGGATTCCACGAAGCGGTCCTTGCCGCCGATCGCCTCGAAGTTCTTGGCGTCCCAGGGCAGCAGGGCGCCGCTGGACTGCAGGGAGGCGCTCCAGGTGTTGCCGATGTTGAGGACGTCGGGGCCCTGGCCTGAGGTGGTCGCGGTGAGGATCCGGTTGAGCAGGTCGGACCAGGGCACGACCTCCAGTTTCACCTTGATGCCGGTCTCCTTCTCGAACTTGTCGAGTTCGGGCTGGAGGACCTTCTTGTCCACCTCGAGGTTGGCGCCCTGGTTCGAGGCCCAGTACGTGAGCGTTCCCGGCTGCTCGTTGGAGCCCTCCGAGCCGGACGAGCCCCCGCCGCAGGCGGCCGCGGTGAGAACGAGCGGGAGGGTGACGGCGCCGACGGCTGCGGCTCTGATTCTGCGCATGACTCCAGAGGCCTTCCGGGGAGGTGGACGGACTTCGCCAGCGCGAGGGGTGCGACGCGAGCAACGTCCCGCGTTCGGGCCCTGAAGCCCCCCGCCGCTTAATTTAGAATGTGAGTTAAACCTCAAGCGAAGATCGCGTCAAGGCATCGGTCACATGTAAGTTGCCTGAAGGACAATGGAGACGAGGGGGCAGGGTGAAGGTGCGCAGCGGCCGTACTGTGCGTGACCTGCGGCGGGAGAACCGCACCGCGGTACTGCAACGGTTGTATTTCGACGGGCCTTTGAGCCGCTTCTCGCTCGGTCCGGTCACCGGCCTGAGTTCCGGCTCGGTCAGCAACGTGGTGTCCGAGCTCGTCGCCGACGGCCTGGTGGAGGAGGCCGGCAGCGTCGACTCGGCCGGGGGCCGCCCCCGTACGCTCCTGCGCATCCGCGCGGACAGCGGCTACATGATCGGCGTGGACGTCGGTGAGACGCGCGTGCGGATCGAGCTGTTCGACCTGGCCCTCACCGAACTGGCGCGGGTGGAGAGGCCGTTGGAGACCGAGGGCCCGCGGCGGGTCGACCGTTACGACGTCGGCGTCGTCGTCGGCCATCTGCGCGAGGGCATCCCCGAGGTGCTGCGTCGGGCCGGGATCCCGGTGGAGCGGCTGCTGGGCGTCGGCATCGGAGTGCCGGGCATCGTCGCCAGGACCCCCGAGGACGGCGCGGTGGTGCACGGCCAGACCATCGGCTGGGACGCCGTCCCGCTGGAACGGCTCCTGCGCGAGTCGCGGCTGCTGCCCGAGACCGTGCCGTTCCACATCGACAACGGCGCCAAGACGCTCGGCCAGGCGGAGATGTGGTTCGGCGCCGGGCGCGGCGCACAGAACGCGGTCGTGGTCCTCTTCGGCTCCGGAGTGGGCGCCTGCCTCGTCACCGACGACATGCGCTCCGGCCGGGCCGTGGAGTGGGGGCACCTGACCGTACGGGTACGCGGCCGTCACTGCCGCTGCGGCGCCCAGGGCTGCCTGGAGGCGTACGCGGGAGCGGAGGCCCTGCTGGAACGGTGGTCCGAGGCGGGTGGGCGGCCCCCCGCCGGCGCGGACGAGGAGACCGCGCTGACCGCGATGCTCGCCGCCGCCTACCCCGCCCCGGGCGCCGACGGAACGACGGCACCGGCCGACGCGACCGCTCTGGCCGTCCTGGAGGAGACCGCCGAGTACCTGGGTGCCGGTTTCTCCGACCTGATCAACCTGTTCCAGCCCGAGCGCATCCTGGTCGGCGGCTGGGCGGGCCTCCAGCTCGGCCGACGCTTCCTCGACTCCGTGCGGACCCACGCCACTGCGTACTCGCTGACGTACCCGGCCGCGCGTGTGGAGATCGATCTCGGCACCCTGGGACCGGACGCCGTCACGGTCGGAGCCGCGATCCTGCCGCTCGCCGACTTCTTCGCCCGCGGCGGCCGCCGCGCAGAAGCGGTTCCGGAGGAGCAGAGCCCCGCCTGGCACGCGACCCTGCGGGAACGGGCGGCGCAGTGAAGAGCCTCAGCCGGTGACCGCCCGGCGCTCGGCCGTCACCGTCCCTTCCCACCGCGGGTCCCCCGCCGACCGCCCCGCCACGAGCCGGTACGGCCCCGGCTCCGTGGACCAGGCGCGCTCCTCCTCCGACCAGTGGCGCGGGGCACGGACCGGCACCTCCCCCGCGGCGGTCACCGCCCGGACCGCCTCCGCCCGGACCGCCGCGTAGCCGGCGAACCAGCGCACGGGCCGCGCCACGGCCGACCCCGGCCGGGGCGCGGCGCGGGCGTCAGCTGTAGACGCCGAACTCGTGGAGCGAGTAGCCCCAGCCCGTCCCGCGGGCGGTCAGGTGGAAACGGACGTGCCGTGCGGTCGCCGCGACGTCGATGGTGTCGATGTCGCCGTCGCCGGTCGTCGTGGTGTGGACCGTGCGCCAGGTGCTTCCGTCGTCGGAGACCTGGACCTCGTAGGACCTGGCGTAGGCCGGGTCCCACACCAGCTGGAGCTCGCGGATGGTGGTGGGGGCGCCGAGGTCGACTCGGACCCACTGCGGGTCGCTCCAGTCGCTGGCCCAGCGCGTGGCCGGGTTGCCGTCGGTCGCCTTGGCGGGCTCGCAGGGGCAGTCGCCGTACGACGCCTGGAAGGACGAGGCGGTGGTCGGCTTGTTCAGCGCCACGTTGGTCCCGGAGACCGGCGGGGTGACGACCCTGACCGACTTGGTCTCGATTCCGGCGTTCCCGCGGCCGTCCTCGGCCCGGATGTACACCTTCCAGACGCCCAGCTTCCCGGGTGCGGTGACGGCGAAGGTGCCGTTGCCGGTGGAGCGCCAGCGGGCCTCGACGAGCCGCTTGTCGCCGTTGGCGTAGTTGCCGCTGAGGAAGATCTTGTACGTGACCGGGTCGCCGTCGGGATCGCGCACGTCGGCGCGCACGCTGAACTCACCGCCCGCCGGGGCCGAGGAGGCGGGACCGACGGCCATGTTCGTGATGACCGGGGGCGTGTTGTCGCCGCTGGCCGACCCGGTGTAGGCCTTCTTGACGGCGTAGTACGACAGCCTCTTCAGGCCGTCGGGCAGGAGGTTGAACCAGACACCGCCGAAGTCGTGCTCGATGCCGTAGTGGAAGAGGGTGGCGCCGAGCGCGACGCCCCGGTGGCCGGTGACGCAGTTCCACGCCTGGGTGTAGCCGTCCGCCTTCTGCACGTCGGTGGGCTCGTCGGGCACGCCGTTGGCGTCGTCCGGCACCTCCCACTCACCGGCGGGCCCGCCCTCGGTGATGATGTAGGGCTTGGTGTAGCCGCCCGCCTCCCAGTCCTCCTGGACATCGCAGACGGCGCCGTAGGAGTTCATCGAGTACAGGTCGAGGTCGGGTGTGTTGCGCTTGTAGTAGGGCCAGGCACCGGTCCAGGCGTCGGTCGAGGTGACCGGGTGGTCCGGGTCGATCGAGTGGATCTTCTTGGCGACGTCGTTGACGAAGGAGGTGTAGGCGTTGCGCTGGGCCTCCAGCTCGGTGCCGCTGTAGCAGTTCTGGAGGCCGAGCACCGATTCGTTGCCGACGTTCCACATCAGCGTGGCCGGGTGCGACTTGTAGGTCTCCACCCACCTCGCGAACTCGGTCAGCATGGTGTTCTTGTACGTCGTGTCGGTCACGTAGTTCACGCAGCCGCCGCTGCCGGGGCCACCGCCCGGCTGGAGCCAGAAGCCGTTGATCACGCGGATCCCGTGGGCGGCCGCCGAGTCCAGCAGCGGCTTGGTTGAGCCGTCCGTTCCCCAGGTGCGGATGGTGTTGGCGCCCATGGACTTCACGTCGGGCATGTACTTCGGGGCGTCCGCGACAGACGGGCCCCAGGTCAGTCCCTTGACGGTGTACGGCTGGCCACCTGCGGTCAGCTGCCAGTTCCCCTGGGAGCCGGTGACCCGCACCGCGCCCCCGGTGGCGGGCGGAGGGGTTCCGTCGGTGTTCCCGTAGACCTGGAACTCCCACAGGGAGTAGCCGTAGCCGGTGGACCGTTCGGTTCCCAGCATCCGGACGTAACGGCCGGAGCCGGAGACGGCGAGGTCGTCGGTGCCTCCGTCACCGCCGGTCACGGTCTTCAGCGTCCACCAGTCGCTGCCGTTGTCGGACGCCTGGATCTGATAGCTCCTGCCGTACGCGCCCTCCCAGGTCAGGACGGCACGGCTCAGGTTCGACCGCTGCCCGAGGTCGACCTGGACCCACTGCGGGTCGCTCCACTGGCTGGCCCAGCGGGTGGAGGTGAGGTTGCCGTCGAAGGCCGCCGACGCGGCGTACCCGTCTCCCTCCTGGGACGAGGCGGTGGCGGGCCTGCCCTGGGACAGCAGGGTGTCCGCCGCCCGGGCGGGCGGGGCGACGAGGGTGAGGGTCGACGCCACCAGCGCGCCGAGAACCAGCAGCGGGACGCCGGCGCGGCGGCGGGCGGGGACAGGTGGTGAGGGGGCTCTGAACACGTCTTCTCCTGGCGGGTCGGAGTGCCGGGCGGGGCCGGGGGCGCTCTCCAGGGGATCCCCGGCGCCGTCGGCGCACGGTCATGACGGCGCTCCCGGCTCGGGACGGCGCGGTCGGCGTTCAGGCGGTGCGGGGTGTGAACCGTTCGGGTTCGGGCATCGGGCGGCGGTCCCCTCCGGGCCGGGTCGCGGGGATGTCACCCGGGCCGGAGGGGCATCGCTGCCGGTCCAACCGGATCGTCCGGCGGCCGGCGGACCGGGTGTCAGGGGAAGGACACGACGGTGGACGGCACGGTCGAGGTGCCGGCGGGGACCGTGGACGCTCCGGTCTCGTTGATGACGTGGTTGTAGTGGCCCATGCCGCCGAGCGACACCACCAGCAGGCTGTGGAACCTCACCCCGGGCTTGACCGGGGTCTTGAAGCCGTGGTCCTGGCGGATGCTCGGGTCGACGTTGTAGTTGCAGTAGCTGCCCAGGCCCCATGCCTCATGGGTGTCCACCGAGTCGTCCACCCGGTAGGCGGCATACCCCTTGGTGGTGCCGTTCTGGATGGCGGCCTGGTTGGGCGCGTCGTACGCCTTCTCGTTCTGGTAGAAGACCGTGCGGCCGCGCTCGCCGTACCACTCGACGTCGTACTTGTTGAAGTGCTCGACGAACAGGCCGGTTGCCAGCACGTCGTCGCCGTTGACCCGCACGCCGTAGTCGGCGCGGTTGGTCTCCCAGCCCACGCCCTCGCCGTGGTCGGCGCGCCACACCCACGTGTGGTCGATGATCACGTCATCGCTGTTGACCACCATGCTGGTGGTGGCCTTGCCGGGTCCGGCGCCGCCGATCCGGATGTAGACGTCCTGGACGGTGGTGGGGTTGGCCGCGTGGTCGGCGGCGGCGTCCTGGGGTCCGATCTCCAGCAGGGTGGGGGAGTTGACCGTTCCGGCGTCGATCAGGAAGCCGGCGAGCCTGACCCCGTCCACGTCGGCGACCCTCATCGCCGTCACCCCGTTGTCGGGGATGATCGTGGCCAGGCCGAGGCCGAGCACGATGGTGTTGGCCCGGTTGACGTCGATGGTCCGGTCGACGTGGTAGACACCCGGGGTGAACAGCAGGTGCAGGCCCTGCTCAAGGGCGGCGTTCATGGTGGCGGCGGTCGTTCCCGGCTTGACGACGTAGAACCGGCTCAGCGGTACCGACTCGCCCTGGGGAGTGCCACTCGCCCAGGACGTGCCGCGCGCGTCGGTGCGCTTGGCGGGCGCGAAGACCTTGTACTCGTTGCCGTCCAGGTAGAGGAACGGCTTCTCACGGGAGATCGGGGTGGTGTTCAAGGTGGTGTAGCGAGGCTCGGGGAAGCTGGTCGCCGGGGCGCCCTCGACGCCGGAGAAGACCTGGTTCCACACGGAGTTGGACCAACCGCCGATCGCGCTGTCACGGGTGTACCACTGCTGCTGCGAGTAGTTGCCGACCTGCCCGTCGACCTTGGTGTCGGCGATGTAGCCGCCGCTGGCCCAGCCGTAGCCGTTCGGCGCGAGGTTGAGCCCGCCCTTGACGTGCATGCGACGGAACGACGCCGCCTGCGAGACCGCCCACCGGTTGGTGCCGCTGACCGGGTTGAGCGCGAGGTTCTCCGCGGCCCGCCAGAAGTTCTGGGTGGCGTTGCCGTTGAACCAGCCCGCGTCGACCGTCACGTCACCGTTGATGGTCGTGTCGCCGGGCCGCAGCCCGAGGCCCGCGATCTGGGTGTAGAAGCCGATCTGGGCGTTGAGGCCGTTGTACGTGCCCGGCTTGAAGAGGAAGGCGTGCCGGCCACTGCCGAACTGCGCCGACTCCTGCTGTCGGAACACCTCGTCCAGCTTGGCCTGGATGCCGGGCGTGGACGGGTCGAAGACGTGCACGTTCGGGCCGAGGTCCCCGCCGCCCGGCAGGGTCGGGCCGCCGTCACCGCCCGTGGCGCCGTACACCTTGAACTCCCAGAGCGAGTAGCCGTATCCGGTGGCGCGGGCCGTGCCGAGCATCCGGACGTAGCGCGCCGTCCCGGAGACGTTCAGCGTCTCGATGCCGCCGGTGCCAGAAGTGGTGGAGTAGGCCGTCGTCCAGTCCGTTCCGTTCCGGGACGTCTCGATGCGGTACGCCTTGGCGTGCGCGGCCTCCCAGCGCAGTTCGACCTGGCTGATCGTGGCCGTCGTACCGAGGTCGACACGGATCCACTGCGGGTCGGAGAAGGCGCTCGACCACCGGGTGCCGGTGTCACCGTCGACCGCCGCGCTCGCCGGTGTACCGGCGTGCTCCTGGCTCGACGCCGTGACGGGCCTGCCCTGGGACAGCAGTACGGGCGCGGCCTCGGCCTCCTGGGCGGGGGCTAAGGCGAGCAGGGCGGCCACGAGAGCGGTGACCACCACGCCGACGACACCTCGGCGGGCGGATCTGCGTGACGCCGGTGGCGCCACGGGTGGTGTGCCAACTGTGGGCATGTGGGGGCTCCTTGGGGAGACGAGAACGCGACGGGAGAGCGCTCTCCGGAACCATGCCCGCGACGGCACAGGCGGTCAAGGGCTCTGTCATTACTTATCTTTTGGCTTTCATTAAGCCGCAGTTGGCTTCTTCGGCAGCTCGGCGTATCGCCCGGGTCGCCCACGGCGGCCGCATGGCCGGCCAAGCGGTCAGGGCGCCAGTGACGTACGTCGGCGCTCTCTCGCGGACCGCTGGAGGAGGAGTTCGGTGACCAGGGCGAGGGGAGGCCAGTCGAGGCGGCCGTGGCGGGCCACGGCGTAGGCACGCAGTTCGACGTCCGGGGTGTCGAGCGGGAGGAGCCGCACGGCCGGGAACGTGACGGTCCCGAGGGGGAGCAGGCCGACGCCGAGCCCGGCGGTGATCATGCCTTGCACGAGGTCGAGGCTGTCGGCCTGATGGGTGATGCGCGGGGTGAAGCCCGCCATGGAGGCGAGGGTGCGGATGACGGTCTCGTCCGCGGTGTTGCGGGAGTTGACGATCCAGTCGTGCCCGGCGCACTGGGCGAAGACCTCCAGTGTCGTCCCCTCCCTGACGTCGGCCTCCACCGGGACGCCCAGGCCCCAGCGCGCGGTCCACAGGGCCGTGGCGCGCACCGCGGGGTCCTCCGTCGCGGGCGCCAGGTTGTAGTCGTACGTCAGAGCCAGGTCCGCCATGTCATCGGCCAGGAGCTGGAGCGCCTCGGCGGGTTCGTGTTCGCGGACCAGGACATGGAGGCGGGGGTGGCTGCCGGACAGGGTGGTGATGACGGGCAGCAGGTGGGTGCGGATCGCGGTGGCGAAGCCCGCGACGCGCAGCGTGCCGTTGGGCTCGCTCCCCGGGGCGAGGTCATGGCGCGCCGCCTCGACGGCGGCGAGGATCGTCACCCCGTGCTCGGCGAGCCTGCGGCCTGCGGGGGTCAGCCGGACCCGGCGTCCGTGGGGCTCGATCAGGGCGGTGCCCATGTCATCCGCCAGGGCGGCGATCTGCTGCGAGACCGTCGAGGTGGTCGTGCCCAGCATGTCGGCCACCGCCCGCATGGACCCCAGCCGGGAGAGTTCCACCAGCATCCGCAGTCGTCGTGTCTCCATACGGCCATTGTCCGGGATTCCCGAACGGAATCTTAAGGATCGACACGTGGACGTGAACGGTCTCGGTGGCCTGTACTGAGGCCATGACACCCCTGGATCTCCGCCCCCGTCCCCGCGCCGGTCGACCGGGCCTGCCCGGCTCCGCCACCGGTTCCCTCATGGCCGTCTGCTCCATGTCCACCGTCCAGCTCGGGCTGGCACTCTCGGTGCCCCTGCTCGACCGGCTCGGCGCGCTGGGCACGACGGGGTTGCGGCTGGCATGGGCGGGCGTCCTCCTGCTGGCCCTCGTCCGGCCCCGCCTCCGGGACCACACGGGCCGGGACCTTCTGGCGTGTGCCGTCCTGGGCGCGGTCAGCGCGGGCATGATGCTGTTCTTCATGCTCGCCGTGACCCGGCTGCCGCTCGGCACCGCCAGCGCGCTGGAGTTCCTCGGGCCACTTGCCGTATCCCTCTTCGGCCAGGGCCGCGGTCGTAAGCGCTGGACGGCCATGGCGGCCCTCGGTGTCGTCGCACTGACCGAACCCTGGCGCGGCGGCATCGACGCGGTCGGTGCGGGCTTCGCGCTGGCCGCCGCGGCCTGCTGGGCCGCGTACATCCTGCTCACCCAGCACGTGGGCGACTCGGTGACCGGCCTCGGCGGGCTGGCGATCTCCATGCCCGTCGCCGGCCTCATCGGCCTCCTCGTCGCAGCCCCCTCCGACCTGCAGCACGTCACGTGGAAGCTGCTCGGAGCCATGCTGGGGCTGGCCGCACTGAGCGCCGTGCTGCCCTTCGTCCTGGAGTTCCTCGCACTGCGCCGCCTGACCACCTCCGCCTTCGGCACCCTGATGAGCCTGGAACCGGCCATCGCGGTCCTCGCCGGTCTGCTGGTGCTCGGACAGATACCCGGCCTCGCCCCCGCGGCCGGCGTCGCCTGCGTCGTGATCGCCGGAATCGGGGCCACCCGCACGGGCGCCCGCCCGACGCCGACGGGCCCCGGCGCTCACCAGGACACAGCCCGGGTGGACTCCGCCCGGCAAGAACCTGAGGGCCGGATCCCGTCGGGCCGATGACGTGAGCGGCCGTCGCCGGGGCCGGGCCGTGGCGTCGGGCCCGTAGCCGGACGGCGGTGCCCGCGGCCATCGGCCCTCCCCGTCGAGCGGGCCGCGTCCAGGAGACGGCGATCCCGTTCCGCGGGCTGATGGCAGGGCGCACGCGAAGTGCCGTGGCGATCGGCCACGCGTCAGGCCGCCCCGGGGTGGCATGGGCCAACGCACGGAACGCGTGCGTGGGGCTGCGTGCGAGGCGCTCGTCGTCGACGGCCGCTGTCAGGACGGACGTTCCCGTGAGCCCGCGTCCGGGAAACCAGGGGGCACGCTCCTGCGGCCCCACCGCGCGCCCCGGCTCCTTCCCGTCACGCGTCAGGGGCTGTGCTGGACGACACCCCGGGTGGAGAAGGTGACCGGGTCGCCGCCGGTGAAGTCGCCGGGCGGGATGCCCGGGTGGTGGCCTTCCTTCGCGGTGGGCTGCTCGTCGCGGGCGCTGAGGGTGAGGCGGGAGACGATGCGGTAGCGGTCGCCGCGGTAGAGGGAGTGCACGTACTCCACCGCACGGCCCCGGGAGTCCGTGGTGAGCCGCTCGAACAGGAGGGCGGGAGAGAGCTCCGGCACGTCGAGCAGATCCGCCTCGGCGCGGGTGACCACGGTGGGTTCGATGGACTGGACGGCCTCGCTGACCCGGACGCCGTGCCGGTCCCTGAGATTCTCGTACAGGTCGCCCTGCTCAAGTTCCTCGCTGGTCAGGCCGGGTACGAGGTCGGCCCGGACGTGCAGGTGCTCGATGGCCATGGGGGAGCCGTCCACGAGGCGGAGGCGGGCCGCGTACAGGATCTCGGCGGCGGGCGAGACACGGAGCTTGCGGCTGACCCGCGCGCCGGCCGGGAGGGTGCTGAACTCCAGCAGCCTGCTCGTCCACACCCCGCCGGCCCGCGGGAGGCTGAAGGAGTTCTGGTCGGAGATCAGCTCCTGGGTGATCTTCTCCGCGGCCACGAACATGCCCCGGCCGTGCTCACGGACCAGGAGTCCGGCGACGACCAGCTCGTCGACGGCCGCGCGCAGCGTGGGGCGGGACACGCCGAGGCTGGCGCACAGGGCGCGTTCGGACGGGATGGCGTCACCGGGGCGCCGTGCCTCGATGAGTTCGAGGATCGCGTCACGGACCCGCTCGCGTTTGAGCATCGCGCCGGAGGCTGCCGCGTCGATCTCCATAGGGACTCTCGTTCGTCGTCGGGAAACCTGCCGCTCCACCATAGCCCGCTGGTCAACCACAACTGGTCAACTGGTAATAGAAGGCAGAGAGGTGGAGGTGAGCCCCATCGAGCGCCTCCGCCCCCTCAACCCCCAAAAACCCTCATTGCTGCGGGGGTTGACGACGCCATTGGTCCATGCCACCTTCGTCTCGCGCCAACTGGTAAACCCCTGACGGATAAGTGGTCAGCTCGGGTTTCCCTCCGTTCCCAGGTCCCAGAGGTGAACCGTGAAGCACCGCCGCCCCCTCACCCTGCTCGGCGCCATGCTGCTGAGCACCGGACTCGTCGCCTGTTCCTCCTCCGGCGACGGGCAGGACGCCGCAGGACCGACCGTCCTCGACGTCTGGCTGATGCGCGACAGTGTCTCGGATGGCTTCCAGAAGGAGTTCGAGGCCGGCTTCGAGAAGGCGCACCCGGGGATCGACGTCAGGATTCAGATCCAGGAGTGGGAGGGCATCGGCGAGAAGGTCACCGCCGCCCTCGCCAGCAACGACGCTCCCGACGTCATCGAGGTCGGCAACACCCAGGTCGCCCAGTACGCCCAGAGCGGCGGGCTCACCGACTTCACCGACAAGGTCGCCGAACTCGGCGGCGACACCTGGCTGGAGGGCCTCGCCGAACCCGGCGCCTGGGAGGGCAGGCAGTACGGCATCCCGTACTACGCCGCCAACCGGGTCGTCGTCTACCGCACCGATCTCTTCCGGAAGGCCGGCGTCGACGCCACCCGGATCAAGACGCGCGACCAGTGGCTCGCCGCCACCGAGAAGCTGAACAAGGACGGCGTCCAGGGCATCTACCTACCCGGCCAGAACTGGTTCGCCCTCGCCGGGTTCGTCTGGGACGAGGGCGGCGACCTCGCCGTCCAGGAGGACGGCAGGTGGAAGGGTGGCCTGGACACCCCCGAAGCGCTCAGGGCCATGGAGTTCTACCAGCGGCTCCAGGCGCTCGGGAAGGGCCCCAAGGACTCCGACGAGTCCCGCCCCCTCCAGGCGGACGTCGTGGCCGAGGGGCAGGTGGCCCAGGTCATCGCCACCCCCGGCAGCGCCGACGTCATCGAGCAGAAGAACCCCGGCCTCAAGGGCAAGCTGGGCTTCTTCCCCATCCCCGGCAAGACCGCCGACACCCCGGGCGCCGTCTTCACCGGAGGCTCCGACCTCGTCGTACCCGCCGTCGCCCCGCACCAGCGGGAGGCGTACACCTTCATCAAGGAGCTCACCGGCGAGGCCTGGCAGACGAAGCTCGCCCTCGCGATGAGCTACGTCCCCAACAGGACCACCCTCGCCGGCGCCGTCGCCTCCGACCCCGGCGCCGCGGCCATGGCGGTCGGCGCTGCCAACGGACATGCCACCCCCAACACCCCCCAGTGGGCCGCGGTCGAGGCGAAGAACCCCATCAAGGACTACATGACGGCCGTGCTCACCGGCCGTGACGCGAAGGCCGAGTCCACCAAGGCCTCCGAGTCCCTCACCACCACGCTCAACAGCGGTTCCTGACCGATGGCCGCCAGTTCACCCCGGCGACCGCCCCGCGGACGCCCGCTCGCCCTCGGCCCGTACCTGCTGATCGCACCGGCGGTCCTGGGCATGCTCTACCTCCTGCTCTACCCGTTCGGCCGGGCCCTGCTCATCTCCTTCCAGGACTTCCGGCTGCGCGAACTGATCAGGGGCGACGCCGAGTTCGTGGGGCTGCGCAACTACGAAGCCCTGCTGGCCGACCCGACGTTCTGGGAGGTCGTCCGCCGCACGTTCCTCTTCATGGCCGTCAACGTCGTCGCCATCATGGTCCTCGCGACCCTCGTCGCCCTGATGACCGAACGGCTCGGCAGAGCCGGCCGGGCCGTGGTCCTCAGCTCCCTGGTCCTGGTGTGGGCGGTGCCCGTCGTGGCGGCCACCACCGTCTTCCAGTGGCTGTTCCACTCCGAGTTCGGCATCGTCAACGCCACCCTCACCGACCTCGGCTTCGACTCCTTCGAGGGCTACACCTGGCTCGCCGACGGCCGCGCCGCCTTCGCGATCCTCGTCCTCCTCATCGTGTGGCAGTCCGTGCCGTTCGCCGCCGTCACCCTCTACTCGGCCCTCACCACCGTCCCAGGAGAGCTGTACGAGTCCGCCCGCCTCGACGGCGCCGACGCCCTGCGGATCTTCCGCTCGGTGACCTTCCCCCTCGTGCGGCCGATCTTCATGCTCGTCCTCTCCCTGGAGGTGATCTGGACCTTCAAGGCGTTCGTCCAGATCTGGGTCATGACCCGCGGCGGACCGGGCGACGCGACGACGATCCTGCCGGTGTACGCCGTGCAGACCGCCCTCGCCCACCAGCGCTACGACCTCGGATCGGCCGCGTCCATGGTCACCGTCCTGCTCATGAGCGGCGTCCTCGTCCTCTACTTCCGCCAACTGTTCCGCCAGGAAGGGGAGCACCTGTGAGCCCGAGGCGCACGCTCCGCTGGCTTCCGCTTCACGCGGCCGCCGCCCTGACCGTCGTGATCTGCCTCTTCCCCGTGTACTGGATGGTCGCGACCGCCTTCAAGCCGTCCCGCGACATCCAGTCGTACGAACCCCGTCTGATCCCGGAGGAGTGGACCTTCGAGCACTTCCGCACGGCGGTCCAGGCCGACGGCTTCGCCCTCTTCTGGCGCAACAGCGTGCTGGTCACCCTCGGCGCCGTGGTCCTCGCCCTGGTCGTCGCGCTCGGTGCCGCGTACGCCGTCGCCCGGCTGCGCTGGCGCGGCCGCCGCCAGTTCGTGCTGGCGGTGTTCATCGCCCAGATGGCGCCCTGGGAGTCCCTGGTCATCCCGATCTACATCATCTCCCGCGACACCGGCATGCTCGACCGGCTGCCGACGCTCACCCTCGTCTACTTCATGATCACCCTGCCGTTCACGGTGGTCGTCCTCCGCGGCTTCATCGCCGGCATCCCGCCCGAACTGGAGGAGGCGGCGCAGGTCGACGGCTGCACCCGGGTCGGCGCCTTCCGCCGGATCGCCTTCCCGCTGCTGGCCCCCGGCCTCATGGCCACCTCGCTCTTCGGCTTCATCACCGCCTGGAACGAATTCACCTACGCCAACTTCCTCATCATCAAACAGCAGGACAGCCGCACCCTGCCGGTCTGGCTCTCCTCCTTCCAGACGACCTTCGGCACCGACTGGGGCGCCACCATGGCCGCCTCCACCCTCTTCGCGCTGCCCGCGCTCGTCGTCTTCCTCGCCCTGCAGCGCCATGTGACCTCAGGACTCACCGCGGGCGGAGTCAAGGGCTGACCGCCCCCCACCCGCCCTCCCGCGCCGGACACCCGCGCAGAACACCGGAGACCAAGCCCCGTGGACCTGCCCCGCCCCGCACCCCCGCGCCCCGACCTCGCCCTCGTCCCCCGGCCCCGCCGCCTCTCCTCGCGCCCCGGCCGGTTCCGCCTCGACGCCAGCACCCGGCTGCGCGTCACCGCCGGTGCCGAACAGGCCGCCGACCTCCTGCGCACGTACCTCCGGCCCGCCACCGGTCTGCGCCTGGAACACGCCGACGACGGCGTCTTCTCCCTCGCCCTCGACCCCGCCCTCACCGGCCTCTCCGAGGAGGGGTACGGACTGACCGTCTCCGAACACGGCGTGCTCCTGCGCGCCGCCCGCCCCGCCGGGCTGCTCCGCGGCGTCCAGACGCTGCGCCAGCTCCTGCCGTACCAGGCCCTCACCGGCCGGTCCGGCACGGAGGTCGAACTGCCCGGCGTGGAGATCACCGACGTGCCCGCCCACCCGTGGCGCGGCATGCTGCTCGACGTCGCCCGCCACTTCCAGCCGGTGTCGTACCTCCACCGCTTCGTCGACCTCCTCGCCCTGCACAAGCTCAACGTGCTGCAGCTCCACCTCACCGACGACCAGGGCTGGCGGATGCCGGTGGCCGCGTACCCCCGGCTCACCGAGATCGGCGGCCGGAGGACGCAGTCGATGGTCGGCCCCGCCGGAAGCACCCGCTTCGACGGTCGCCCGCACGGCGGCTCCTACACCCGTGCCGAACTCGCCGGCCTCGTCGCCCACGCGGCCGCCCGTGGCGTCACCGTCGTACCGGAGATCGGCGTGCCGGGACACGTGCGGTCCGCCCTCGCGGCCCATCCCGAACTGGGCAACCACCCCGACCGTCCGCTCGACGTGTGGACCCACTGGGGCGTCTGCGCCAACGTCCTCGGCGTCGGCGACCACGTCCTGGACTTCTTCCGCACCGTCCTGGACGAGACGATGGACGTCTTCCCCTCCCCGTACGTCCACCTCGGCGGCGACGAGGTCCCCACGCAGGAGTGGGAGACCAGCCCGGCGGCCCTCGCCCGCGCCGCGCGCGAAGGGCTGCCCGGCCCGCGCGCCCTGCACGGCTGGTTCATAGGCACGATGGCCGACCACGTCGTGAGGGCGGGCCGCCGGCCGGTCGCCTGGGCCGAGGACGGCACCGCGCTGCCCCCGGCCTGCACGGTGATGAGCTGGCGCACGCCAAAGCACGCCTGGGCGGCGGCCCGCCGGGGACACGACGTCATCCACGCCGACCACCGCCGCACCTACTTCGACTACGCCCGCGACCCGGGCCCCGGCGAACCGCCAGCCCAGCCGGGCCACATCACCGACCTGCGCACCGTGTACGGGGTCGGCCTCCTGCCGCCGCCGGGCGAAGCGGGACTCGCCGAGAAGGTCCTCGGCGTGCAGGGGCAGCTGTGGACCGAGTTCGTCCCCACCCCCGCACACATCGAGTACCTCACCTTCCCCCGCCTGTGCGCCCTCGCCGAGCGGGCGTGGAACCCCACCGCCGACTGGCCGGACTTCACCGGCCGGCTGGACGGGCACCGCGCGCGGCTGACCGCGCTCGGCGTACCGCACGACACCCTCCCGGCCCCGACGGCGCACGCCCCCGCGTGAACCGGTCGCGGCACCGCCCCGCACACCCCCACGAGCCCTCCCGCCGCCCGGCGGGAGCGAACGAAAGGAACCGTCGGATGAGCAGCCGTACCACCCGCCGCAGCACCCGGGCGGCCCTCGCACTGGCCGCCCTCGTCGGCAGCGCGGCCCTGGCGACCCTGCCCGTCACCACCGCGTCCGCCGCCCCCGGCGACGGCCTGGCCGTCCAGTACCGCACCAGCGCGAGCGGCGCCACCGCCGACCAGAGCGAGCCCTGGCTCAAGGTGCGCAACACGGGCACCACCACCGTGCAGCTCAGCCAGGTCAAGATCCGCTACTACTTCAAGGCCGACTCCCCCACCGCCGCCTACCGCTTCGCCTGCTCCTGGGCGGTCAAGGGCTGCTCGGTCGTCACCGGCACCTTCGGCACCCTCCCGAACGCCACCGCGACGGCCGACCGCTACCTGGAGATCGGCTTCACCCCGGCGGCCGGCTCCCTCGCCCCCGGCGCCGACACCGGCGACATGCAGCTGCGCTTCCACCAGTCCAACTGGCAGACCCTCAACCAGAGCGACGACTACTCCTTCAACGGCGCCCGGACCATGTACGCCGACTGGGCCCAGGTCACCGCGCGGATCTCCGGCGCGCACGTGTGGGGCACCGCCCCCGCCGGGAACGAGCCGACCGAACCGCCCACCACCCCGCCCCCCGGCGGCGGTGCCACCCTCTTCGACGACTTCTCCTACACCTCGCACACCGACCCCGCCCTCGCCGCCCACGGCTGGAGCGTCCGCGCCAACCCCGGTGGCCCAGGCGTCCCCGGCGCCACCTGGGACCCCTCCAAGGTCACCTTCCTCACCCAGAGCGGCAACACGGTGATGAACCTGGAGACCTCCAGCGCCGGCACCGGAGCCACCACCACCCACACCGAGGTCCTCACCAAGGCCACCAAGTTCAAGAACGGCACCTACGCGGCCCGGGTGAAGTTCTCCGACGCGCCGAAGTACGGCCCCGACGGCGACCGCGTCGTGCAGACCTTCTTCACCATCAACGACCTCAAGGCCCCGATGGCCGACGACTACGCCGAGTACGACTTCGAGTACCTGCCCAACGGCGGCTGGGGCGAGCCGGCCAACATCCTCTACACGACCTCCTGGGAGACCTACAACCCCGACCCCTGGCAGGCGGTCAACCAGCACAGCGAGAGCCGCACGAGCTTCGCCGGCTGGCACGACCTGGTCGTCACCATCGACAACAGCAGGATCACCTACTACGTCGACGGCGCCCTCTTCGGCGTCCACGACGCGGCCTACCTGCCCGAACGGCCCATGTCCATCAACTTCAACCAGTGGCTGATCGACCTCAACGGCCAGACGTCGACCACCCCGCGCGCGTACGACCAGCAGGTCGACTACGTCCTGCACGTCAAGGACCAGGTCCTCAGCCCCGCCCAGGTCACCGCGAAGCTCGCCGCCCTCCGCGCCGCCGGCACCACCTTCGTCGACGAGGTCCCGGCCTCCTGACCGACGGGGCGGGACGACCCGCGGGGCGTCCCGCCCCGCCCGACCGTGCCGGAACCCCCTGCCGGTGGCTTCGCACGGCCGGGCGGCCCAGGATCGCGCACGCGGACCGGCGCTCCGGTGACCAGCCACGCGGCTCCCGCCACACCGGGGCGGGAGCCGCGCCGGTGCGAGTCTCCCGGGCGCCCCGGTGCCCCGCCGGGTGCCGGGGCGCCCGGAACCGTGTCCGACGGGTCCCGTGCCGTTGCGGGTAGGGTGCCGTGACGGGAGGACTGTGCAGAGTGGGAGTACGCGTGAAGCGGCCGACTATTGCGGACATCGCGCTCCGCGCCGGGGTGTCCAAGGTGGCCGTCTCCTATGCCCTCAACGACCAGCCGGGGGTCTCCGATTCGACCCGCGCGTCGATCAAGGCGATCGCGGAGGAGCTCGGCTGGCGTCCCAGCAGTGCCGCGCGGGCCCTCAGCGGTGCCCGCGCCCAGGCGGTCGGCCTCGTCGTGCGGCGGCCCGCTTCCGCCCTCGGTACCGAGCCGTTCTTCATGGAGTTCATCAGCGGGATCGAGAGCGTCCTGTCCGACCGCGCGTACGCGTTGATGCTGCAGATGGTCGACAGCGAGGAGCGCGAGACGGAGATCTACCGGCGCTGGTGGGGTGAGCGGCGGGTGGACGGCGTGTTCCTGGTCGATCTGCACACCGACGATCCGCGCGTGCCGGCGATCGAGGCCCTCGGGCTGCCCGCCGTGGTCATCGGGCCGCCGCACACCGCGGGTTCGCTGCCCGCGGTGTGGTCGGACGACGCGAAGAGCGTCCAGGAGGCGGTGCGGTACCTGGTGGCGATCGGCCACCGGCGCATCGCGCGGGTGGCCGGTCCGGAAGGGTTCGCGCACACCGCCGTCCGGGACGCCGCCTTCCGTGAGGTCTGCGCGGAGGCGGGGCTGCCCGCGCCCGAGATCGTCCACACGGACTACACGGGGGACGAAGGGGCCCGCGCCGCCCGCCGGTTGCTCATCGCGGCGGAGCGCCCCACCGCGATGATCTTCGACAACGACATCATGGCGGTGGCCGCGCTCTCCGTGGCCCAGGAGATCGGGCTCTCGATCCCCCGCGACCTGTCCGTCGTGGCCTGGGACGAGTCGCAGCTCACCCAGGTCGTCAGGCCCGCGCTGTCCGCCCTCGCCCGCGACATCCCGGCGTACGGGGCCAGCGCGGCACGGACGCTGCTCGCCCTCGTCGCGGACGAGGAGGTCGGGAACGTGGAGGAGGAGTGCGCCCGGTTCGTACCGCGCGGAAGCACCTCCGCCCCCTCGGCCTGAGCCCCTCCCCGATCCGAGGGCCGCTCCCCCTGTGCCGCCCCCTCGGCACGGGCCCGCCCCGCGGACGGCGGTCCTGACCGCTACTTCGTGGCTCCCTGCGCGAAGCCGTTGTAGATCCACCGCTGGAGCAGCAGGAACACGACGAGCGTCGGCAGGATGACCAGGATCGCGCCCGCCGAGATGGCCTCCCAGTGCGCGCCGAAGGGCCCCTTGAAGCGGAACAGCGAGGTCGAGATGGTCCCGAGGTCCTCCGAGTGCAGATAAAGGAAGGGGATGTAGAAGTCGTTGTAGGTGGTGATCCCCTTGATGATGACGACGGTGGCGATCGCCGGCTTGAGCAGCGGGAAAATGATCTTCCGGTAGATCGTGAACGCGTTGGCCCCGTCGAGGCGGGCGGCCTCGTCCAGCGAGTGCGGGATGGAGCGGATGAACTGGAGGAAGACGTACACCGAGACGATGTCCGTGCCCATGTAGAGCAGGATCGGCGCCCAGTGGGTGTCCACCAGGCCGAAGCCGTTGACGACCTGGAAGGTCGCGACCTGGGTGGTGACGCCCGGTACGAGCGTGGCGACGAGGAAGAGCGCCATGACCGGCTTCTTCGCCCTGAAGTCGAAGCGGTCGACCGCGTAGGCCGTCATCGAGCCGATGATCACGGTGCCGCCGACCGAGAAGACGAGGATGAAGGCGGTGTTGCCGAACGCCGCGAGCATGTGGCCGTCGGTGAACGCCGTGGCGTAGTTCGCGAAGTTCAGCCAGTCGCGCGGCAGAGAGAGCGCTCCTCCCTTCGCGACCTCGTCCGATGTCTTGAGCGACGTGAGGAAGACGACGAGCAGCGGCAGCAGGACGACCAGGGCCGCGGCGATCAGGGACAGGTAGGTGAGCGCGGTCCCGATCGGCAGCCGTCGGCGCGCTGTCACGGCGGGGGTCATACCGGGGGTCATACGAGGTCCACCTTGTCGTCGGGCACCAGCCTGCGCTGGACCCAGGTGATCAGCAGGATGATCGCGAGCAGCACCACGGCCGCGGCCGAGGCCAGGCCGGTCTTGTTGAACTGGAAGGCGAGCTTGACCGTCTGGATGACGAAGGTCGACGTGCCGGTCGCGCCGCCGGTCATGATGTAGGGGATCTCGAACACGGACAGGGAGCCGGAGATCGCCAGGATGACGCTGAGGCTGAGCACGGGCTTGATGCTCGGAGCGATGATGTGGCGGAACTGCTGCCACTTGCCGGCTCCGTCCATCTGGGCCGCCTCGTACAGTTCGCCGGGAACGGACTGGATGGCGCCGAGGAAGAGGACGAAGTTCAGCCCTGTGAAGCGCCAGACCGACACACCCGCCAGGGATGTGTTGGCGGAGGTGGGGTCGCCGAGCCAGGCGTGCTCGGTGCTGACGCCGAACCAGGCGAGCAGGGAGTCGAGCGTTCCGCCGTCCTGGAAGAAGTAGAGGAAGACGAAGCCGATCGCGACCCCGTTGATCAGGTAGGGGAAGAAGAGAACTCCCTTGAAGAAGTTGCGGAACCTGAGGTTGAAGCTCAGGACCGTGGCGAAGTAGAGGGCGACGCCGATCTGTAGGACGGACGCGGCGAGGTAGTAGCCGCTGACGAAGAAGACCCGGAAGAGTTCCGGGCGGGTGAAGATCTGGACGTAGTTGTCCACCCCCGTGAACTCGCGGTCGGGACTCACCCCGTCCCAGTCGGTGAAGCTGTAGATGATCATGCTCACCACGGGCACATAGGTGAACGTGATCAGCAGTGCCAGCGGCGCCGCCAGGAAGAACCACGGGGTGGCGCGCCGGAGCGGGGAGTCACGCCAGGAACGTGCCCGTGCGCTCTTCCCGGTCGTCCGGCCCGTTCCGCTCGATCCGCTCGATCCGCTCGATCCGCTCGATCCGCTCGATCCGTTCGAGCGCTTCCCGGCCCGGACGGTGGACGGTGTGGCGGCCGCCACGGCGGGGGTGGTCCGGGAGGAGGGCAGAGGTGTGTCGGTCATGTCGGCCTTTCGTGTCCGCGGCTGCGGGAGCCGGGGCCCCGGCCGGCGCCGTACGGCGGCCGGGGCCCGCTCCGCCGGTGTCAGGAACCGGCGGTCCTCGCCGCCTCGTCCCACCTCTTGTTCAGGTCGGCGAAGAAGTTCTGGAGGCTGCCGTCCTGTGCTCCGCGCGCGGTGTCGATGAGCTTCTGCCGGTAGTCGGGCTTGTTCAGGCCGATCTCGGCGGCGTTGTCGATGTCGTTGACGAGGGCCGTCCGGGCCTCCGAGCGCTCCACGAAGCTGACATCGTTGTCAGCGAAGTCCTTGAGCGTCGCCGGCATGGGAGCGGACTTCACCGCGGGCACCGCGCCCTCGCGCTCCGAGTAGCCGGACTTGTCGGTGAACCAGTCGATCCACGCGCGGGCGGCCGGCTTGTTCCCGGAGTGGGCGCTGACGGCCTGCTGGTAGTCGGAGACCAGGGTGGCGCAGAACTTGCCGTCCTTCTGGGCGGGGAAGGGCATGAAGCCGATGTCCGCCGGGGAGCCTCCGGCCTCCTTCGCCGCACCCTGCATCTGCGTGATCGACCAGGAGCCCAGCATCATCGTGGCGATCTCGCCCCCGGCGAGCATCGCCTTGGACCGCTCCCAGTTCGTGGTGGTCGGGTCCTTCTCGATGAGCCCCTGCTTCACGATGTCATGGACCAGCGTGTCGATCGTGTGCAGCTCGCCCCCGGCCTTCCAGGGCGACACCGGGCCAGCGAGTTCGTCGGTGGCCTTCGCGTCGCAGGTCACCGACCCCACGTTGGAGGTCCACTGGACCAGCGGCCAGCCGTCCTTGAAGTTCGTGTAGTACGGGACGGCGTCGGTCCTGCCCTCGATCGCCTTCAGGGCCGCGAGGAACTCCTGCGGGGTCCTGGGCCACTGGGTGATCCCGGCCTTCTTCCAGACCGCCTTGTTGTAGACGAAGCCGTTGGCCGTGCCGAACTGGGCGATGCCATAGACCTTGCCGGCCACCTCGGTCTTGTCGCTGAAACGGTACTTCGCGGCGAGTTCGGCGGTCGGCCCGAGGGGCGCGAAGAACTTGGGGTAGTCACTCTTGGAGACCGCCGCGGGGATCATCAGCACGTCCCCGTACGCCTTGGTGTTCATACGGATCTTCACCTCCCCCTCGTAGTCCGTGATCCCCTCGAACTCCACCTTCACCTTGGGGTAGACCTTGTTGAACTCCGCCGCGTAGCGCTTCAGCGCGCCGTTCTGGACGAGGTCCGTCCGATGGGTGAGGACCTTGATCTCCCCGGAGACCTCGTTCGGGTCGGCGGGCGCCGCCGCGGTCTCTCCCGACGCCGCACCCCCGCCACTGCATCCCGCCACGGCCAGCATCGCGGCGGTGAGAAGCACGCCCGTGAGCGACTTCGTCTTCCCCATGTGCCCAACTCCTTCAGGGTTACGGCTCAGGTCGATGTGGGATGTCGGCACTATGGCAGGAGCATGTGAACCGGTAAAGCGAAAGTTTCCCCTGCGATGCCCAATCGTTACCGGGGGACCGCTTTGCCGGGCTCAACCTCGCTTCTAAGGCCGAGAGTTGACGAGCTGCCCTTTACGGAGTTTGAAGCTTTACCGGTTCATGGACAGCCGCTGTACGTACGGCTAGGTTGTCGCCGTCGTATACGCATCCCGCCGCAGTCAGGCGATTGGAGCCGCACACATGAAGGACGTCACCCAGCTGACCGAGGGCTGGAGCCTGCGCCATGAGGACGCGTCGCTCCCGGCCCGCGTCCCCGGCTGCGTCCACACCGATCTGCTCGCCGCACAGGTCATACCCGACCCCTTCATCGGCCGGAACGAGACCGAGATCGCGTGGGTGGGCCGGCAAGGGTGGTCCTACGTCACCGCGTTGACCCACGACAGCACGCACGAGCGCACGGACCTGGTCTTCGAAGGACTGGACACCGCCGCGGAGATCACCCTCGCCGGCGAGGTCCTCGGCACGACGCGCAACATGCACCGCGCGTACCGCTTCGACATCACGGGCCGCACCGGCCCCCTGGAGGTTCGCTTCGACTCGGCGTACGAGGAGGCCGACCGGGTCCGCGCGCTCACCGGGGAACGGCCGAACGTCTACCCCGAGCCCTTCCAGTACATCCGCAAGATGGCGTGCGGCTTCGGCTGGGACTGGGGCCCCACCGTCGTGACGGCGGGCATGTGGCGGCCGGTGCGCCTTGAGCACTGGTCGACCGCCCGGCTGGCCGAGGTCCGCCCGCTCGTCACGGTGGACGGTACGACCGGTCATGTCGAGCTACGGCTCAGGGCCGAACGCACGCGGCGGGGCGCCGGCCGTCCGCTGACCGTACGGGCCGCCGTCAACGGGGAGGGGACGGAGAGCGCGGGCGTGGTCTCCTTCACCGGCGAGGAGGCGGTCCTGCGTGTCGAGGTCCCCGAAGCACGGCTGTGGTGGCCGCGCGGCCATGGGGACCAGCCACTGTACGAGCTCGAAGTGACCCTGCTCGACGAGGAGGAGGGGACGCTCGACGTCTGGCGGCGCCGCATCGGCTTCCGTACCGTCGAGCTCGACCGGTCCGCCGACGCGCACGGCAGCGGCTGCACCTTCGTCGTCAACGGCGTGCGGATCTTCGCGCGCGGGGTCAACTGGATCCCGGACGACGTCCTGCCGTCCCGGATCACGCCGGAGCGCTACCGCACGCGGCTGCGCCAGGCCGCCGAGGCCAATGTCGACCTGGTGCGCGTCTGGGGCGGCGGCATCTACGAGGACGACGCCTTCTACGACGTGTGCGACGAGCTCGGGCTCATGGTGTGGCAGGACTTCCTGTTCGCCTGCGCCGCCTACCCCGAGGAACAGCCGCTGCGCGGGGAGGTGGAGGCGGAGGCGCGGGACAACGTCGTCCGGCTCATGGCGCACCCCAGCCTGGTCGTCTGGAACGGCAACAACGAGAACCTCTGGGGCTTTCGCGACTGGGACTGGGAGGAGCCGCTCGCGGGGGACTCCTGGGGGGAGGGCTACTACCTGGGCGTGCTGCCGCGGATCGTCGCCGAAC